>JBLHWO010000028.1:0-24199 GCA_047629215.1 Cellvibrionaceae bacterium | reverse complement strand
GCTTTGCACCGGTCTTTGAAGAAATCAATAATGAGAGTCTAGGCAATCTAATTAGTACAACACTCTACAACGAATAGTGCCCGTAATACTTTTTAATTGTTTTAAAGCAACATCACTATAATCAGCATCAACTTCTGTTACCACGTAACCGACTTTATCGTTGGTTTGCAGATATTGACCAGCAATATTAATTTTATTTTCGAAGAAAATATTATTAATCGCTGATAGTACGCCGGGGATATTTTTGTGAACATGTAATAAACGATGTTTACCTGGATGCTCTGGCAGCGCCACTTCGGGAAAATTAACTGAGCTGGTAGTGGTTCCATTATCAGAATATTTGACGAGCTTTTCAGCCACTTCTATGCCAATATTTTCTTGAGCTTCTTGAGTAGAACCCCCAACATGAGGTGTTAGAATCGCATTATCAAATTGTCGTAAGGGGCTCACAAGCTCTTCACTGTTGCCTTTTGGCTCGGCAGGGAATACATCAATAGCCGCGCCGGCTAAATGCTTATTTTTTAGCGCCGCAGCCAAGGCATCGATATCAACAACGGTACCACGGGCAGCATTAATCAAAATAGAGCCCGATTTCATTGCGGCAATTTGCTTTTGCCCCATCATATTTTTGGTAGAGGCGCTTTCTGGCACATGCAGAGTAACCACATCTGACATGGCCAATAATTCATAAAGATCGCGCACTTGAGAGGCATTGCCCAAGGGTAATTTAGTGACCACATCGTAAAACCGCACCTTCATCCCTAGTGATTCTGCCAGCACGCTGAGCTGGCTACCAATAGAACCGTAGCCAATGATACCCAAGGTTTTACCGCGCGCCTCAAATGAGCCCACCGCTGACTTAAGCCAACCGCCGCGATGGCACACAGCATTTTTTTCTGGGATACCACGCAACAACATAATGGCCTCGGCCAATACTAGTTCCGCTACCGAACGCGTATTTGAGAATGGAGCATTAAATACCACCACACCGTATTCTTGAGCAGCTAACAGGTCGACCTGATTGGTTCCAATACAAAAACACCCTACCGAGACCAGCTTTTTAGCCGCCCCAAATACGCGCCGAGTCAACTGAGTACGAGAACGAATACCTACAAAATGGGCATCTTTTATCTTTTCTGCGAGCTCATCTTCATTTAGCGCTGTCTTGATGTACTCGATATTGGTGTAGCCGGACTCGGTTAAAGTATCTACGGCGGTTTGATGCACACCTTCCAGCAATAAAAAGCGGATTTTCGATTTTTCGAGAGAAATAGAGACCATGGCTTAGAGCAACCTCAGTAGCAAGAACAGTAAGAGTTAACTATTACGTTTCCATAATATAGAAACAGAGAGTGATTTCTGAAGGAGGCGCATTCTACCAGAATTGCTTGTAGAAGCCTATATGGCTGCCGCCTCCACACCCCTTAGAATACAAGCCAAGCCTGTCGTGGTAATCTAACGGATTTTTGTAAACGCGCATTTCTCCTAAATACCGTCAGTTAACACTATTACCCTCAATGAAAAAGGATAAGCATGAATCTCGTTTGGTTACGCAATGATCTACGCCTAGAAGACAACCCCGCTCTACATTATGCTAGCAAACAAGGTGAGGTGTGCTGTGTCTATACCGTAACCGAGAAGCAGTGGCTGGAGCACGACGACGCGCCAGCCAAAATCATGCTGTGGCGCGATCGCTTATTAGCGCTATCAGATGAACTCGCGAAAAAAAATATCCCGCTAAAAATCATCAATGTCGATTACTATAATGATATAAGTGCCGAGTTATTTTCTTTAATAGAAAAACTGAATGTCGATAATTTATTTTTTAATATTGAGTACCCGCTTAACGAAAAAAAACGGGATAAACACATCATTGGCGCTTGTGAAGCTAGAGGCATTACTGTTCATATTTATCATGCTGATGTAATACATCCACCCGGCAGGGTCACCACACAGAACAACACGACTTACCATGTATATTCTCCCTTCGCTCGTCAGTGGCGTAAGCAATTAGATATATCTCAACTCGATGTAATGCGTGCGCCGGCTAAGCAAAAAAAAATACCCTGTGAGAGCGATAATATTGAAACCCACTGGCACTGCTATGATCGAGAATATCGAGACGACTTATGGCTACCAACAACGAAAGCGGTTCAACAAAAACTGAAGCGCTTTGCAGAAAGTAATATTGAACAATATAAAGCGTTACGGGATATACCGAGCATTCCTGGCACCAGCACTTTATCGCCCTATTTAGCCTGCGGCGCCATTAGTGTTAGGCAGTGTATCGCAGCCGCTCGCGAGCACAGTGAAAACTGGTTAGAAAATACCTGGGTAAATGAATTAATTTGGCGCGAATTTTATCGGCACCTTATTGATATTTACCCTCACTTATCTCGCTCAGAAAACTTTAAAGCCACTAAAAATCCTATCCCATGGCAAAACGATGAGCGCCAATGGCAAGCGTGGTGCAAAGGTGAAACCGGCTACCCTATTGTTGATGCCGCAATGAAACAGCTTATACAAACCGGCTGGATGCATAATCGCCTGCGCATGGTTGTCGCCGCCTTTTTAACGAAGCTATTACTGATAGATTGGCGTAAAGGCGAAGCATTTTTTATGCGATATTTAGTCGATGGGGACTACGCCTCAAACAATGGTGGTTGGCAATGGGCCGCTTCGACAGGCGCCGATGCCGCGCCTTATTTTCGTATTTTTAGTCCCGAAAGACAGTCTCAACGCTTTGATCCCGAGGGTAAATTCATTAAAAAATTATTACCAGAACTGTCTGATTTAGATAAAAAATCCATTCATACCCCCAGCAGCGATCAACGTAAAGCCTGCGGATATCCAGAACCAATTATTGATTATAAGTTTGCTCGGCAGCGAGCTTTAGATGGCTATGCCAGCGCTATGGGAAAAGTAAAAACAGACTCTGAATAAAAATCTGCTACAGTTTATAGCGCACACAGAAATCATCCACTTCTTGCTTCAACCAATTGGAAAAACTCTTAACTTTAGAGTACTGAAAGTAGTGTTCTGGTGCGCAAATAAAGTATTTTGAATCTAGCTCAACCGCCTCATCAAACAGCTTTACCAACTGGCTCTGATCAATGGCCTCCGCAACTAAACTATGACGCACCATAGCAACGCCTTGCGCACTTAAAGCTGAATCTATGACGTAGTGTGAGCCATCATAACGGACTCGATTACGACTCTCACCTTGAGCACCGAGCTGTTTTTTTGTGATGCCTTTTTTCTCTAGCCAGTGATCCCAAGCAATATCACCTGTGGTATCTTCTAATAAACGCTGCTTTTTTAAATCCTTAACTGTTTTAATATTTTGCTCTTTTAAATATACAGGGTGGCAGGCAGGATAAATATAATCTTTCATTAAAAACTGACTTTTTACGCCTTCGTATTCACCCAAGCCAAAACGAATGGCAAGATCAACACCATTATAACCAAATACCTCCAACTTATCCGTCATGCTTAGATTAATAGAAATAGTTGGGTTAGCTTCATAAAAACTAACCAGCCTAGGGATTAACCATCTCGAAGCAAAGCTAGGCAAGACCGAGAGCGTAATAGTGTTGGGGTCATTATCGCTTACAAGACCATCCACCCCTTTCTCTATGGCTTCAAAAGCCACCTCCAAATGCGGCAGTAACCTTGCCCCTTCTTGAGTTAAGACCAAAGCACGATGCTGCCGATGAAATAAGGCCACCCCCAAGGCGTCCTCTAATAAACGAATCTGCTGACTAATGGCCGCTTGAGTCACAAATAAACTCTCAGCCGCTCGCTTGATACTTAAGTAACGAGCAGTCACTAGAAAGTAGTGCAAGGCTTTTAGATGATTATAATAATTCACTTTAGATTTTCTTAATCCAGCTTAAGAATTTACCGTTTGAGTAAAGCACCGTTCACATCAATAATCAATCCCACATTAACGCTTAAATAATTAAATTAAAGCAAAAAATAAAGGTTATTATCATGCAAAACATTCAATCCTTACACAGTATTCAGATAGCTAACTCTCTTATGTTCGGCCAAGACCTGATCAAGCCTAGCTTATCTAAAGTTAAACTATTTATACACCGCCATCAGACTCGCAAACTACTTATAGCGCTTTCACCAGAGCAGCTCCACGACATAGGGATCAGCCGAGAACAAGCGCTAGAGGAGCATCAAAAACCTTTTTGGAAATAATCAAATTGGGGAGCTGAAACGGAAGATGATACCTAGGTGATCTTGGGGTATATGTTCAGGTACTCATATTACGGATTAAAACGTATGCGTATAAGAAATAGAGACCGTACCGTAGCCTTTTGAATCTTCCTGCCCTTTAAATTGATCCGTTATAAATTGGCGACTAAAGCTTAACTTCCACCGGGAGATCGTCATAGCCAGCCCCACGATTGCAGAACCGACTAAAGGCTCTTTATCAACACTATGGCTATCAGAAAAAGTGTTACCATCGAGCGTTATATCATGCAAGACCCAGCGGCCATTTACTGCCATGAAGCCATGTAAACCACCAAATAAAATATTTCTCACTCGACTATCGAAACGTGAACCAGGAGAACTATTATCGCCGCCCGGGCTCGCCGAAGAGGTACCAAAATCTTTCGGCAAATTCCAACCAAAACGAAATTCTGCCCCGGCTTCTAGATAAGTGGCTACATTGCCTAAACTACCACCCCACTGAGTGATGATGTCGTAACCCAATTTACCGACATCAATAGGCTGATAGAATTTATGCTTGCGTGTATATAACCACTGCAAACCCAATTCATCCCTTAATTGATTATCCCACCCTTGGTACTTATCGAAACCGCGCGCATCGTGTACCGTATTTTGAACATCATCCGCGCGAGACGATGGGCCCACTACACCAATATTAAATACCGCTGTATCCAAACGATTAAAATTACTAACTTGATAACCAAAGCCTACATAGAGCCAACCCGCATAAGGGCGGTCCTCTTCAACCACATCAGTTCGATCAATATATCGCTCATCCAGAGTATACATTTGCTGCCCTAGCGTTACTACCATGTTGCGCTGTAAATCAATCTCATCGCCACGAAAAAAACCCAACTTACGATTTATAGAGCGTAACCAGGAAGGCAGGATAGGGTCCTCATCGAAGTCATCGAGATCAGGCGACACCGCGCTAAAGCGAATACCATTGGTATAACCATCATCAGTATCCGAAAAAAGATCATTATCGAGATAGAAGCTACTGGTCCACCAATCCGTTTCCGCGCGCGCTGAATTAATAACTAAAAAGTTGAAAAAAAGAAGTAATGAAAAAGTAAAACTTGAATACTTAAAAGAAAAAAAAGTCATATTTTTACTATTCTTATATAGCGTTAAGCAGAACTGAAATACAACTTAAAAAAGATTATGCTTTCCGAAATAAAAAACTCACTTACGAACGGTTTCAACCCCCGTCTCTTTACCCAAGAATAAAATATCCGCCGGCCGCTGAGCAAACAGACCACTAGCCAACACACCAACAATTTGATTGATTTGAGACTCTAGCTTAACCGGGTCAGTAATCGATAAATTATGTACATCTAGAATCTCGTTACCGTTATCAGTAATGACTCCCGCTCTATACTCGGGATCACCACCTAACTTAACCAACTCACGAGCAACGTGAGATCTAGCCATTGGCACAACTTCAACAGGTAAAGGAAATTTCCCAAGGACATCGACCCACTTGCTACTATCGGCGATGCAGACAAACTCGTCTGCGCAGGCAGCTACAATTTTCTCTCTTGTTAATGCTGCGCCACCACCCTTAATAAGACAAAGATTAGCATCTGATTCATCTGCTCCGTCGACATAAACAACTAAGCCATCAATTGTATTAAGGTCATAAACAGGAATGCCGTGAGATTGTAAACGAACAGCCGTTGACTCCGAACTAGCCACTGCACCGCCAAAACTGCCTTTAATTGAGGCCAATAAATCAATAAAAAAATTAGCGGTCGAACCCGTACCTACTCCAACAACTGAGTCGGCGCATAGCTTAGGGCGAATATAATCAATAGCCGATTGCGCGACTGCTTTTTTCAATTCATCTTGCGTCATTCTACGTAACCCTTTTTCTAAGAAGTCCTCTAGAGAAACACTCTATATTAATAGAGGTAAATGTATGCAGGACTAACCATTTTAATAGCGGGATTAAAGCACACTATCTGGAAGCACTACAGACTCTTATCCACCATCTTCAGTACTAAATCAGACATAACCACGCTGCAACAACCTATAAGCTTTAAGCTTTAGACCATAATGTGACACACGTCAATTTTTTTTCTTGGCAATTACACTTTTTATCGGTATAAAGTTGTATGCCCAAACAGGAAGAGTTAGCTTAAACATTTGAGCTTCTAACTAGGCAGGGGGGAAATGATAAGGAATAATAAATAAGTAAACCATAGTTATTAGACTATATTAGAGGTATGAATGAAGCCCGACGTACTAACAATCACTGCAATAGTGTTTGTTATTGGTGTATTTGTAAGCAGTATCGGAATTACCGATGGATTGACAGAAAAACGCGATGTACCGCCTTCCGCCCTTCACATAGGGATAGCTGTGAGATAATTATTGTAATATAAATGCGATTATTACCAACGCCAACAAACAACGAAATCACTACATGATTGAAGGAATAATCATCTAACTAACATTAGGCTAATCATTACGTTATTAGTAGAACTGAGATCACACCATCAAAACTTGATCGAGCCTAACATCCCATGGCTGAGGCTTTATCCTGTTTATTTTTTGTAAGCGATAAGCTAAGCCCAACAAGCAAGGATAGTTTTTCCTAACTTTTTTATTGCCGTAGTCAGCCTTAAAAGCGAAACTTCTATCGTAATACCCTCCCCCCATGCCGATGCGATTACCCTCGCTATCAAACCCAACTAACGGGACCAATACAAGATCCAAAGCACTCGGAATTAAGCGCTCAGACTTAGTCATTTCTAAAATACCATAACGATTCTTAACCAAAAGATCACCGGGACTGTACCGAGAAAACAACATAGGTGGACATGTATTCTTAGGCGCAAGAACAGGCAAATAACAGTCTTTACCATCCCGCCATGCCCGCTTTATTAACGGACGGCAATCTAGCTCGCCATCATTTGGCAAATAAAGCGCTATATGTTGGCTCCGTTGATAAATATCTGTTGCCGTAATTTCTAACACTAAGCGTTTAGCTGCCCTGCATCTAGCACCTATACCAAGCTGACGACGACGACGACGAATAGATTGCCTTAAAGTATCAACAGAAGTGCTCACACGAATCACTCGTCAATGGATAAAAAGAAAAGGATGTAGAAAAAATACAAGAAGAGATATAAAAACTCCCGAGACGCCGCTACCAAACTGGCCTTGAACCGATGAGTTCAAGGGGGGTGGTTCCAGACTTACATTAGGCTTTCCGTCTAGCGGACATGCTCACAGTAAATACAAGAAACCTCCTAGGGAGGTATTATCGGCTCGAGGACATTATGGCTGGCATACGCCTCAGGAGTTATAAACAGTATAGCTGCGCAATCCTCAGGAAGCCATCGAATAGGCGAGTTTTTTGATATAAATAAACTATAACGACCACCAAAAAACAAAGAAAAATGTATTGGCATATTTTGAAAAAGCAATATGATTTAAGACAGGGCTTTATCTAGGCGCTGATGTAAATCTCTCAACAGAGCATCGTCATCTTCGGAAATAGGGTGACCTGCCTGTAAGACTTCATTAGAAAGGTTTAGTGCTGCCATGACAGCAATGCGCTCAACACCAATGACACTTCCTGAAAGACGGATATCACGCATACGCTTATCTAGCTCTGCAGCAGCACGCAACAAGGCATCACGATCTTCGTGCAGGCAAGCCACCTGATAATCTTTACCCAGTATATGAACAGCAAAAGTTTCAGTGGACATAGCTAACCCACGCTCTGCTGCAATGTTTTCAGGTGGCCAATCATGGCTTCGACACGGGCACGGGCAACCTCATTTTTTTCAATCAAACGAGAGCGCTCCTGCAATAGTTTTTGCTCTCTCAGCTGCAAGGTATCGCAGTGCTGAATCAACTGATCGATTTTATGAGAAAGTTCTTCAACAGTATGTTCTGACATGGACGCAATTAAACGCTTATCTTATGAAAACTTCAAGTGTGATCAAAGGGGATTGAGGCACAATTCATTGTTATTGGAGCCAAGTTGGAAAGATTATATACTGTAGTATCAAACGCAGGTAGAGCCAAAGCATTTAAATAAGGGGTTTATGAACACTTTTTTACAAACCCTCTAATTACCGACTGCCACTGACGAAATATTTGATTTTCATTACTAGGCTTATTGGCAAAAACATAAAAGTCGGGATTTAGCACACTATCCTTTAGATTATAGCGAAGCGATTTAAAGTCACCATCCAGCACAAGGCCACCCGCCGCCTCAACAATGGCCTGCGCAGCTGCAGTATCCCACTCTGAGGTTGGGCCTAGGCGCGGGTATAAATCTGCTTTGCCCGAGGCGACAAAGCAGAGCTTTAGAGAACTACCAATAGCGCTGATTTCGATAAAGCCAAATTTTGACTGAATCTTATCGCATAAAATCTTAACCGAGCTTTTCATATGATGGCGGCTCGTCAATATCCTAATAGGTAGCCGCTGGCCAATACGATTCTCTATAGGCTCAACAGAGATGGGTTCACCTAAATCACATAAAGCGGTATCTGAGATATTTAAATCAGCATAAAAAGCGCCATCGATGCTTGAGCCGTTATTGATTGCCTTATAAAGAGTCTTGAGAGCCGGAGCATATACCACCCCCAATACTGGCTTATGGCCAGCAATAAGGGCTATATTGACTGTGAATTCACCATTGCGGCTGACAAATTCTTTAGTACCATCCAAAGGATCGATTAACCAATAACACGACCACTGATGGCGCACCTTGAACTCAGGCAATTCTCCCTCCTCAGATAAAACCGGTATCTCTGGAGTCAGCACCCTTAACTGATCAAACAAGTAGCGATGGGCCAACAAATCTGCTTCTGTCAGGGGTGAATCATCCGGCTTTGCATAGGCGGTAAAACCAGAGTCGCGCTGATAGACCTCCATAATCAACTCACCGGCGGATTGAGCCAACTCTGCGACTTTATTAAGCAATGCCACATCAACATCTATCGATAACAAACCCACCTCCATTTTGACTAGTGAGAACTTTAATTAAAGAAGCTATGATAATTGCTAACTTTAGTCACTTCACCCTACAATGTAACAACAATAAAGTCAGGTATTTTTTGGCTGGCTAGGCGCTCAATGAAACCAATAGCAATTCCATTGACAAATGGAGCAACCAAATTTAGCGACAAGGTCAGACACCAAAAGAACGGCTTTTTGTGTCTGACTGTAGGGCTAAGAGACTACAACAAACCTCCATCTTGGTGGAATATTATGATCAATTGGGAAAAAATAGACACCGTACTACTGGATATGGATGGCACACTATTAGATTTACATTATGACAATCATTTTTGGATGACCCACCTACCTGAACGTTATGCTGACATCCAAAAAATTAGCATAGCGGAATCGGAACGCTTACTTTACAAACATATTCTTGAGTTAGAGGGCACCTTAAATTGGTATTGTTTAGACTACTGGTCAGAGAGTCTTGGCATTGAGGTTCTTGCTTTAAAAAAAGAGACGCGACATAAAATCAAACAACGACCACACGTTGATGACTTCTTAAAGGCACTAAAAAATAACCAGAAAAAGGTTTACTTGGTCACTAATTCACACCCAGCCGGTATTGAGTTAAAATTTAATCAAACCAATATCGAACCATTTTTTGATGGCATTATTTCTTCTCACCAATTTCAATCCCCCAAAGAAGATCAAAAATTTTGGTTAGCGTTAGCTGATTACATTAGCTTCGATCCTGAAAGGACATTATTTATCGACGATAACGTCACCGTACTCAATGCTGCGGTTGAATTTGGCATTAAGCATATTCTTGGCATTCATCAACCCGACAGTCAAAAGCAGAGAGTGCTAAGCGATGTTCCCGCAATCCATCATTTCGATGAAATAATGATGGGCCTCTAATCGGCTTGTCGGGGCAAATAGTAGAGATACAATTATGGATAAAGTACGTGTAGATAAATGGCTATGGGCAGCTCGCTTTTTTAAAACCCGCAGCCTAGCTAAGCAAGCCATTGAAGGCGGTAAGGTTCAGTGCGATGGTCAGCGCGTAAAAGCCAGCAAAGATATCACGTTAGATACCCTCCTCACCATAAAACAAGGCTGGGATACTAAAGAAGTCGCCATTATCGCATTATCGGATCAACGGCGCGGCGCTCCTGAAGCGGCACTACTTTACCAAGAAACGAATGAAAGTATTGAGAAACGAAAACAAAACGAAACACAACGAAAACTATTAAAAAGCGCCTCCGGCCTGCAGACCGAAGGCAGACCCTCTAAAAAACAACGCCGCCAGATTCATCGCTTTAAAGATTTGATGGATGATATTATTGATAACGATTAACTGGTTTGTTTTACCACTTTCTAATAGTTTCTAAGAATTCCATATAGCGCACTCAGCCGTCTATTAAATTTTAGAATGCGCCTCTTGTGATTTATCGTCTACAATGCCTTCTTGCTTTTACGCCCTCGACAACGAACCAATATGATTTCATACTATGCCTAATGACAACGATTTATTGCATCGCTTTATTTTTGACAACACGGATATTCGAGGGGAAATAATTACTCTTCAAGATAGCATTGAGGAAATGCAAAAGGGTAAAACCTACCCTACTCACATCCAACCTCTACTCGGTGAGTTTATGGCCGCTGTTGGGCTACTCTCTAGCACCTTAAAATTTAATGGCTTGCTGACATTGCAAGCGCGTGGAGATGGCCCCGCACCCTTGATTGTGGCTGAAGCTGATCACAATAAAAAACTTAGAGGCATAATTAAAATAAATGATGACGCCCCTACACTTGGAATGGACCTACCTTCTTTAGTAGGTAAAGGAGTGCTGTCTATTACTATAAACCCAGATAAGGGCAAGCGCTATCAAGGCATTGTGCCTTTAGATGGGCCATCACTTGCCGATTGTCTAGAGCACTATTTTGAACAATCAGAACAATTGCCTACCCGACTCTGGCTAGTGAGTGACGGCAAGGTTGCCAGCGGGCTGCTGCTACAGCAACTGCCGCAACAACTAACCGATCAAAACACTAACAAAGAAGCATGGGAAAACCGCGTTCAACTTGCCAACACCATTACTGAAGAAGAACTGCTGTCTCTCGATCACAAGCATGTTCTAACACGATTGTTTCACGAAGAAGGCGTGCGCTTCTACGAACCCCAAGCATTTACCTTTGATTGCAGCTGCTCCAAACAAAGAAGTAGTAGTGCCCTCAAGTATTTGGGCCAAGCAGATGCCCAACGCCTATTCCTAGAACAAGGCATTATAAGTGTTGATTGTGAATTTTGTGGATTTCAATATACCTACGACAAACAAGACCTAGAGGCTATTTTTTCACCAAAAATACAGCATTAAGCCCTAACAATGTGAACCTCCTCTCAACCTTAAGGTAAAATTCGATCAAAAGATCATCTTTTGAGGGCTTCGCTTCGGGCAATGATTCTGACATAATGCCTGACCCTTAAAATAGAGGCTGGCCTAGCTAGCGATTTATTTTTAGTTTTAGTTTTATTCATTTGATTACTGAGTAGTGATGACAGCGATCATAAATGATTTATTTAATCGCTATCACTCTAGAAAACAGGACCAACACATGACGCAGGTTGACGAAGACACCGCTGTAACGATTTATACCGACCTCAGTGCCGATGAGCTGATTCAGCATGCACTCGATCGCGGTGAGGGAAATCTCTCCCATACTGGCGCACTCGTTGCTGAAACTGGCACACGCACTGGCCGTTCGCCCGCTGACCGCTTCATTGTCGAAGAGCCATCAAGTGCCGACGCAATTGATTGGGGGGCGGTTAACCGCCCCTTTCAAGCTGATAAGTTTGATGCCTTATGGGATCGTGTCGATGAGCATCTTTCAGATGTCGATAACTTTGTTGGTCACTATCATGTCGCAGAAGACCCTGATCACTACCTACCCGTTAAAGTCCGTACAGAAACAGCTTGGCACAGCCTATTTGCCTTTAATATGTTTATCCGTACCAATGATTACAACCCAAAAAACAAAGAAGGATGGACCATCTTCCATGCCGCTAACTTTGTTTGCGACCCCGAACGAGATGGCACTAACTCTGAAGGCATTGTTTGCATTAATTTTGCACAGCGCAAGATTCTAATTGCCGGCATGAAATACGCTGGCGAAATGAAGAAGTCGATGTTCTCTGTACAGAACTTCTTACTACCAGAAAAAGACGTAATGCCGATGCATTGCTCGGCAAACGTTGGCAAAAACGGTGATACCTGTTTATTTTTTGGGTTATCGGGAACCGGTAAAACGACCTTATCCGCCGACCCTGATCGCTACTTAATTGGTGATGATGAGCACGGCTGGGCTAAAGGCTCCGTATTCAATATCGAAGGCGGGTGTTACGCAAAAACCATCGATTTAAGCCAAAAGAATGAGCCTGTAATTTGGGATGCTATTCGTCATGGTGCCATTGTAGAAAACGTGGTTCACGATGAAGCCGGCATTCCTGATTACACGGATACCCGCCTTACCGAAAATGGTCGCTGCTCTTATCCTCTAGAACACGTTGAAATGCGCCAGCTAGAAAATCGCGCAGGTGAGCCAAATAATGTCATATTCTTAACCTGTGACGTTACTGGTGTATTACCCCCGGTCGCCGTGCTTAGCAAAGAAGCCGCCGCTTACCATTTCCTTTCGGGCTACACCGCTCGCGTCGGCTCTACTGAGCTAGGTGCAGAAGCCGGGATCCACCCTGCATTCTCTACCTGCTTTGGCGCACCCTTTATGCCGCGTCCAGCACGTGAATATGGCGATCTATTAATGAAGCGAGTAGATGCTTTTGACGCCAAGGTCTATCTAGTCAATACCGGTTGGACCGGTGGCTCAGGCGGATCAAAAGGCAAAGGGGCTCGCTTCCCAATCCCTGTCACTAGAGCGGTAGTTGCTGCCATTCAAAATGGTGCGTTAGATGGTGTCGAAATAGAACATTTGGACATCTTGAACCTAGATATCCCCAAGTTTATCCCTGGTGTTGACGACAAATTTGTTAATCCTCGCGAAGCATGGAGCGACCAAGAGGATTATGATGCGCAAGCCTCTAAACTAGCCGGTCTATTTGCAGAAAACATTAAGAAATTTAATGTTAGTGATGATATAGCCGCCGCAGGACCTCAAGCATAAGTAGCTATTTATGCTCTTTTAAAGGCCGCTTCGCGGCCTTTTTTTATTACCTAAAACTTTTATTTCTCGCACCATTATCAACATTATCTAGCTTGTGTTAGGTTAAGGTAAACACTAACTCAATGAGGGGCTATACACGGAAGATGATGTTGCTTTCGTGCAAAGGTCTCTCGATATAATATTGATTGTCAATCAATCATCAGCCTATAGCTTATATCGTGTCTAAACAGCCGTACTTAATTACCGAAGCTAAAATAACAGACTCCACTCTGATCGCTAACTTTTGGCAAACTATCGATAACGAAGCTACCAAACGCCCCTTTGGTGGCGACACCGACTCCAAACAGCAGCGAGCAAGGGATATAATTGCTCACGCCATCAGCTCTCCTACAGCACATGTCTTAACTGCAATCGATGGGGACAATATTATCGGCACAATAACTGGACACCTATATCAACGTCCAGTAGTAAAACTATCATCGGTTGGTGTCGTTTATAGCTTATGGGTATCACCGGGATATCGTAAGCAAGGAATAGGTCAATCATTGCTTAGCGCTATAGAATATAAGCTCACCTTTATGGGAGCAGAAGCTTTCCAAGTTGGCTGGGATACAGAAAATCACTATGCGGCCGAATGGTGGCAAAAACGTGGTTATCGAGCTTACGAAACGATTGCCAGCAAGTGCAACCCTGATACTGAAATATAATAAGACACATTAAAAGAGGCTAAGAAATGAAATTCTTTTTAATCATGACCAGCTATACACTGGCAATACTGTCCGGCTGCACATGGGTAAATGAAAACACAGCTGGACGAAACGTAACGATTACCGCCATCGATCAAGTTGCTAACTGCTCTCAAGTAGGAACAATTTCAGCCAACGTAAAGCACAAGCTCGGTTTCATTCTTAGAGATAGGGACAAGGTAACGAGAGAATTACAAATATTAGCCAGAAACGAGGCAGTGGCTTTAGGGGCAGACGCAATTGTTGCTGATGGCGCCCCGAATGATGGAAAGCAAGGCTATAAGGCTTTTTCGTGCCCTTGAATTGATACAGGCCATCTGAAAAAAGACCCCGCTATAGAATCATAGGTTTTTGATGCTTCGGCGCCCCCACAGAGTTCACAAAGTGATGACGAGCCAACTCACCCGCCTGCTTAGCCTATACACCCCAGTATAAAATAGATAACAATTAGGCGATACTGGCAGAATTTTGTGCTCCTCCGGGATCGAGCGTTTAGCCACTGAGGCATATAAAACTTAACCACCCAGACATCATGCATTACGCAATCAAAACGCCCTTATAATAGTAATGCAGATTTTACGCTTTCATATAATTGTGACGCAGATCACAAAAAATTAAAAAGTTCGACCAAAGTCTATTTTATAAATAGATTTTAAGTCACTATGTTATTAGTAACAATGGTGTGAATCTTTCAGGTATCTTAATATGACGCAAGACAATATTTCTAATAATAAACCAACAAGAGATGCGCCTAATCTTTTCCGGAAGATGTTTGCTTCATTCATTATTGTTCCGATCATTCCCATCATTGCATTATTACTCTTGGCGTACACATCCCAAGAAGAGGGAAAAAGTCTCGCGGAAAAAAACCTAACCAGCGCCTCCGAACTGATTGGCTCAAAGATCAATAAGTGGGTCGAAAAAAACGTCTTTATATCTAATCTTGCGAGCGAACTCGACGATATTGTTTCAATGGATCCGGAACGTCAAAAACCCATACTAAAAAAAATAAAAGAAAACTCTACCGCTATTACTGCAGTAAGAGTCGATGATGCCAAAGGTATGGCCGCAGCAAGAAGTGATAATAAATCGTTAAAAAACTATTCGGATCGTATATATTTCAAACAAGTGCTTTCAGGTGCCAAAGTGGGTCAACAAGTGATCATTGGGAAAACACAGAAGAAGCCGCTATTATGCTTTACTGTACCTATCAATGAAGAGGGAGAATTTATTGGCGCTCTTAATCAGTGTGCAACTCTTGAAGATATTTCTAATAATGTAACCAACCTTAAAATAGGCGAATCTGGATTCGCATTTCTAGTTGATAGCAGTAATCAGCTAATTGCTTCTGGCAGCGATGCGGGCCTTAGTAATATGCTTCAAAATATGAGTAAGCACCCTGCAATTAAAAGTGGCGGCCTGAGCGAGTTCATTAACTATGAGGATAACGGCAATAAAATCGCATATAAGACATCCGTAGGCTTAGATTGGACCCTCGTGATTCAGCAAGACTATAACGAGGCATTTTCAGCTCCAATTACTACCCGAAACAATACCATCATCACTATTATTGTCACCACGCTAGCATCGCTATTATTTGTCTATTTATTAAGCCGTGGCATATCCAAACCACTGGAAGCCGCTAAAAAAGAAACGGACAATATCCTCAGCTCAGTTAATGACGGTCTATTTTTGATAAATAGCGATTATATTATTGGAACCCAACAATCTAATAACCTGCCTGAGATATTACAAAAGGATGCACTAGCCGGCACAAGCTTTGCCCGCTACTTAAGCGATGCAGTGCCGATTGATGTAGCAGAGTTAGCTAAAGACTATATAGACTTATTGTTCACTGACCGAATTAAAGAAGAGCTAATTCAAACTAGAAACCCATTGAAACTGGTAAAAACCAGTGTGGAAAATAGAGAGGGTGCGTTAGAGTCGAGATATCTCAGCTTAACATTTAAAAGAGTTTACGACGGTGAGATAATCTCTGACTTATTGGTTACCGCTAAAGATATTACTAGCGAAACCCTATTAAAAGCTGAGTTAGAAAAATTAAAACAAGAAAAGAATCAGCAAGTAAACTTACTCGCTGAAATACTGCATATTCCCTCGCCTCAAATTAGAAAATTTCTTACCGAAACCGATATTTCTCTGAATAAAATTAACGATGTGCTAGAGCATTCAGGGTCCACTAGTGCAGAATACAAATCAAAAGTGAAGTCCATATTTCAACTAATTCATAAAATCAAAGGGGATGCCTCAGCACTTAATTTCGAATTATTTGCAAAAGAGTGCCATAACTTTGAAGACATTCTCGGAACGATGAATCAACAAACGAACGACTTAACGGGAAATGAATTTTTACCTGTTACTATTGCTCTAGAAGAATTATTTAAAAACTGTCATATCGTCAATATATTACTGGATAAAATAGGCGCATTTGGTACGGGCGTGGGCTCCGAAACTATCGACATTAATGACATTTCTGGTGCTGAAGAAATGTCCAGTAAAGGCAAAAAACTCCAAGAGTGGCGTCAGTTAGAGAACATGGCGACGAGAATAGCAGAGAAATATGGTAAAGAAGTTGAGGTACATTTTCAGGGATTTAAGCATGAACTGCCGGAGAATTACCACGAAGCATTTAAAGATATTACAACGCAATTGATTCGTAATTCGATCGTACATGGTATAGAGGAGACTGAAACGAGAGAGAGCTGCTCAAAAACTAGGGAAGGACAAATCACAGTTACTCTTAAACACACTAACCGAGATGGACTCACCTTGATATATAAAGATGATGGCAAGGGTGTGGATTACGAAAAAATTAGAAGTAAAATAATTGAAAACAAACATTTTTCTATCGAGAAGGCGGGGAAATTAACTAACCAAGAATTATTACAGGTGGCATTTAAACATGGTTTCTCTCTTGCAAGTGAAGCCAACCTAGATGCTGGCCGTGGCGTTGGCCTCTCATTGGTTGCCGATAAGGCAAAAGAGCTAAACGGCAAAATGAAGGTGGCAAGTCTCTTAGGCAAGGGATTTGCGCTTAAAATTGTTATCCCTGAACCTGCAGACGCTTGATTTAAAGTCTACTAAAAACACACTACCTTACTGAAAGATTAAAAATGAAAACAATATTGATTGTTGATGATTCTGAAATCATTCGCACACAAATTCGTCACTGCTTTAAGAACATCTTTAGCGGCATCCATATTGCAAAAAATGGACAAGATGCGGTCAATAAGGTGAGAGCGATTAAACCTGACATCATCACTATGGACCTAACCATGCCTGAGATGGACGGTATTATATGCATACAAGAGATAATGGATATTGATCCAAATTCAAAAATATTGGTCATATCTGCATTATCTGATAACGCTACCTGCATTAGAGCGCTTAAACTTGGTGCACAAGGTTTTTTGGACAAGCCATTTACAGAAGAAGAATTAAAGAATGCCATTGACATTATGATTGGTGGAGACATCGCGTAATGGTAGAGGACGAAATAGAAGTATTCATAGAGTGCTTAGAGAACTATTTTTCAAAGCGCTCTAATGAAAAAATTGTTGTCGAGACACCTTACCTTACAGACAACATTACTCGTATATTATCGGATTTTACGGGAGTGATAACGATAAGTGGTGCCTATCGTGGTTGCGTTTATTTTACGGCGCAGACAAAATTCCTAGAAAACATTATTGAAGCTCATGGACAGAGCCATTTTAACATCGAAATTTTAGAAGATGCTATTGGTGAAATAGCCAACACACTGGCCGGTAATTCACGTAAAAAATTGGGTAATAACTTTGTGATATCGGTGCCTAATGTTATTCGAGGAAATTCTAGGGTCATTGAGCTCACTGAGGGTGCACATTCTTTTGTGGTGCCCCTAAAATGGTTCGGCCAATCGGCTGCAATGGTTGTAAGTGTTATGGATGCGTAAGCCAAATTACATTAACTTTCGACGTTCAAGCATTTTTTCTTCAAAAAAATAATTAAAAAAATCTACCCAGTAAATATACGTCACATACTTGGTATATAAAATGGGTTATATTAGCAACGGCTCGTTAAATTATTAATCATGCAAATGATCGACAAATGGAGATATTATCATGGCCATTTTTATGACGTTACTGATTGGCACTTTGGGTGGAGCGATTGCTCATAGCCTCGGCTTACCCATACCATGGCTTTTAGGCAGCCTGCTAATTGTATTTTTCTGTAAGAAACTACCGTTTATTAAAGCGCCGCCTAAGGAGTTTTCGCGCTGGGTAAGAATTTTTTTGGGTGTCGCCATCGGCGCTTCTGTAGGAAACACCGCATCTAACATCGAGCCCTCAGAGCTAGCAACCCTCACATTTTCTATTATTTTTGTATTAGCCGTTACTTTCTTCGGCGTTTCTTACTTTAAACGGCTTAGTAATTTTACAACTTTAGACTCATTTATGTCCGCCTTACCTGGGGGGCTAACGTTTCTTTTTTCATTATCGGATAATTTAGGCCATCGTTTCCCAAAAATCGCACTGATTCATACTGTGCGCATGGTCACACTGATACTTGTATTTTCCATCTTTGCGTATTTCATTGAACATCCGCAAGTGTCAGCTGACACGAGTATCTTAGCTGCCTTTGATTTCACTTATGATTTAGCATTATGGAAAGTAATCGCCCTCACCTTACTGTCTGGCCTTTTTGCTAAAAAGTGTAGCGTTGCGGGCGGAGACATAATATTTCCAATGATTATTGCGGCTTCATTTTATCACTATGGTGTCATTGAAACGCCCATGCCGGAAGTCATCAAGACGGTAGCCATGATAACCTTTGGAGCAGTGATCGCCTGTAAACTTGCAATCTCCAACATAAGCGAATTTAAAGAACAAACTCGCGCGTCTATTATCTTTACGATAGCTATAACCAGTATTGTATTTGTAATTTCAGTAGGGCTGGGTACAACATTTGAAAAGCATTATTTTCTATTTTTCCTAGCACTAGCTCCAGGAAGCATCCCTGAGATATCTCTAATTGCAATCGCACTTGGATTTGATGTTGGCTTTGTCGCTATGATCCACACTTGCCGCTACCTCTTTATCATGCTCATTGGTTCATTAGGGTTTCATATATTAAAAAATAAGGAAGAGAATGGGGCAACGACTACCCCAACACCCCATTCCACTAAATTATTCAATCCTATTGCTAAGCAATAAGCAGTTAAGCAACGAATAGCCCAACAATAAAGATTAGGCTAACCTGATAGTCTTTATTTTGTGACGAAGCTAGCATTTTAAAAATTTGATACAAAGTATAATAGTACGTGTGCACAATGATCACAGGATTGATCTAAACCTTCAATTTTGTTACCTAAAGTAAATGATCATGAGCAATAATATACTCGAATCTGCAGTTGTTTCCAGGTTACCCGCCGTAAAATCCCGCCCCTCTAAGCTAAATGCAATGGCCCGCATCAAAACAGAAAATAATTATCACAAGGAAAAAATAGCACAGCAGAACATTGGGTACACCACTGAAGAAACAACAAATATTCATAGCGATATACCGGTTCTGTTAATGGATAAAGACCAGTCTTCGCGCAACGCCATCCGAATAGTGGGCAGACAAAAGGGATTTAAGGTATACGGTGTGGGCTCCTATATTCAGGCGCTCAGAACGTTTGACGTGAGGGACGATATAGGTATTATCATGGTTAATGTTAGGCATAACCTAGGTCAAATGGAACAAATGCTTGCGCTTTTTAAAGATCGTTATCCCGCCACGAGTGTGATAGCTTTGGCTGATATTGAGAATGTAGAATGGGTTAGCGATCTCATTAATAAAGGCTTGATATTTTGCCATGTCAGCAACCCTTTTGAGGCAATGGAGTTACGAAGAGCAGTTACTCTAGCTCAAAAACATTACAATATGTTAAATAGGATTAACAAATTAAAAAATGATTACTCAAATGATATTCAGGCCACCAAAATGGGTAAACTGAAGTCTTTCTTTAGAAACAGTGCATAGACTTAGCATAGATATATAGGTTTCCTAGGATCTTCTGTTTAAAAAATATTCATTAACTCTTTCACCCAATAAATATAAGTTAGGCACAAAAAACAATGTCACCACAGTGGCAAACAACACACCAAAGGCTAGAGACACAACCATAGGAATCATAAATTGAGCCTGTATGCTTGTTTCCGAGAGAATAGGCAACAAACCGACAAAAGTTGTTAACGATGTCAAGATTATCGCACGAAAACGATCAGAGGCCGCTTGTGTAATTGCCTCCATGACAGACTTGCCTTGATCCCTTAGCTGATGAATACGATCTAATAAAACAAGGTTATCATTGACCACAACCCCAGCACACGCAATAAAACCCAATAAAGAATTCATCGTCACGGTTTGACCTAACAGTAAATGGCCAAAAATGGCGCCGACAAAACCGAAAGGAATGGCGGTTAGAATTAACGCCGGCTGCCAGCAAGAACGGAAAATAATAGCCATTAAGCCAAAACTCAGTAAAAATGCCAACACAAAGCTTTTGATTATCTGAGAGTTAAATTCTTTTTCATCGGCGACGGCGCCGCCAATTTCAATCTTTAAACCGGGATAATCTTTCTTCCATCTATCAGAATTTTCATTCAATATCGTATTCGCTAAGGAAAGAGAATCGACTCCCTTAATAACATCGGCGGTTACCGCTACGGTGCGGCGGCGATTCTCACGACGAATTTGAGTATAGCCTGGCACTTCAACTATATTGGCAACCTCAAGCAAAGGCACTGAACGACCATCGTCAGTACGGATATACAATTTTTTAATGCTTTCAACACTACGACGCTCGTCTAAAGGATAACGTAACATGACTTTAATATCATCACTACCTCGAGGAATACGCTGCACCTCTTCACCATAAAAACCTTGGCGCATTTGCCGCCCTATATCCGCCAAACTTAAATTTAAAGCGTTTGCGTAGGGCTTCAAATGCAACTCAATTTCGGTCCTGGAGCCCTCTAGATTATCTTCTATTGCTTGAACGGATTGATACTGCAATAAAATCGAACGCAGTTTACTCACAACGTCAATCAACTTTTCTTGATCGTTTCCAGGCAAACTAATCCTAAAGCGTAAATCTTTTCTATTCTGATTAATGGTAAAACGTAAGGTCAATTCTTTAACGCCGGGCAGCGGACCAATGAGTTTTCTCCAACGATCCTTAACTTCAATAACATTAACCCTGCGTTCATTTTCCTGAGTTAAACGCACATCCACTCGAACCGAGTTATTTTTAGCCGATGATCGTATCGCTTTAATAAATTCGCCGTCGCCGTTTATCTCCAGCATAATCTCATCGCTACGTAACTGATAAGCAGCCTGCTCTATTTTGGCTTGGACTTGCTGTGTATCTTTGAAGCTCGCACCCTCCGGTAACACTGCATTAATACTCACTCGTGTAGAAGGAATAATAGGCGCAAAAGATTTTTTTAAATATCCGCCGAATATAAATATCGAGAGAGTAATAGCGAATACCATGACGAATACAATTAAGCTATTGCCATTAAATTTTAGTGTGCTGGCAAGCCACTTACGATAAAAATTATTAGCCACGCTTTCGAGTGAGCGACAAAAAAACCCGCGTACTTTTGCTAAACGATTAGTTGAAGTAGATTGCACTTCAACTTTTGCATGAGATAAATGTGAAGGTAAAATCAATAAAGACTCTACCAGTGAAAAAAACAAGCAAATAATAACCACCGTTGCGACGGGGATTGCCTGAACACTTAAAGCACCCTCAACTGAAAACATTACCGAAAAGAAAATGATAGTACTTAAAACCGCAAACACAACGGGCTTATTGACCCACATCGCACCCGCTTTAGCTGCCTCCTTACCACTGAGCCCTTGGCGCTGATGAAAGTAAACACTCTCACCCACGACAATAGCATCGTCGACAATAATACCTAAGGCTAATAAAAAGCCATACATGGATACCATATTCAAGGTGACACCCGCATAGGGCATTAACCAAAATGCCCCTAAAATAGCCGTTGCAATACCAACACAAACCCAACTCGCTAATGATGGCCGCAAAAATAGCATTAGGACGATAAAAACAAAGCCCAGACCCATCAAGGTATTATTTAACAACAAGCTCATACGGCTGCTATAAACCACCGCCCAATCAAACCATACTTCTGTTTTTACGCCTTGTGGCAATTGATTTTTTAATTGTTCTAAGGTGGCGCGTGTACTTTTAGAGGCATTAACAATATCAGGGGGATTACCCGTAAACAGTTCTAAGTAAACAACCGGGCTGCCATTAAAGTTAGCCTGCTGATCGGCTTCTTCAAAATCGTCTCGTATATCCGCTATGGCACCTAGGCTAAGCTGGCCACCGCTTTCATTACTCATAACGGTAATGTTTGCGAATTCATCTTGAGTAAACGCTTGCCCTCGCGTTTGAACCTGTAAGTTACCCGCATTACTTTTGATGATCCCTGCGGGAAGATTAATTGAATTATTTCTAATGGCTGCCGCGACGTCATCGAAACGTAAGTTATATCGCCGCAGCGTATCTTCAGAGACTTCAATGACCATCTCACGATTGCGATCACCTTCTAAATCCACATTGGAAACCGCACTAAGCAATAACAGCTCTTGCTGTAACCACTGCGCCGTATCTTTCAGTATACTTTCCGACACATCGCCGTAAATAGCGATACCCATTAGAAAATTTCTAGCGACGACCTCTCTAACTTGAACATCATCTACGTCATCCGGCAAGGTAGTTAAAGAATCAATACGTGTTTTAATATTATTGAGTAAGCGCTGGGTGTCATAGCCTTTAATAACTGCAACGGTGATGGTGGCATTACTTTCACGCGCAATCGAATTGATTTCATCAATACCATCTAAATCTGCAATGGCTTCTTCAATACGAATAATGACCTGCTGCTCAATTTCGGAAGGGCTAGCGCCACTGTAGCTAGCGGTGATAGAAAGGTTATCGACATCCCCTAAAGGAAAAACTTCTTTACCTATAGATAAAAAACTAAGGCCGCCGCTCACAAGAATAACGATCATTAATAAGTTGGCCGCAATAGGATTATCTATAAACCAGTGGATAATAGGACGCATCTAGAGGCTTACTCCTTGGACGCTGGTGTTTGTTGAACGTCTTTTTGCTTAACGCTGAGATCTTCAGCTTCGGACTGACTGTTTTTTATTTCAACCGTTATACCCTCTTTTAAAACACGTGGGTCACTAATAACAATTTGCTCATTACTCTCAAAGTCTAACTGTATCCACACCACATCGCCTTTACGATCGATAACCGTAAATGGCCTCAACTCTACTTTATTTTCGCTGTTAACAATAAAGACCTGCTCATTAATAATCGCCTTTTTAGGGATAGAAATCGTATTAGCGATGGTTCTACCACTGATACTGGCTTCGACAAAGAGACCAACCACAAGAGGGTGTTCATGTATAGAGGTATCAAACGGTTGGGTCACTTCTGCAATAACATGGAATAAGCGCGTTCGACTGTCGACTGATGCTTCTACCCGTGTAAGCCTTGCTGACCACCGATAGCGTTTACCGCCAATGGTCGCGCTCAATTCCACCGGCATAGTGCCAAAAATAGTGTCGATACTAGACGCATCATTAGCACCAGGGATGATTCCAACTAACGCTATCTGTTCATTGCTCAGTGGCAGACGCACTTCGACGACTGAACTATCAAATACCGTTCCCAGTGTCGAACCCGCTGGTACAAACTGACCTAAATTGACCTGTGCCAATTCAACCCTGCCATCAAAAGGTAAGGTTATAGAGGTTCTTTGAATATTCAAAGAACCTCGCTTCTGTTCGGCCTTAGCGGCTTTTAGCGCCGCTCTAGCGGCATTGACTTGAGGTACTCGTAAAGAGAGTGAATTGGCTTCAGCCGAGCCTAAATCGCGCCAGACACGCTTAGCTTGGCGCGCCTGCCCCTTTTCTAAAGCAAGCTCTCTCTCGGCACTTGCCACCTGAGATTCGGCACTCAG
>JBLHWO010000027.1:0-24334 GCA_047629215.1 Cellvibrionaceae bacterium | reverse complement strand
GTTTTTCAATCAATTTACTACGAGGCGAGTAATTTTAATAACGCCCCTTATAATACCGGTATCACGTGGGATTTTTTATATAAGATAATATTTGATTCAAAGAGTTATCTTGAAGCAACAAACGGAGCTACGGGTTTTCAGTGGTTGCTATTGCTACCTACTTCCATTTTGTTATTAATTATAAAATGGAATAAGAAAGCAATGTTGCTACTATTGACTTCTATACTCTGTATCAGCGCCGTCTTCTATTCTCAGAGTTATCTACGATATAGTTTCCCAATTTTCATACTAGTTGGCGCATCAATTTCGGTCTCGGTTAATAGCATAATTAAATTACACCCAGTTACATATAAAGTTTTGGTAGGGTTAGGAGTAATTACGATAGGTTTGAATATACTGTTTTTTTCATCAGCGACTTGGACCTACCGCTCTTTGCCTTTGTCTGTGCTTGTTGATAAAGAATCTAAAAGGGATTATTTAACTATTCGTTCGCCAGTACGTATAGCGGTTGAGGAAATTAATCATATCAATATAAAGCAGTTGCCCGTTGCCTTTCTGACTAATGAGACCTACGCTGCCGGTTTAAACTCTGATGCCCTCTATCCAACTTGGCATAACAATCTCTTTCGACGTGAAATTTATAAGATAACTTCCTCGGAACACGCCATAGGAGTATTATCAAAATATAATCTCGATTATATCATTTTAGACAGCAATTGGAGTGATGTGAAGCATCGTACGGCAATAGAAATGGCTTCGATTGAAGTAATGAAATTCGGTTACATTAGCGTTCGCAAACTGATCAGCAGGGAGATTTAGATAACCAAATAAAATGGATTTTTATTATAACTTAGGTGTATGGCATTATCGGTCATTGAATCGAGACCGATATCGCGGAATTTAGTTATTAATCTCTGAGGCTATTTTTTAGCTAAAAAAACGATTTGCTCGTTTCCTAAATAGCCGAAAATGTCTGACCAATAAATAAGAGCGCTGACCTCCTTAAAGCCAGCGTCGCGGAATGTATCCAATATGTCCCAACCGAATGTATAGTAACTTAGGCATCCATCGTTAGATAACGGGTCTCCATGATATTCAGGTTCAGTCAAATGTGAAATTACGCCGTTTTCTGACACTGTCGCTCTAACGAGCGTCTGGTCTAAATCATTCGAAAATGGAAAAGAAAACAATGCTCTTCCATTTTCTTTTAGAACGCGACAGCTTTCTGTAACAGCCTTTTTGTAATTTGGAATGTGCTCTAGGCAGTCGAATGACATGATTTTATCTACAGAGCCATCTTCAAACGACAAATTGGTAAAGTCTTCATGTCGTAAACCTGATTCAGATACTTCCCCCGGCTCAAGATTTGTGTCGACATATTCACTGCCTATTAGCCCGGGGACTCTTTCCATCAAAAAATCATAAAATGGAGAGACTTGTTCAGTTATGTAAACGCTATCGCCAGCGTAGGGGTGAAGGTCAGACAAAAATAGATGATAGCAGGCTCTTTGTCGATTATTTAGGTTTGTTATCGGGCATATAAGGCGCTCGCGCCAATTAATATGTTTACCGTTTGCATAGGCCCAGTCGACGGCTAATTTTACACTTTTACCTGCCGTGATAGAGAACGCCTTAAGGGTAAAGCTTTGATTCGCGTTCTTCTCTTCCATCTTCGTGAGATCTAGGTGGCGTTGTCTGAGTGCATCGTCTTGTTTTATCAAATGTTCTTCAAATTCGTTGCGATTTTTAAAGCGGTAAATAAGCATGGTTTGATACAACGTAGTTAGTATAAAAATGTGGCTTGCAGATAAGTCTGACAGGTATTTTATAAAAAAACAAAAGTCATTATCACCGACGCCTAAATAGCTTATTGACCCAAGTTCTGAATCGAAAATATTTTATTAACCCCTTGGTTCGCTCAGGGTGTAAACACGTAATAGTGTATGTCTTCCAAAGTATAATTTTTTCAATATTGGCTGTGATTATATTTGCTCGGTCTTCGGCATCAGAGCTTAAATTCTTAAATATACTTTGTCTCTGATAGAGGTTTGGCGTGTAATTTTCGAAACTATAATTAGCTGGTTCTATAGAGTGTTTCCAAGACAGCGGGTGTTCGGGCCAGCATAAGGTTAGAAAAACTTCAGCGGGCAGGAATTTCTCAGGGTGTCTATTCGCGGCAAAGTTAAAATAGCTGCTCCACTCACAAAGCGGCCAATTCTTCGCATGCCTTTCAAAAAAATTGTGAGTCTCTACAAACATCACTTTGTCGATAATCTGAGGCATATGACTCGCATATGATAAGTGTTCGAGGTTTTCATAATCAAGCACTGCGCAGGTGGCAATTTGGCCTGCATCAAATTCAGTCTGATTGTTATTCCACGCAGCTAGATCATAAAAAAAATAGCGGCGGTAGCGACCATCTTTAATAAACGTATCGAGTGTCACTGTTTTTAATGGTCTAGCATCATCATCTGACATGATGAACTGAGCATCTATTTTGTCAGATCGAATTAACCTACTTCTTAGTAAATAGTTTCGGCGTTGATGATCTAAGTTACTAAAAGTGGATACTTCATCGTCACTCAGCACGGCCCCCTCTACAACAACTTGAATTGGGACGCTCGACGCAATCGCTTGAAAAACTTGTTTCTGCTTGTCTGGAACGCAAACGACTATTGCTTTGATAAAGGGCATGAACAAAGCGACGTGATGCAGTGTTTCAGCAAAAATCGTCGGTCTATTACTTATGTAGACTGCTTGCATAGAAGTGTCTTGCGTTAACAATGAAAATTACGAGTCATTATAGTAACCTGTAATTCAGATTAATCTAATCAGTTTGTATTATTGCCATTGTTTGGTTGATGGTTTTTAATAGCCCGCTATTGTTGTCTATAAATGAGTGCATTAAGTGAATAAAATAATTCTTACATTGGTTCTTTGTTGGTCGGCCTCGATATTTGCTCAAGTCCCCGGCCCGACGCAACAACAACAGCTAGACAATCGTGGTGAAGCAGTTAATTTAGCCGATACCCGTCGTAAGCTAGATCAGCTAATTTGGGGGCCTGAAGTATTGGCCCAGCAATACGAGACTCGTATTGTTAAGTTATGGGATGATTTATTAAAGGCGCAAGACAAATTCAAGGTGCTTGCCGATTTAGACTTTAATTCTTTGCGGCTCGCTGCGCATCAAAGCAGTGAGGGGCTTCAACATCAAATAGCGCGTTATACTTACTCAGGCGATGGCGAGTCTTGGAGTTCAGCGCAATGGAAGGCATTTATCGCAAAGGCCGTTGCTAATAAATACGTATTAGAGCAATCGGAGTGGCATCATAGTGGGTTTACACCACCACAAGCTAATAAGGGCGCCCAATCAGAAGTCAGCTTTGAGCTTCATGTTGCGAGGGGCGAACCAGCCCACCGAGTTATTCTAAAAGGCCTGTTGGACGTCTCTTGGAAAGTTAGCTTGGGCGCGACGGCTGAAATTGAGCCGAATGACATTGTGGTGAAAAAGTTGACCATAATGGAACGTCAGCTCCCTCCAGCATTTGAGGAGGTATTCACCGTAAGTGGTACCGAAAAAAATCCATTGATTAACCCGCTGCTGGTCTATGACTTGGATAAAGATGGTTTGTCTGAAATAATTGTTGGTGGGCAAAATCTACTGTTGAGAAACGAAGGTAATGGCACCTTGGTGGCTGAAAAATTATTTGATAAAGCCAGGCCGCTTTACGATGGCGCAATCATTGCTGATTTTGATGGTGATGCGCAAGTCGACTTTGTTGGCGTCGACAATAATAATTACCCGCTGCTGTTTAAGGGCAACAAAGATGGTTCATTTAGCGACCAGCCGATTAAAATGGCTGATACTCATTTAGGCCTACCTAAAACATTTACGGCGGGGGATATAGATGGTGATGGCGATCTCGATATACACATAGGCAACTACAAATACGCATACCGGCAAGGCCAAATGCCAAGTCCTTATTTTGATGCCAATGATGGTTACCCAGCGGTACTATTAAGAAACGATGGCGATGGCAAGTTCACCGATATTACCGACTCATCAGGCTTGGGAGCGAAAAGGAATAGGCGTTCGTATAGTAGTTCTTTTGTCGACCTTGATGATGATCAAGACATGGATTTGATCGTTGTTAGCGATTATGCAGGCTTCGATGTTTATCTAAATAATGGCAAAGGTAAATTCACTGATATTACCGATGATTTTGGTCTTGATAGGCACTTCTTTGGTATGGGGCACACATTTGATGATTTTGATGGTGATGGCAAATTAGATTTCTATGTTATCGGCATGAGCTCTACCACGGCACGACGACTCGCTGAGCTTGGCGTTGGGCGTCAAGATTTACAAAAACATACCGAGATGCGTGATGCTATGGGCTACGGTAATCGAATGTTTTTAAAACGGGAAAATGGCTTTGTAAAAGCACCGTTTAACAGCCAAGTAGCCAGAACAGGCTGGTCATGGGGCACTAGCACCTTTGATTTCGACAATGATGGCGATAAAGATATTTTTATTGCTAATGGGCATTACAGCGGTGAGAGCACTCAAGATTACTGCACTACATTCTGGCGCCACGATATATACGAAAGCGGTGGTGAAAATATTGCTCGAGATATGTTATTTCAGACCGAATCAACCGACTTACGTGAAGCAAATATTTCTTGGAATGGGTATGAGCATAAAGTTTTGTACCTAAAGCACAAAGGTGAATACATCAATATTGCTTATCTGATGGGCGTTGCATTTGAATACGACGCGCGCTCTGTTGTTACTGAGGATATTGATAAAGATGGCCGCCCCGATCTGTTGGTTGTTGAGCACGTTGCAGAGGGCTTAAACAAAACAAGTTATCGCCTACACATCTATCGCAATGCCTTAAGCAATGCGGGCCATTGGGTTGGCGTTGAACTAAGCGACAGCGTAGGGCGCTCAACGATAGGGGCAAATATTGAAGTTGTCACCAACACAGGCAAGCAGTTTAGTCGTATCGTTACTGGAGATTCATTTTCTTCTCAACATTCAGCCAATTTACACTTTGGCTTAGGTGGGCAAACTGAGATAGACGAAATTCGTGTAACTTGGGCTGATGGAACGCGAAATACACTTAAAAACCCAAAAATCGATGAATACCATAAGGTCATAAACAAGTAGTCATAGTCTATTTAGATTATAGCGAGAATTGTGACGATATGTTAACTTACTAGAGAATAACGATAAAGCCCTGTCTGTTTTGGGTTTTAAGTTAAAACCGTGTTTACTGTAATTATGATAATGAATAGAAGAATCACAAAAATTTTTCGGTTTGCCGCATGTGCTTTATGTCTAACGTTTTTATTATCTTGCTCTGACGAAACTGCTGACGTTTCTGTCAAGAAACCGGAGACTAAGACGGATACTCAAGCGTCGAGAACTTTAGATGGGCTTGCTCCTTCAGCGAGCTCAAGTAATCATTCGCATGAAGCAACTGATCAGAGTAAAAAGTCTGACGCCGCCAGTGACTATTCTAACGAGCTTAATGACGAAGGGTTATCGGGGGGCGATCAAAGAGAAGACGATTATTCTAATGATGACTATGACGAACCAGCTCGTACGCTATCGATTGATAATGAACCAAGTGAAGGTGTCATTCGCTGGCAGCAGCCCCAAGATCTCGCTTACTCTAACGCCAAAATTACTATTTCTAGCCTTGATGGAGAAACAATAGTTCGAGACTTTAGTTCTGGAGAGTCAATTGAACTTTATGGTGATTTACCAGACGGAGTATATGGCTGGGAATCGGTTGTTACTCCGCAGGTTAGTGATTCGGTTAGAGATGAAATGCGCGCCGTTCGATCGTCTGGTGATATAAATGCCGAACGCGAGTTGGCGGCGAGGTTGCGAGCCCAAGGAAGCCTGCCAACCGAGCAAGAAGCGCGTGATAATGTGCAGTCGGGTAGTTTTATAGTGTTGAATGGGGTTGTTAATCCTCGTGCGGTTGAGGAACAGAACTAATTTAAACGAAAAAATTGAATAAAAAAAGTTTAATAAAAAGGCGGGTTAAGTAATCGATTCGCTTTTTCAAGGTAGGTCTTGGTTTACATCTTAGGTCTAAATTTAAGTTTTAGACTTAAGCTTTAAACTAAGCAAGCTACCAAAATTGGGGCCATGGTTTACATGGTGCGGTTGAGACGTCCTAAGTATGTCTAGCAGGCTATTGTTGTTGAACGTAGCCATAATTATCGGGTAATGGAAATGAAAAATATAAAATCACTGTCAATGTTGATGCTAAGTGCTTCAGCTGCGGCAACAATCAATACAGCCAGTGCAGATATTGTGCATAACGACGACGTAATAGTCACGTTTAGCCAATGTGTCGGCAATGATTGTGTCAACGGCGAGAATTTTGGCTTTGATACACAACGACTCAAAGAAAATAACTTACGTATAAATTTTGATGACACAAGTAATTCTGCAAGCTTTCCGAGCAATGACTGGAGAATCGTAGTTAATGATACCAGCAATGGCGGCGGAAGCTATTTTGCCGTTGAAGATTCAAGCGCAGGCCGAACCCCTTTTAGGGTAGATGCCGGCGCACCAAGCGATTCCTTGCGTGTCACTAACGCTGGTAATCTCGGTATTGGCGTAGCGAACCCCATTGTTGAGCTGCATGTGAAGGACGGAGACTCGCCAACTTTGCGTTTGGAGCAAGACGGTTCAAGTGGTTTTACACCACAAACTTATGATATCGCCGCTAACGAGTCGAACTTCTTTATTCGTGATGTGACCAACGGTTCGCGACTGTTTTTCAGAGCCCAGCCTGGTGCGCCTGCTGATTCAATGTTTATAGCGGCAAGTGGTAATGTTGGCTTTGGAACGAATTCGCCAGACTCAAACCTCGATATACAGGCAGCTACTCCTGAACTAAGGCTAACAGGCACGTCTTCAAATATTCAATGGGAGATGAGAATGAATGGCGCCGGAAATTTAAATTTTCAGCCTACCAGTGGCAACACTCCACTATCTATAAGCCCTAATGCAGCTAACAATTTGTTGCAAGTTGGGAAGAACGCAAATGATGAAGTCACCATTACCGGTGATTTAGTGATTATTACCGGTAATTGCACAGCCGCCGCTGGTGGTGATGCAAACTGCGGTGCTGACTATGTCTTCGAGCCTGATTATCACAGACCATCCCTAGAAGAGTTGAAGAAATTTGTTACAACGAATAAACATCTTCCAAACATCCCACCTGCGTCTGATATGGCAGAAAACGGTATTAAACTTACCGAGCTCTCTGTGCAATTGCTTGCTAAAGTAGAAGAGTTAACGCTTTATACTATTGACCAGCAAGAAGTGATTACTTCTTTACAAGATCGTTTAGTGAAGCTTGAGACAGCGACAGACTAATAAAGAGCTTGGCTTTATAGGTAGGGTCATTTGTTTTTAAATATAATCATCCTTTAGTAATAATATGAAGTTTATAAAAGAGGCGGTGGGCAATTAGCTCATTGCCTCTTTTTACGTTTTACTCCTCTTCCTATTAAATGCGTTTATTGTTTTGACTTAACAGAGGGGAGATGAAAGTAATTCCAAGTATTCCTGATAACCTAATTCGGAAGCTAGTTCGTTACATAAGTTGGCTATTTCATCAATTCGCGGATCAGAGCTTTCATATGCTTTTGTTCGCAGAGGGTCGATTTTTAGACAACTGGAATCAAGTTCAGACCAATTCAAAAAATTTCGTATTGTGTTCGCCACTTTTACAGGAGTATTGCAAAGGTCCTCAAAACGAACTTCTAGGTACTGCTCTGGCTTAAGATAGTTCTCTGCGTACTGGCGAACTTGAGTCAACTGGTAAATCCAGCTTACAGCATTATGCTGATAAGGTTCATGTTCTAAAATTTTTGAATAATCCCAGCCAGCCGCTTTATAAGCACGTTCGAGCACTTCCTTTCCCACCGGATTATTTAAACGTGAGGTCATATGAGTTCGTCGCAAGCTAGATGATACGGGATGGCGCACAAGGTGGATTATCTTCGCATTCGTAAATGCATGGCAGACTTCAGGGAGTGCTAGCATGGTTTCGGGCAGCTTCCAACCCCATGGCCTAGTCGCCTGTAAGTCACCTATAGATAAAATATTTTCTGCCTTTTCTCGTAATGCTTGCTGCCATACATTTCCAAATGTATCTGGCCTATTTGGTAAGCTACTAACGACTAACGCATAAAGTAATTCAACCCATTCTACAGAGTCTTCGGATGCGTTAATCTCGTTCCCTATGAAAAGACCGTTCTTCCTCATCAAGTAAGATAATAGCCTAGTGCCACTCCCGCCTCGACCAATTAGTATAATGGGTGAATTGAGTTGCTGTTTGTCGAATATTTTCAGGTTCTCAGAAGTCATAACATAGTTCGGCCATTAATGGTTTTGTCTCTGCTAAAATTTCTAGTTGCTCTTGCGGAGTAAGATGATTGGCCCAAGTCGCTAAAGAGTTTGTATCAATTGAGCGGGTACGGCGTGTAGAGCCGGGGCCCACCCCGACATAAAAATTCTCATGATGTAACATGTTTTGGTCATAGTGAAGGCTAGCTTGATGGCAGATTTTCTGGCAAAAGGTATCAGGCGCTGATACCAGGTCTTCATATCGAAATACCACAGGGCGGAGTCCTTTTTTCACATATCTGGTGAAAATTCCTGTTTTAATTCGCCAAATTACAGCCCTCTTTACATGCCGGCTACAACTTGGATCTCGCAGCATATCAAGGTCGTCTTTGTGCTGTTTAGCTAAAACATTGTTCTTACTCAACCAATTAATTTGATTAGTAATCATGTCAATCTCAGGCAGTTTGGCCATAGATGACACTACTGCGCGAGCATCCCGCACAGGAAATGCTATTGTTTTACTGGTTTTGAGTGCAGCAATATGATCGAAGTAGTATGCAAGGTTGGGTGCTTTCAAGACAAGGTGCGAAATGCCGTGGAGCGCACCATTACGAAGACTGAATTTTGCTTTTTTGTCTCTATGTTTTTCGTTAGCTCTCATTGCCAGTTCTCGAAACTGCTCGTCTGAGAATGATTCATTTTCGATAAAATGATCAAACCATTCGTATAGGCCATCGGGTTCGTCGATCAAAAAAGCATTGGGGTGGGCGCCTAGCATTTGCCCCAGAAGTGTGGTGCCGCTTCGCTGACAGCCTGTTACGATAATCAAATGATATGTCATAATCATAATATCGTGAATAGCTATGTTAGGGGAGTGTTACGATTTTGCATTACTCTATCATTTAGATTGCTTTGAGAAAAGCACTGTATCGAATTCGGTTTTGAAAGTGATGATAAAATTTACGCGAATTTTTTAAAGGTTAGCTGCTCCAGAATCGTTGTGTTACTTTTTCTAAAAATATCGACACTGTAAACATGAATAACAATGCTCTAATTTTCTGTAGCCGTAGTATTTTACATAATCGGTCGGCAGTACAAAAAATCCCCCTTTCCTTATGTGGTGCGAGTCAATGAAAAAAGGTGATCTCATAACACTTCTGATTTCCGTAAGCCTGTGTTTTCTTATTACAGAGTTGGTTTTGAGGAAATACAACCATTTTCCTCTAGGGTTATTGAGCAATACAATCGCGCACTCAAAACTAGGTTATGTAATGGATACGGCACTACCTGGAATTGATTCTGATGGGTTTAGAAACCCTTCTTTAGTTCAACCAGATGTGATTACGATCGGTGATTCGCATACTTATGGGTTTAATGTTCTCTCTGAGCAATCTTGGCCAAAAGTATTAGCAGAAAAACTCGACAAAGAGGTCTATAACTATGGCGTAGGTGGTTATGGCGTACTGCATTACGAATACCTGATAAACGAAGCAGTTGGATTAAATCCGGAGGTGATTCTACTGGGCTTGTACCTGCCGAATGATTTGGCTGATGTTTGTGCGTTGGCTCTGTCCAGTCCCTACTGGTTTAATGAGAGGGTAGATTTGAAAATTGATCGAGATATTTGTAATGAATATCAAAGTAAGAAGAAATTGGCGCGTCTTTCTAGAGCAAATCAGTCAAAGAGCTGGCTTAGAGAAAATGTAGCCCTATATTCGACTCTATTGGACTGGTTAGCTAGATTTTCGCCCTTGGTAAGTGACAAGGAAGGGCTGGTCGTCGGCCACGGTAAAACTAAAATCAAGTATCGTAAAATTCGTAAACATGAAGAAAACATGAATATTGAACATCCACACATAAAGATGTCCCTAGATGTATTGAAGTTATTCATGCTGAGGGCAAACAAGCTGGCTAGCTTGAATTCTGTTAATTTTGCGGTACTGTTTATTCCATCAAAAGAACGTGTCTATTACGATCAACTCCTGACACAAAATACATTCATATCCAAAGAGTATCATCGACTGGTTCAAAATGAAGACAAGCTGAAGCTGGAGATGTCAGCTTTTATGGATAATATTGGGCTGCTTCACGCTGATGTGCTTCCATCGATGCAAAGCGCGCTCGACTCATCACTCCCACTTTACTCGCCGATCGACGATAGTCATCCCGTAGAGTTGGGTTATCAAATTTACGCTAACAAGGCGTATGAGCTATATCAACGTGTCGCCGAAAATTAGCTACATAATGTTTTAGAAAACTATTTTACTTAAATCACTGAGTTAAAATCTGCTTGGTTCGCTCCTGAAAATGAGCGTAGTTTTTAGAATTGTAAAGTTCGTTCAGGTCACAGTAATTATTAGATTCAACTTCAATTTCAAGAAGCTTAGAGTCATTGTCCTTTCCTATTATCGATAATAAGCGAGAATTTCCTAATTCAAAGCGATTTTGTAAACGACGCCTTGCTTCAGGCGATAATAGGCTCCGTTTCATATTTAGATCCAAGGTTCGGGCGGCGGCGTCAGCAGCATTTCGGTGCAGGATGAAATCTGGGAATGGCGTATCTGCATCGAGCTGCAGCAAATAGGCCATTTGAAAGACTCCAATAGACACCTGCTCGGGTGGAAGGTCTGGATAGTCGTCTAATCGACCAAACTGCTCTGAAGGCAGTAGCGATTCGAGTAAATCAGATTGAGCGTCCTCAAAATTGATTACCTCGCAGTGCCCGAAAGCCTTACTCCAAGCGTGGTATTGGCCATACCAATCGGGGTTGGCAATCCTCCCTTCTTTTGATTCACACATGTGAGTAACAAATTGATCAATGCTTTCATTAATATCGTTTGTCTTGGTGAGTTGATTAAAGTAAGAGTCAACCCAGCTATCTTGCCGACGTATAAAGAGTTTGATAGCGTAAGTGGTGCCGTGAGGCAGCAAGTCTCGCATGACCTGCGCGTGACTAGATCGGAAATTTTCCGCAGAAAGTACTAAGACCTCGCTTTCTCTACGCCAATCTTTAATAAGTTCTGCAACAACTGTCGCAGGATTGAGTTCGCTTAGATTAATGTAAGGGAAAGCACGCATAAAACTCTTTGATGCATTTTTATCGATCGCCACTGGAAGTAACTTTGCGTTTCCAGCCATCAATGAAACCTCAGGCAAAACGGGGACATAAATACCCTTTTTTCTGAGCAGATCTGGGGCTAGTCGCAACCGTTTTTGAATATAAGTTGACCCTGTTTTAGGCCCCCCTACATGTAAAATAACCCTAGCTTGGTTAGTCATTGTTCAATACCTAGAGTGGTACTTTCAAAGCACGAACAATTTCGCCATTCTCTACACGATGAAGGTAGCCCTTCGCCAGGCCTGTGGCGTTCGCGGGTGGCTCGCTAAACGAATGCCATATACGTAAATTTCCACTGATTAGCTCACCAAAGGCTCGATGATTAAAGCTGGGTGATAAAGTATAGGGATTGAAACCGAGAATCTCCATAGCCAATGTTAAATATGTTTGGTCGCCCCAGGGAGCATCTGGGTATTTTTCTGCCAGAGTGAGTCCGAGATCAAATACTTCTCTGGTTTTAAGGTGCTTTAACGAAAAAAATATCACACCTGAATTGTAAAGTAACTGTCCACGAGGCTGGATTCCTTCCTTGATCATTATTTGTTCAAAATTTCTGAAGTCCGCAAGCGAATAATGTGGTGCTGGAGCCATTGCTATTCCATGCTTTTCAGCCATATCGAACCCTAGCGAGATATCGTCGAGTACGATGGTGTCTACATCAAGAAACAATACTGTTTCAAGGCCCGCTGGTAAGACTTTTAGAAGAGCCGACTTACGTACTTTTCCAGAAAAAAAACTTAAATCGACTCTCTCTACAGATACGTTTTTAGGGATATCATCGATTGGCGTTTCAAAATCCGTTACGAGCACGATAGGGTAATCTGGAAGAGTGCTTTTTTGCAAGCAACGTAGAACACAATTAATGGCTTGTTCGCCCCAAGCTAGAAAAGCGATTGTGCGTTGACCAGTCTGGACAATTGACTTTTCATTAACCATATTGAATTTCTCTATTTAATCAAGGGTGATAAAATTCAGGTGCCTATTATATATATTAGTGGGTTTAATTTCGGCTATAAATTATTCGTTCTAGCCAATTATTATCGAACCTAAAAATTGGCCATTTAACTTAGACGGCTGAATTCATAGGTGAGTACATCTTATTGGCAAACAACTTACGAGCTAAGATTTAGTTAGCATAGACTTGATCTTTTAAAGCACTATAAATAGCCTTGGCAGCTAATTCGTGTCCTTCTGCGGCCCAATGTGTATCATTCATGTAGAGGCAGCGTTTCTGATTTTTAAAAACTGGCAGTAGGTCAATTGCTGGAATATCGGCATTTTTAAAATTCTCTAACAGTACTGCTTGCGGCATGGAAAAATCATAACTATCTAATTCCTGACTATTGATAAGTTTTGTTTGGAGGTTCGCATTTACTTGGTTTTCATCAGGAATTAGAATAATTTTTAATGGAGTCGAATTTTGATTCGCTAGCTTCTTTATTCTAGCTATTTGAGACAAAGTATTCTTTAAATGTCTTTTTGTAGAGTCTGATTTTTTTAGGTGGTTTTGCAGTCTCTGTTTTTGTATTGCGAGGTATTGCTTAGAAAAGTCATTACAATTTCTACGTGTAAAATTTCTTTTACGAGGCCCTTTGTTTAATAACAATCGCGCGAGGTTGGAATGGTTATACGAGAAAACTTTCAGCTTTATCAAATTGCTTTGTCTAGCCTCTCTCGAAACTCGTCTCCCCAGAACAGCCGTGCTGGTTTGGTTTGCATTATTTGCTCCAGCATAAGTGTCATTACCAACAAAGAAACCTATTAGAATAAGGTCCGGTGAAAACTTGTGACCATAGTATTGATAATACTGGGCATATTGAAACGGGTCCCAACCGCCAACTCCTGCATTTATCACTTCGACAGAAGGAATGTTATTTTTTCTAAATAGATTTTCGAGAACTTGAGGATAGACCTTTTCCTGCATAACATTTGCGCCAACCGTGAAAGAGTCCCCAAGCACTAAAATTCGATAAGTCCCTTTAGGCTTCTTCATGGAAACTGAGTCATCGCGGTGTCCATGTCCATTTGCATTTGCAGGGATCTGATTTTGATAATATCCTTTTGAATTTGGTTTTAATCGATACCCAGTATGTTCGTCTGCAATAAAATACATATTGCTTTCGATCGAGGCTGGCACTGGATAAAACACAACTAGAGACAACTCTATTAGAAGTATGGAGGCAATACTTGAGACGACTGGTACAAAAATGTAGAACCATCGCCGATGAACAGAGTGTGGAGATTGTTTATGCTTCATTTTAACACATACTAGGCATTGATAAATCTCCGCGCTGATTGAGGCATTGAACCTAGATAATGAATACTCGTAGAAGTTGGTTGTTCAAGTGCCTTGAACTCTTCGCAGCGAACATCAAAGAACTCTCTTATGAATAATTTGATGGGATGATTTTCTAACGTGACATTGGTTGCAACTCCGCCATGAAATTGATGAAATGAGCCTTCACCCAATAACATTACGATGTCTAAGTCATCAATTTTCAGTGCGCGATGCAAGAAGTCGTGATTCACTAGTCCACCGCCGGGGGACTGGAAGTCTTCGCAAAATCCACCTATATTTAAAAAGAGTGACTTTTCCATCACGAAATAGCTCAGTTCCTCTGGCATTCCCCCAAAGAAACCAACACGAGACGATGTAGCCTGAGTTGATATATCAAATAATTGATATCCATCGTTTTGCCAATCAATCGTTTCTAAAAGTTTGTCCTCTATAGTCTGATTATAGCCCTCCAGCATAGAAATATTTTGCTCCTTCGGACCAAGATGCCATGCCAGTGATGTGATAAATGGCTTATTAAAAGCTTGGCTAGCAATCAAGCTATTTTTAATTACACCCGGAGACAACATTCTCGCCCCATCCACGATGCATGCTAGCAAGTCACCTAGCGCTAAGCTTGCGCCATAATTGATTGCTTCGGCGGGTGAAACAGATTGTGTATTGAAATAATGGTACTCGAAGTTAGTGCCAAAGCTCTCAACGATTTCTTTGCTAAGTGGATAGCTTGAACTGTTGTCAATGACGATGACTTGATAGTCGCTAGGCTCTACATGGCGTTGGTAATCGCTGCTCAGCGAATACAGAGTCCTTTGGGCCTCTCTGCGCATGTTGAAAAAAACGACAACAACTGAGAGCTTGGGGTTGGCATCTTGCTTCATAGGTGGGCAGTCAATTTTTGCTTAACTCAAGTAAAAAAACAAGTTTACCCTAAAAATTAGTGCTAGCAAATTTAGCCTAACATTTTTTATCCAGCTACTATATCCAGCTACTAGACGAAAGCTCAATTACGCAGAACGAATACAGAATGATACAGCCTAAGCTGTTAAGCCAACCGAGATTTAACCTTGAGTTAGCAAACACCATGAGACCTCAGCAGAACTCAAGGACGAAATAATTTAGAATTACAAAGCCCAATTGGAAGGAATTAGAACTAGCTGCAAGCTTTCCTTCATACTTCCTGTAGCGACACTGCCAAACGCCGTAGTGTTTAGTTCAGGCCGCCGTTTCTATTTCGAAAATGAAGCAAGCTGGCATAGTGCTCAACTTGCTAGGCGTAGTGGTATTAACCATCGTCGCTCTAACACTTGTTCCTAAAGTATTTGGGTGAGAAATATCTTATTCAATCAAGGTTTACCCCCATAAATTCCTGTCGTCCAATTTTGTTGAATTATCGGTAATAGACTAAATATTCCTTTTGAGCTATATTCCTTTAATGGAATGGGGCGTGGAGTTTACTGATGAATTCGAGCAATGGTGGGTAACACTTACAGAAGCTGAACAAATCGACCTCGCCGCTACTGTGACATTGCTACAAAGCAAAGGCCCACAGTTACCGTTCCCACATAGTTCTGGGATTAATAATTCAAAGCATTCACATATGCGAGAATTAAGAACTCAGCACCAAGGGCGACCGTATCGAACGCTATATGCGTTTGACCCTCGTCGGTCAGCAATACTCTTGCTGGGCGGGGATAAGACCGGTGACAATGATTGGTATGACAAAAACATACCCATCGCTGATCGTCTTTATGATGATCATTTGGCCTTACTCAAACGTGAGGGGCTAGTCTAACCATCAAATACTCTTGAGGTAGATAACATGGCTAACAACTTAAATACCAAAAACTTCAACCAACTTGTCGACAAAATGTCGCCAGCATCACAGAAAGCGATTGCAGAAAAGGCACTCACTATGATGGCCGAAATGCCATTGGCAGAACTGCGCCAGGCAAGAAAATATTCTCAGGTACAAATCGCCGAACTTTTAAAAATACAGCAGCCTGCTGTTGCCAAAATGGAACAACGTACCGATATGTATATATCGTCCATGCGCCGTTTTGTTGAAGCGATGGGCGGGCAGCTAGAAATTCGTGCGCACTTTGCTGACGGCGACGTTGTGATTAATCAGTTTGAAGATTTGGAACTTAATCAAGCTTCATAAATTGAGTAGATAAAAAATAGAAAAGGAGAGTTCGTTGCTTAATCTGGGTGGGGCTAAGGTATTAGAAAGCGATAAAAATTTTAAATACTTCGATGACATAAAAGCTCTTTCTGATGCTAATAAAAAGCATCTAGGAATGATTCCATATAGCGCACTTGAAGATAGCTATCTTCGAGGGGAAGTCTTAATTTTAATCAATTCTGATAGGGTTATTGGTTATTTGCTTTTTCGTATAGGGCCAACACACAGACGAATAAGTATTACGCATCTATGTATAGACAATTCTTGCAGAAAAATGGGTGATCCCGAGTTGCTACTAAATTACTTAAAAAGCCTTACCGTAACAATGAACTATAAAGACATCCTTTTGAATTGTAGGCGAGATTACATCGCTGCATCCAAGGTCTGGGAAAGTAACTTGTTTCGACCTGTCGCAGAACAGCCGGGTCGAGGCAACTCTTCTGAAAAAACACTTGTCTCGTGGTGGTGGGTCAATGATCGTTTGAAGGATTTAATAGCGGCGTTCAATAGTGAAAGCGAGAAAATATGCGCAGTTTTAGATGTGAATGTTTTAGTCGATCTGTCGGAAGAAGATAGTGGCCTCGCCTACTTACTTGATGATGCCTTAGCCGATGAAGTGGAGTTCTATGTTGCGCCAGAGTCTTCTATAGAAACAAATCGTCATGAGGGCGCCGAAGTTAGAAAGAAAATGCGGACATTTATAGGTAAGTTCTTATCTGTCGACATTAATGATGGTTCTATAGAAGAGCTTATTGTAGGTTTAAGGAAGTTACTTCCATTTAAAACAACGCAGGAAAAATCGGATATACGCCAACTAGCGCAGTCGATTAGCGGTAAAAAAAGCTGTTTGTACCTTCAGATAATGGGATGCTGAGTAAGGCTCATCTAATATATGAAAAATTCGAAATCAGTGTGATGCACCCTAGTGACTTCTGGGTTTATGTAGATGAGCATATTCGTTCAAGTGCATATCAGCCGAGCCGCTTATCAGGCACATCTATATCTGTTTAGTTTTTCTTAATTTACTGATTTCATTAAGAATGGATTTGTAAATCTTTGATTATAATGAATTTATAGGTTCTATCTGGTATTCACAGCCCATTAATTCCTAATTAGAATCAAAGTAGATGCACCAACTCAAGCCATGCACTGTCACTTCGTGTACAGATTAAAGACTACAAAGCCGGAGCGTATTAACGTTCAAATTCGAGTGATACCGTTTTCAGTGATCCGTAGATAGGTTAAATCACCGCGCCGTTCCAATTGTCCAGACACACTGACTGGAACAGCGACATCTTTTATCACCAGATCTGCGGCAGCTTGACCCTGTGGGCCAATTAAGATGTAGCCGTAACGGTTTCCGTCTGCTTGAGTAACCACCAGCATGGGTGGGATACCACCGGCGATACACATTGCAGCACAAGCACGATGCACTTTGCCTTCGCCGGGTTTCATGACTCCCATGAAGCATTTTGAATCGATAATTTCACCGCTTAAGGTAACCTCGCCAAGCGGCTCCGAGCTGGCTTTATAAGATTGATTTGAACTAACCACGTTTACATCGCTGATATCGCGAAGCTCTAACAACTTCCAACCGCCACGTTCGATTGGGAAGCCTGTGACTGTTACTTCGCGGCCATCTAGCGCTGAGGTTAGATTAGCGGATGAATGCTTACCCTGAGACATTAAAATAATTGTTTCAGGCTTATCGCCAACGATGTGCAGTACAGGGTAGGGATCATGGCTTAGATAGCCTTGATAAGTCTTTTCTTCGGCTAACAGCCATTGCCCCTTACCGGCTGACTTCTGTGACGACGACACCCAATACGAAAAGCCGAGACCAATTAAAATCAGTAACACAGCAAGCCATTTATAGAAGGATTTAAGATCGTCAGGCATTGGTAAGTAGCCTACAAAGAAATCGTTGTTTTGTTTGCTCATTCTGAAACCTCCGCTGCAATATTGATAACCGGCCTTGCTGACCCTTCCGGTAGGGCGATTGGATTTAAAAATAGTTGATCGCCCTCTAGTTTGAGGTGATAGGTCGCCACTTTTTCAGTGAACGGTGCTGGCGAACGGCCGTCTTCTGGCCGATACTGAAATCCGTGCCACGGGCAGGTAATGCAACCATCAATTACTCGGCCCTCGCCAAGCGGCCCATTTTGGTGCTGACAAACATTTGAGATAGCGGCCAACTTTGTGCCTTCGTAGCGGAAGATCGCAACCCGCTCGTCTTTGCCCACGGTTACCGTGATCGCTTGATTATCAGGAATGTCTTGCCATGCGCCAACCCCGACCCATTCAGCGGCTTGACCGACACGATCGACCTTCAAACTTTTAAATGCCGCAATCAGATGTAAACCACCCACGCATATAACACTGGTGTAGACCATTGCTGCAAGGAAACCTGTTTCGGATTGCAACATGGCACCACTGGCGACATGCACGATCAGTAACGCATAGGCGAGGTAAACGCCCATATGCAGTGCCTTCCAAACCGGTGCGGTTAAATTAGCGTTCCAGTAGTCATGACTTGTCGCCGCCATCACTAATAATATGACTAGTGCAATCGCTCCGAAGCGCTGAAAAGGGAAGTCACTGATTGACTCGTAGCTACCAGGAGAAGTAAATATCGATACCAACGGATTGCCGACACCAAAGGAGTGATAGAAAACTATCACTAACAGAGCATGCACTAGCGCTACTAAAAACATCGATACGCCGAGGTGCCGTCGGTTGTATAGCAATGGCAGAAAACGTGAATCTAAGCGTGCTAAAGGCCCGATACACAATATTATGCTCAACATTAAAAAAGCGCAGGTAGCAAAAGCCCTTATCAACAGAATCATTGGCGATAGCGCTTCAGCACCCGTATGCATCAGCATACTAACCGCCATAAAGGTTGCTAGATAAAGTGCTATTGCTAGCCAAAGAACGCGATCATATATAACTTTACTACGGTTCCATTGTACTGGCACATAATCATGGCTCATGGCAATTCTCCAACCGCGCTAGGGTGCGGCGCGCTAGGGTGCGGCGCGCTAGGGTGCGGCGTGCTAGGGTGCGGCGTGCTAACGTGCGGGGCTGCATCGATAAGTGGTGCTTTAGTAGGCCCGCTGTTCTGAGCTAAAAACACGAAAAACAGTAATAATGGCACCAACATTAACCAGAGAATACGATGAGTAGTACGATGGCTTCTTTTCATTTAACCACCTCGCTATTGCTTTCTCCACGGTTAACTTGAAGAATTTTTGTCAATAAAAGTGGCCATAATACAAACGCCGCTGGCAGCCACATTAAGCGAACTGGCACGTTTGCTGAAGCGGCTGTAGGGTCGATGCGGCGGCACCCAGCCACGGTGAAGTAAACCCCGAAGATCAACCCTATAACCAGATACCCATTTATAATCCAAAGCATTTTTTACCCCAATCGTGTTTTAACAACAGCCCTTTTTAACAATGGCTCTTTTTTGACAGTTTAGTCTGCTTACTTTGCCTAGCAAAGACAAGTTAATATCGGGCATTTAGACCAGCCGTTATCAAAGCATACCTCGATTTTAAGCTTATCTCATCGCCGTAAACCCAGACCGTGGAAATTAGGAATAGCGTTCAAAATAGTTTTTCTGCTTCTATCGTGTCAGCGCTCGGAAACCTCGAAAGGTACGCCTAAAGCTCTATCGATAATTTCAACGACAACAATATCCGGCTTACGCTTGGCGACCACATCGGTGGGTAAAGAACGAAAGTTATGATGTACGAAATAAATTCCAGTAAAGCTGCTGGGTAAAAAATCATTTAGCCGAGCTGAGAAAGAATCTCCGACTAATAGCAAGCTCGGTTGAATAGCAGTATTAATATTCACACCCCGTTGCTTGTGAACAGGAATATAGCGCTCATACTCTTCTTTAAACTCATCACTGAGGTTAAGCAAGGCAGCTAAGTCACCAGACCCTCTAACTGGCTCCATCTTCTCAAGTTTGTCCCAGGAATTGAACGGTATGTTTTTGTTTTGTTGCTGTAGCTTGCTTATCAATTCTCGGTAAGCAATGTATGCGCCACGCTGCGTCCAGTGCGAGTCTGATTTTAGATACAACTTGCCGAAGTCCTTTTCGGCCAATATTGAATCTAATAAGTTAATCACGGTGATATCCGAAAGCTTGGCCAAGCTTTCGATCACGTCAGCACGACGCCCTTCTCTGGTGTATTGATAACGGCTTGGTAAGTACTCAGAATAGACATGGTGTTTTTCTGGCACCAAGACAACTACTAGCTTGCCGCCATGACGCTCAATTAAATGTTGATAGTCGAGCATTGGTTTTAACCATGCGGCCGCTTCTTCCTCACCAAAACTAGCTAGCTCAGTTGGGTTTTTAAGCGCATCGCGTTCAGAGTAAAACAACCACCCGTTTTTAGCGATAACGGCTTTATCGCTAATCGCTTTATTCAAAATTCGATACTGAAACTTAGCGTGTAGATTTAGAAGCAAGTCTCGAAGTCCAATATGATCACTCATGAATCGGTTAACTTGCGCTGTATAACCGGTAAAATCTGTTTTTAATAGTGAAATCTCTGGCCAGACTTCCTTGTTACGATTCTCACCTGCTAGGCTTGCGTCATCACTAACGAATTCGAGAATACCGAACCCTAAGGGAACTAATAATAAGCTAAGAAACCCAACGCTCACTATACGATGCACCAGGGTATTTTTCGTTATCTTACTGCGTATTTGATGTGTCATTACCATGCGCCGATCAAAACCGAAAGTAGATAAAGGGGTTGTAATCCGAACCTACTAACTCTGTCACACTCAAGACGAACATTGCGTTCAGCAACAACCAGTGCAGGCTATTGTGGTAAATTAATTGCGTGGTTTTTCGAATTACCACAGGCGCGAACTCTTTTGCGCCTCGCCCGATTGCTTGCAGAGCACCAGTAGCGATCAGCAACGCCAATAGCATTACCAAAAGAATATTAATACTCAGGGAAGATGACACATTAACAACACTTACCTCTGACACACCGAATAATGCGGCGTAATAATTTAAAGCCTGTGGAATGTCCTCGGCGCGAAATAGTACCCAACCGAGAAAGACGGTCAGCAACAAATACGCATGCTGGAACGGTAACCAAACCCGTTTGAGAGCCTTACTCAGCCACAAACGCTCGACCGACAAGAAAAAGCCATGCCAAGCTCCCCAAGCAATAAAGGTCCAAGCAGCACCATGCCAGAGCCCGCATAATAGGAATACTATCCATAAATTTAATATAGTTCGAGCTGAGCCATGGCGATTACCGCCCAAGCTAATGTATAAATAGTCTCTAAACCATTCCGACAATGTCATATGCCAGCGACGCCAAAATTCGGTAATTGATTTTGCCGCGTATGGCGTATTGAAGTTAGCGGGAAAAGTAAAACCTAACATATAGCCCAAGCCTATCGCCATATTAGAGTAACCCGCGAAATCAAAGAAAATTTGGATACCATAGGCAATTAGACCTAACCACGCGGCTGTCACATTTAACCCTTGATCCAAGCCGTTAAATGCATCGTCGGCGGTGATGCCAAGCACATTTGCAATCAAAACCTTTTGCGCTAAGCCAATCACAAACACATGGATGCCGAGCGTAAACATCGCCAACGACTCCTTGCGCTCAACGATCTGTCTGGCAACCGTTTTATAGCGCACGATCGGTCCCGCAATGAGCTGAGGGAACGATGATATATACAAGGCACTCATCAATACTGTTTTCGCAGGTTCAGCCTCTTTTCGGTACACATCTACTAAGTAGCTGATTGCTTGAAAGGTAAAAAACGAAATGCCCAGTGGTAGCTCTGGTGCAAATGCTTGATTAAAACCCAACACTTGAAAGATAAATATCGCGTACTTGAACCACACCAGCAAGGCCAAATTCAGTGCGATGCCCAACGCCAAACTGGTTTTCCTATGTCCTTGATCAGCCTGAATACTAATGACGTGTGCCGCCACATGATTTGCAACGATTGATGCAATCAAAAGGGCTACCATCACGCCTTCGCCCCACGCATAAAACAACAGGCTAGCAAATACTAAAACTCCGTTACGAAGCGCTCGAAAGCGAGCGGGCACAGCGTAGTAGACCAGCAGTAGTGCCGGTAGGTAGTAGAATAGGAATGGAATGCCTGAAAAAACCAACGCGTATTTCTATTTAGTTGTGATGCGCAGACGTAGCTGACACAGGGTAGATCAAGGGCAAGAGTATCTATGACGGCCAGAGCTAGCGCAAGCTGACACGATGCTTGGACAACCACGGTTGATGGAATACATTAGCGTCTACGGTTGAATAAATCGTTGTGCATTAATCAATATGGCGATCTACTTATCGGCAAAATAGGCAAATATAAACCTCGGTTTACAGTCGCATACCGACAATTTCTCAGCAGATCTGCCTAGACCGAACCGTGCAGGCAGCGATAGCCTCACCGTCAAAGTCATCGCCTACTAAAAGTTTATTTAATATGAAAACGTTATTTCTTAGAGTCATTGTATTGAGTTCACTTTGCTTTTTCAAAGCCAATGCTAGCGCCGCAGATAAAGTCCTAGCAATCCCGATTCCTCAACTGTCCTCTTCTAATCAATTCGCACAAATGATGGAAAGAGAAATGCCAGCGTCGTTAGACCATCTTACACCTTTTATTGTAGGAGGAACTCAAGCGGAGCGCGATGAGTTCCCCGAATTTGCCCAACTTTTTGTCGATGGACTGGATGGATTTATTTAGGCAATTTGTGGTGCAACTCTGCTCTCCAGTAACAAGGTACTAACGGCTGCTCATTGTGTATCTGGAGTAACTGCGAGTAGGTTTTATGTGCTGCCGAACTTTTATTCCTTTGATGACAATATTTCATTTAGTGATCTAATTTCAGTATCCGCTAAAAACTAGCATCCGAATTACGAACAGTCGACCGAATTCAATAATGATGTTGCAATATTAACCTTAAGCGGCAACTCTGACTCTCCCACTGCAAAAATTTTTGCTAGTGATAAGCAGCTAGTCGGGTATTCCGCTACGATCATTGGAACCGGGTTAACGTCAGAGGGTGGCTCTAGTCTTTCTCGCACTTTACGTCAGGTTACTGTTCCAATCGTAAGTAATGCAATATGCAAGAGCTCTTATAACAACTCAAGTATAACCGATAGTATGCTTTGCGCTGGGCAATCAAGTGGCGGAAAAGACTCGTGCCAAGGTGACAGTGGTGGGCCGCTATGGGTTAGCTATGGCGGTCAGAGAGCGCAAGCCGGCATCGTCAGTTGGGGCTTTGGATGTGCGCGACGAAACTTCTACGGAGTCTATTCTAGAACTAGCGAGCTAATTGATTTTATTCTTGAGTTCGCTCCTGAAACCCAAGTTTTGAAAGGCGGATTTGCGGCTATCCCTTCAATCGTGCAATTCGTTCTGTCGGACGATTCAAGCCCGAGCGCTCCTACTCCGACTCCGCCAGTGGACTCAAGATTACATTGCGACAGGCCAAGGCCGGATGCGTGTCCTCGAGATGGCTAATCTGACTATTTATATTCTTATAGTCAAGAAAGCGACTATATTGGGCTAGGTGCCACCAACCTAATTCGGAAAAGTGAGACGCAAACATTTGAATTATCAGAAAATTTTAATAATGGATTTAATGCGACTGTCATTAAACCTGCCTATGATGATGGGTGCTGTTTGTCTTTAGCGTCTATAGGCAATACTCAACTGCAAGTAGGCACATATACTGAAGCGGTTCGGCATCCGTTTCAAAGCATTACAGAAAATGGCTTGAGTTTTTATGGGAACGGAAGGGGCTGCAATAGGCTTTCCGAAAAGTTCGAAATTTTTGAAGTTGAATATAATTCAGCCAATAAACCGACGAAGCTCGCCGTTAATTTTGAGCAGCATTGTGAAGGCGGTGCGCCTGCGTTATTTGGATATTATAGATTTAATTCTAATGCTCCAATGCACCCAAACTGAGAGAGGGATATGTCGTATTTAGAACCGAGGTGCCGCTAGTCCGTTAAAAGTACGCGTACGAACCCATCACTAAGCCGCTAATTCTTTGTGACTCTTAACTTTTGGGTGATTAGCTAGCTCACTTGGAGCAAGCAATATATGCTCAAGTCTCGGCCATCGCACTGATTCTCATATAGTTTCCCCCGTGATTCCCCCATGTCCGCTTTTAGTAAAATAGTGCCAGCGCCAGCAGGGTTACTCATCGGCACTCTGACCACAACCCCTTGTAAATAATCGTAAGCGTCAGCTTTCGACGTAGGATCATTTTTTGTGATTACTGACAGCTTATTCGAGCCGCTTCGGTTGCCGCATTACAAGCAAAGCATATCGACA
>JBLHWO010000026.1:0-24365 GCA_047629215.1 Cellvibrionaceae bacterium | reverse complement strand
CTCATTGCATTTGTTTCTGTTGCGGCCTTATTTGCCTGCGGTAAGTCAGCAGACAAAGCTGCCGAGCAAGCGGCAGTCCCCGAACCAGCAAAAACTGAAACCCAATTTGTGACTATAGGTACCGGTGGTGTTACGGGTGTGTATTATCCAACCGGCGGAGCAATTTGCCGCTTGGTTAATCAGACTCGTAAAGAACACGGTGTACGCTGCTCTGTAGAGAGTACGGGTGGTTCGGTTTATAATATTAATACTATTCGTGCTGGCGAGTTAGATATGGGCGTTGCGCAGTCAGATTGGCAATACCATGCCTATAACGGTACCAGTAAATTTAAAGACGCAGGCCCGTTCACTGAGTTACGTGCAGTCTTTTCGATTCATGCGGAACCTTATACGGTTGTAGCGAGAGCAGATGCTGGCATCAAAACGTTTCAAGACTTAAAAGGCAAACGCGTTAATATTGGTAACCCAGGCTCGGGTCAGCGAGGTACCACCGAGGTTTTGCTTGAGGCATTAGGTTGGACAATAGCTGACTTTTCTCTAGCGTCAGACTTGAAAGCATCAGAGCAATCCAAAGCACTTTGTGATAATAAAATTGATGCAATGGTTTATGTCGTAGGTCATCCCAGTGGTTCTATTAAAGAAGCAACGACGTCGTGTGATAGCGTTATAGTTGAAGTTAGCGGCCCTGAAGTTGATAAGTTGATTTCAGATAACAGCTTCTATCGAAGGGCGAGCATTCCCGGAGATATGTATTCAGGAAATGATGCCGATGTATCTACCTTTGGCGTGGGTGCAACATTTGTATCTTCTACCGGAGTCCCTGAAGACGTTATCTACAATGTTGTAAAAGCGGTATTTGAAAACTTCGATTCGTTCGTTAAGTTTCACCCTGCATTCGCTAACTTGAAAAAAGAAGAAATGATTAAAGATAGTCTTTCTGCACCTTTGCATTCAGGTGCCGCAAAGTATTATAAAGAAGCAGGCTTGATGTAGATCTGCTAAATAAGAAAGCCAGCAACCGTTGGCTTTCTTATTTTCTTGAAAAAATAAAAGTAATAATAAAGATAGTGAATTAGTTTAATATTTAAAGAGGTAGAGTTATGAGTAATAGCGGGTCAAGTAACGCAGAAGAATTTATTGGTTCGGAAATAGGTAATCGAAACCTATCAAGTGCCTTGGGTAAGTGTGTCGTCACCTTACTCATAGCCTGGTCTTTGTTTCAGCTTTGGTACGCCTCACCGTTACCTTTTATGTTTAATATTGGTATCTTTAATGAGAGCCAAGCAAAGTATATTCATCTATCTTTTGCTCTGATGTTAGCCTTTTCATTATTTCCATTTACTAAAACTGCTAGCTCATCTCGTATCTCTATTGTCGATATGATTTTGGGCGTTATTGCGGCCAGTACGGCTCTTTACCTTTTTTTTAATCGAGATGCTTTAGTAGAGCGTGTTGGTCTTCCAACTAAAACTGATGTTGCTATTGCTGTTGTGGGTATGGTGATGTTGCTTGAGGCAACAAGACGTTCCTTAGGTTTACCTCTTGTTGTTGTTAGTGTAGTGTTTTTGACTTATACATTTGCCGGCCAGTATATGCCCGATGTAATTGCGCATAAGGGCGCGAGTTTAAATAAGGTCTCCTCGCATCAATGGTTAACCAGCGAAGGTGTCTTTGGTGTTGCTTTGGGTGTCTCCACTTCATTTGTATTTTTGTTTGTATTACTGGGTTCGCTGCTGGATAAGGCCGGAGCCGGTAATTATTTAATTAAAGTCTCTTTTTCTTTGTTGGGCCATATGCGTGGCGGCCCTGCAAAAGCCGCTGTTGTTGCCTCTGGTTTAAGTGGTATTATTTCGGGATCATCTATTGCGAATGTAGTGACAACGGGTACGTTTACGATTCCTTTAATGAAGCGAGTGGGTTTTCCTGGCACTAAGGCTGGTGCGATCGAGGTGGCAGCCTCAACTAATGGTCAATTAACACCACCGATTATGGGGGCTGCTGCATTCTTGATGGTTGAGTATGTGGGTATTTCATATTTAGAGGTGGTTACGCATGCTATTTTACCTTCAATTATTTCTTATATTGCCTTGGTTTATATCGTTCATCTCGAAGCATTAAAATTAAATATGCAGGGTATCGAACGCTTAGTCAAGCCTACCTTAGCCCAACGAATGTTGGTTTGGGCGAGCAATATTTTAATCTTGTTAGTCTTAGCAGCTATCGTTTTTTACGGTTCTCATTTCTTAGAGTCTACTATAGGAGGGGTGTCTTATTTAGTAATGTTTTTAACCGCCATTGCGTCCTATATTGCTTTAGTGAAAATAGCGGCGCACTATCCGGATTTAGAAGACGATGATGACAGTATCGCTCTTGATAGTTTGCCCGAAGTAAGACCAACGGTGCTGTCAGGCTTGTATTTTTCTGTTCCTATCATTGTTTTGTTGTGGGCTTTAGCCGTTAAACAATATTCACCTCAGCAATCTGCGTTTTATGCGGTTATTTTTCTAATATTAATTGTGTTAACGCATCATCCTTTGCGAGCATTTTTTCGCAACGAAAAGAGCTTAGGTCATCAATGGCTGCGAGGTTGGAGAGAATTCGTTAATGGTTTAGTGACTGGCGCACGTAATATGGTGGGTATTGGTATTGCGACGGCAGCGGCGGGTGTTATTGTCGGTACCGTTACGTTAACGGGGCTCGGACAAATGATGACAGCCTTTGTTGAATTTATCTCCGGCGGCAACCTTTTACTTATATTAATCTTTACCGCCTTTATTTGTATTATATTGGGGATGGGCTTGCCCACAACCGCAAACTATATCGTTGTTTCGACTTTAATGGCACCGGTTATCGTGAGTTTGGGTGCGGAAAATGGCTTGGTAGTGCCGCTAATTGCGGTTCACATGTTTGTATTCTACTTTGGTATATTGGCCGACGATACTCCGCCGGTGGGTTTAGCCGCATTTGCGGCTGCCGCTATATCAGGTGATGACCCGATTAAAACGGGTGTGCAAGGGTTTATGTACGATATCAGAACAGCTATTCTTCCCTTTATGTTTATCTTTAATACCAAGTTACTGTTGATTGGTATCGATGGTGTTTGGGATCTATTGATTACTATCTTTAGTGCAGTAACGGCTATTTTAGTGTTCTCGGCAGCTACACAAGGCTATTGGTACGTGAAAACAAAATGGTGGGAAATTATTCTTCTATTACTAATTGCCTTTGTTTTGTTTCGGCCCGGTTTTTTCTGGGATGAAATATATCCGCCAACGCAGGATGTGCCAGCAACTGAGCTTGTGCAGGCCATTGAGTCTATGGAACCAGGTCAGTTTATTGAGCTAAATGTTAATGGCGAGTCTTTTAATGGCGACGCCATTACAAAAACAGTCAGTTTACAGCTCGTTGAGGCAAAAGGGACTGCGGTTGAGCGATTACAGTCTATGGGCTTGATTTTACAGCTGCAAGGCCAGACCTGGCTTGTAGATCAGGTTGCCTTTGGTAGCTCCGCCGAAAAAGCGGGTGTCAGCCTTGGCTTTAATATCGACGGTATTCGCCAGCAAACAAATCGTCCCCCTAAAGAATTGGCCTTTATTCCGGTTATTCTCTTGTTGGTCTTCATGGCTTGGTTGCAAAAAGGGCGGGAAAGGAAGGAATTGAAGCCCGCTTAATTGATAATTGGTTTCAGAAGTCTGAGTATTCGCTCAGGCTTCTTATCTCTCTATTTTATTCCTGTTTTTGCTTCTTTAGAGTGATAGCGGGTTAACAAAATTACCATTGCAGTCTTGCGTGGTAGCGAAGTAAAAATTACTTTACAAACATAATTTCTTGTGTTTTTTATATTTTTAGCCCTATGGCCAACTTAATAGAGACCTTTGCGCGTAAGATGATTTTGCTTTCAGATACTCAAAAATTGCTCGAACACCAAGGATGGAACAAGCACAAAGAGGGGGCTTATGTGTTTTAAGTGATCGATTAAGTAGGTTTTCCTCGTGCCCCCTTGTGGGGTAAACCTGCATGTAATTAAAGTGGCTTTCGTGGAAAGGCCTACTCTAATAGTATCAACAAGGATTGTTTCTAAATACCGCGTATCCCCCCCTTTTCAGTTTACGTCACCTCTGTCGCATGATTACTATTCGCGAATTACTGCTGTTCTATTGATTATGGTGAATTAAATTATAACCAGCCACAGTCGGACTTTATCTTCATAAGTCCTTATGAACAGTGCTCCGGTGGCTCCCGACGTGGGTTTGTACAATAAAAACAACTAGAATAAAGAATTACTTATAAATTATAAGGAAAGTAAAAATGAAAACATTACGCTTTGAAGGTAAGGGTTTTGAGTATTTTAAAATCTGGATGGTAAACATCCTGCTCACCATCGTCACACTGGGTCTTTACTACCCTTGGGCTAAGGTGCGTCACTTACGCTATTTTTATGGGGTACGTAATTGCTTTTGTTTAGCTTATTGTTTATGTCGTTATTCAGCAGGTATCGCCTATAGGGGGCTTGTTGGTTGTTATAGCATTGTTCGTAGCGGTGCCTTGGGTTATTTGGCGCAGCATGATGTTTGGTATGCGCATGACAAGCTTTAGTAATGTGCGATTTAGTTTTGATGGTAGTTTAGGGCAGGCTTATATTAACTTCTTTGTTCTGCCATTATTGATGATGTTGTGTATTTACGGCCTGCCACTGCTTGCTATTGCATTGCCGGCTTATTTCGCTTACGGCAGTTCAGTAAATACAACACCGTCACTTGAGAGTAGTCAAGCCGATACAGGTATAGGTTTTGGTCTTGGTCTTGTAGCAGCTATTGTCATAGGTGTTATTGTATTTCTGGTTATTACTATTTATTTGTTTGGCTTGATTAAAAAACGTAATTCAATGTACATGATCAATGGAACACAATATGGCCAAGGTCGCTTTTCTGCCGAGTTGAAAACGGCGGTATTCATTAAGATTGTATTAAAAACAATCGGCCTAAGCGTATTAATGTTTATTATACTCTCCATTTTTATTGCTGTTATTGCGTCTCTTACCATTGGTTTTGGTGCTTTACAGCAAGCATTGGATGGCATCGGCGATCCGAGTGGCTTCCAAGGTCTTATAGGCAGTGGTGCTATCTTTTTAGTAATAGCGCTCTATTTAGGGGTTCTATTTTCTGGTTTCTTAATAATGGCGTATTCACATACACGCCAGCGTAACTATATTGTCAATAACACCCTGTTAGATAATAAAATTGCGTTAGTCTCAACGCTAAAAGCCCGTTCACTTGCATGGGTTACGGCGACTAATTTAGTGTTGATTATTGTAACGGTGGGTTTGGGTATGCCTTGGGCTAAGGTACGTATGGCGCGTTATGTATTGGCAAATACGCAAGTCGATACCGAAGTGGGTTTTGAGAGCTATGTGACCCAGCAACAGCAGTATCAATCCTCTCTTGGGGATCAAATCGGAGATGCATTTGATGTTGATATAGGCCTTGTTATCTAATGCAGCTTGTACGTATTAAAGGTCAATGGTATCCAGTGGGGAGCGCGGTAAAGCTTGCCGCTACCCAACTGTGTCAGCACGATCGCTTCACGCTTCACGCTAGACCTAGAAGATGGGCAGTCTTTTTACGGTATGGTGTCTGCAATCGACGTGAGTTCTAGCGTAGGTAATATTGGGCGCAAACTCACTTTTGCAGATGGATCTGTTTTCACCACAAGCGACAATGACGCTATCGATGCGCTCGGTAATAGCAGTGGCTATCTTCATTCTATTGAATCAAAAATAAGTTGGGTTATAGTGCCATTAGTGGTCATGATTTTTTCTGGCTTTACATTTTTCAAATGGGGCTTACCTTGGGCTTGCACCCAAATTTCCCATGCGTTGCCTCAAAAAACGAATGAGCTTATTGCCTTCAATACTCTTGAGTTTTTAGATGCTTATATATTTGAAGAGAGCCTGCTAGGTTCTCAGCAACAAGAGCGGATCCGCAAGCACTTTTTTTCACAGCTGGTTCCCTTAGAGAGCGATGCCGAGATGAGCTACGCCCTACACTTGCGACATTGGAGTGATGGTGAGACCAGTATCCCCAATGCCTTCGCACTACCTTCGGGCGATATCATATTGACCGATAAATTTGTCGAGTTAACTCACACTCAAGATGAAATGGACTCTGTATTACTGCATGAGATGGGCCACGTGGCCCATCGCCATACCTTGCAAATGGTTATTCAGGGCACCTTTGTTACAGCAGTCGTTATGCTCGTAGCGGTTGATATTAGTGGCTTGGCCAATGTCGGCTTAGGCTTGGGTTCATTGCTGGTGAGTAGTAATTACTCGCGGGGCCATGAGTCAGAAGCCGATGAATATGCCTTTAAAAAAATGCTCGCGGCAAAAATAGACCCGGAAAGCTTCTCTAATATTATGGCGCGTATGACGGGCTATATGGGGGCAGAGGGCGAGCAAGAGCCAGAACAAAAAGTAGATGATAATAAAGAAGAAAATGAGAATCTTTTAGATTATTTGTCTACCCACCCGAGTACCGAAAAACGTATAGAGCAGGCCAGGCGATATAGTGCGTGCTTTAAGCAGGGCTTGACGGTATGTGATTGATCAGGTCAATATAAAATATCGGCTTACCATTCCGTTGAGCCTTGTTCTCATAAGTGATGCCAAAAAGTTAAGCCAGTCAACTAGCGACACCCAGCCGAGGTAAGCGATCCATAAACCCATTTCAGCCTGAGTCAGCAGAGCCTGTCATAGTCGCTCCTCCATTTTTGAGGGCATACACATGAAAAACAGCAATCGCAAACTCACGTTAAGGCGTTCAACCAAGCCGGCCTATCCAAGAGGGGGTGCGCCAATAACCACAAGCTGATTTATCTTCAATTCGTTTGCTGGTTTCAAAAAATCAATAATACAAAGTAAAAGGATGCCTTTATTCTAGTTAATGTAATAGCCGAGCCTCAATGATAGCCGCAACCCAGCGCCCGCTGCTCCACTCGGGGTTCTAGTATTTTCCGGTGGTGCGCGACTAGTGATTCAATCTCCTGAATTGCCGGTACTGTTACCAAGTCTACTCGCGAAATAATGTGCCATGCTATACCGTTCAATACTATTAGCTGGTTTTACCGGCAGCCACTGGCTTTCGTAAACAAATCGATGGCATCGTTTTTATGGTGGCCGATATGCTACAAAAAGACCCTGTCTCAGGGCAGAGGTTTTTTTTAAAAATAAAAAGGCCGACAAATTAAAAATGTTGCATTGGGTGCCTGGCGCTTTTTAGCTGTTATACAAACATTTTTAAAAAGAAATATTTACGTTTCCCGGTGTTGTCGATGAAGCAATGGAGCTGTCCATGGAGCAATTGCAGTGGTTATTATCAGGGATTGATTTTACGCAACAAAATGTATTGAAAATACTTGGAGATTACCGCTAGCCTGCTTTTTATTGTAGATTTGGAGTAATGAGGGGTGTTAATTCTTCCTATACTATTCTGGCCTTGGGTGGTTATTTGCCATTGACTCAGCGGCTTGCTTATAAATTGCAGATGGAATACGTTCCATACACTCATTGAAGTTAATCCCATGGCCTCCTGGAGGGCTGTCTCTGACCTCCTCCTGTAGAAGTGAATTCTGTCCGATTTCGACACCTGTTAGGAATTCATGAAAGGTATGCCCACCCACAAAGTTGAGCTGCGCAGCTGCAATCAATCCATAAAAGTCCTGTTTATCGCTTTTGGACTGTGGCAATAGATCCAAAGAGTCAGTTATTCCAGAGAGCATCCCGAGGCCTGAAACTGAATTGACAAAAGGCATTTTGCGAGTGGTGGCTTCGGTCAACCAAGCGGGAATATTCTCTTCTCCACCGCTAGGTTTTTGTGGAACATTGTGACTGGGTTCATTAGTTGTCTGTGCCCTTGTCGCAGCCTGCGATAGGCGATGCTCAGGTCCCAGAGGCCCGCGTTCATCTTTGATGATGCCTTTAAATTTTGTTTCGTTCCGAGAAGGGCTCTCCTCTACGGGCACGCGGCCTCGTCCCCCTCCAAAAAACTCATGTTCCCCTTCATAGTTATCTCTTAACGTCCGTACAAGATTATTCTGTTCAAGAGTGAGGTGTTCATCTTGCGTTGGCGCAAGCCAGGCTACAGCCTGAAGCAGGCCGCCAATCCTTAGAGCCGACACAGCCAAATCGCTACTCCCTTCCTCTCTCGCTTGCGCTAAGCCATTAGCAAATTGAGCGCTTTGATCATTTTCAGAAGTCACTTTAAGTTCAGGTGAATCATTATACAAACCCTTGAGAAGAGCCGCTGTATTATCACTACGCTCGACCCAATCGTCGGAGTGAAAGGACTCGAGGGTTTCATCCACTTCCTTTAATGCGTCATCAACCCATTTCTTAATGTTTGATTCAGTGCTCTGCATACTTTCGGTTTGAGGCTTGTAATGATCACTTTTCAGCATTTTTGAAGCAACATTGGTTTCGAGTACTCTTCTGTAGGCGTCACGGGTGAAGGTCCTTTCATTGTTGAAATTGCCAATCTCACCGCCTTGCTGGAGAGCTTCCTTGCCGACCACTTTAGAACTGGCCGCAAATGAGGGGACTTCACCTCTACCAGGGTTGATGATTAGCGCCTTAACACCATCGCCAGTGATATTTTCCCGACGAGTAATAAGCGCACGCAGTTGGCTCTGAATTTTTGTTGCGGCTATATCTTTGGGTGATGATGTTACTTTCGTACCCGCAGCTTTCTTAGCCTTCAGAACGCTCGGTGTCACTCCTGCATTAGGCGCTGGCGCACTTGCACCACCTGGTTGTTGTGCATTATTCGATCTTTCTGGACTAGAGTCTTGTCTTGTATTGACCCTAGACGCGAGAGCAGGATGAAGCTGAACACCTTGATCAGGAGATCCTGGTGGATGATTGCTTGTCGTAGTAGTAGAGTCATTAGGCACTGGGCTAGGAGGTTTTTTGGGGGTGGGCCTATTATTAGTAACAGCGCTGTTAGTGTTGCTTATTGGTGTATTACTATTTCTTGAAGTCCGCATATATACCAAGACCTATTAGCCTTATCTAATATTATTATGTAGAAATAATTGCTAAATAGTTCATTGTTTGGCCGTTGGCGGGTAGCGGCTATTAAAACGTAAATACAAACACACTTGTCTTAATACTAACTTGTAATGGCTTTCCTTCATATGGCCCATAGTCAGGATCCGTACAACGGCTATATTTGTCGTCGTTATCTCTATGAGACTCCGTATGCTCAACTACTGAGAAGAGTGGTAATAGTAAGTGAAATGACTAAGCGTGTTACCGCGCACTTTTCAAATTCGTCTAAATTAAGTGTGTGAGCCAGCAAGGTATAAAAGCAATGCTCAAATGCACTCAGTGCAATTTTTCCAATTGTCGCAAGCCGCAAGGGGTCGGACCAAGCTAACTATTTGAAAATAAAACTAAATGCAGTGTGAGTTAGTCAATATCGAGCCTTAAATATTTTTTTTGAGTTAAAAAAGGTCACGTTAAAGAAAGGAATCTACTATGTCACGTGCAAATCGCTATTTTCTTCCAGATTATATTTGGCACATTACTCACCGCTGCCATAAACAAGAGTTTGTACTTAAATTTTCGAGAGACCGCCAGAGTTGGCTAAGGTGGTTATTTGAGGCTAAAAACATTATGGTCTTTGTGTTTTAAGCTACAAAGTGACGTCCAATCATATCCATCTGTTGGTCAAGGGTACAGGTGAGGGTGAGATTGCTCGCAGTATGCAACTTATCGCTGGCTGCAAGGCCCAACAATACAATCAGAGAAAGCAACGTAAGGGGGCTTACTGGGAAGGTCGATATCATGCAACGGCCATACAAGTGATGACCATTTTCTGAGATGTATGGTTTATATCAATTTAAATATGGTTCGAGCCGGGGTTGTTTGTCATCCACTAGACTGAGCGCATGGTGGGTTTTGTGAGATAAAAAACCCATCAAAGCATTATCGGATTATCGATATGCCGAGAGTGTTGAATGTCAGTGGAGTGACGACGCTTTCCGGATTCCAACAGTTACAACAGAGAAACTGTGGCGCAGGCACTACAGCACTTAGATACACTAAAGCGCGATACCGCGTGGTTGACGAGCTTAGCTGTTGGCAACAAGATTTTGTCGATCAAGTTCATCTTGATTTGGGCAGTAAAGCGAAGGCTAAAACAGCAGAGGAAAGCGACAATCAATATATGTTGAGAGAACCTTCCTCAGCCTACGCTATAAATTTCAGGTCTGAAATGAGAAGTTTAAGGACAAAAAATACCGTAAATAAAAATGAAAATAGTGTAAGGTCAAATTGTTAGCTTGGCCCGACCCTAGGAAATAGGAAGTACGAAACTTGCTTGGTCAACCAGCATTACCTAATCCTAAATCAGTTGAGGGTGTTTTGAAACCTGTAAAAAAATGATTGAATAAGGTATTGTAAGTCTCTTTTTTATATGTGGCATGTTATTGTCAATGCTGCGATTTAGAAAAATAATACGGGCGCCCTTATCCAAGGAACGTTATTAGTAGTGAATTAACTCCGCAGCAGTATTATCTAAAATAAAATATTTACCTCAATCAAAAGGAGAAAACCACGATGTTCGGAAAACTAAAAGAAATGGCTGGCGGCAATATTACCCAAGCACTTGTTGATAAAGCAGGCCCTGAAATTAAGCGTAAACTTCAAGAAGTGCTGTCAAAGGTAGATGCTAATACGGTTAATAATGATGATAGTTATGCTCAAAAAGTGATCCCAACGTTAAAAATGGCCGTTGAAGCCTCTGCCAGTGGAGCGACTAAACTGGTGCCGGGCTTTGATAATAAATTCGAAGCGGCGATGTTTCATTTACGTGATGAGTTGATTGTGACTAACGATTCCGACTTGGGATTGGTTAGCGATTTTGATGCTCGCTTACCCGAGGTATTGAAAGCGGGTTTTGAGAAAGCAAAAGAGGTTGTGTAGCGTCTCTACTTGTTTGTGTTGCACCGCTTTTCCCCTATGAATAAGGTAGAATAGTTCAATTGTTAATCAATTTTTAGATCGATATTTTCTATGACGTTAGTATTAAGGATAATAAACGCCGACGAGTTGTTGGCAGAGCAAGCGCGTATGGGCTAGGGAAGGCGGGACGATCGGTCGAATTTCTGGCAATGACTGGATATTGCCGGACCCTCGCCGTGAAATTTCACGGGTTCACGCAAAGATCTATTTCGAAAACAATATTTATTATATCGAAGATCTCAGCACCAACGGTGTCTTTGTGGGTGACTTTGATCACCGTATTGAACGTGTCCCTCACGCTATTGACGACGGTGATAAGCTGTTTATTGGCCACTATCATATAGAAGTTGATATTATCAAAGAAGAGAGGGCGAGTAACGCTATTTTTGATTCGCCACAGGTTAGCCAACGACACAGTAGTCCAGCACAGGCTAGTTCTAATCGTAGTGCCCATGCTCGCAAAGTTGATAATATAGAGCCTTTTGCTGCTGACGACTTTCTCGAAGTGAAATCTAAAGCCTCTTTTCAGGCGAGTGCTATCCCGGAAAACTGGCTTAACGGTTCTATTGATAATCTGATGGCGGGTTGGTCGCGCCCTGAAGAGTCATTATTTATTAATCCATTAGGGGAGATATTAGCAGATAGCGCCTATGCTTCCGTTTGTTTGCCTCAACAAACTGAAGCACCTAGAGCAAAAACACCTAAGGTCAATAACGAGGCTATAGAAAAATTCGCTCAAAAGACATATTTACCCACTCCTCAATCATTAATAGATTTTTTGACGGATGCCAACCGATTTTCTGTATTATTTTAATGATTCACTTTATATACAGAATAGTACCTTATCTCATCAATATCGGCACCTATCAGGCTTTTCTGCCTCATGCTATGCTCATTGAGGGATTTCTGTATTCTTCCATAGTTTCTCAATATTATGCACCATACAGTACATTAACTACTGATCCGTGACTTTAGCTGTTCCTCGAAGACTTAGCCTATTCAGCCTTTTGTTAGCACAAATATTGCCGAAGACAGGTTCGATGACCCACATTCTCCGACTGAAAAGCCGCTTGCCTTCCTCGCTATCTATTTTCTTCTTCATTAAGTCAAAATAACTGTCTTTGCGTTTATCTTCTATTAAAAATGATACTTGTCGACCTTTCTCTTTAACCTCTTTTTTCATGCAACTAGTTTGAAACGGGCAGCTTCTGCAATCAGCTAACTTGCCTCTAAAACGCATCTGAGGCCCGCTAGCCGTTTCAAAATTATCACCCATATACATCATCTGTTTTCCATTAGGGCATACGCAGATTTTTTCTTTAAAGTTAACCAAAAACTGGTCATTTGAAAAAATTGCCCGTGTAGTTGCTTTATCTTTTCGTGTTTTTTTACGTTTTTCTTTATGCGAAAGATACGTTTCTGAATCACTAAATATTGGACCCCTCTGCCGAAATTGATTATCAGGAACCACCGCATCAATCCCTTCTAGGTAAAGGTATTACATATTAATCTCACTCGAAAAACCCGTATCCGCGGTTATTTTACAGCCGTCACTTAACACGTTGTCGCCCATATTTTGGCGGATGCCTTCTATCATGGGTTTTAGCGTTGCTTGCTCCTGGCCCATACCAAACGCTTCAGCATGTATAATAATCTGATGCTTCTCATCCGCTACGGTGACACACGTCATACCCTGTATCGTACCCTTGCTTGTAGTCATTTTGCAGGATTCGTTATCCGTAATATTGCTCTGCACTTCTCTCTTTTGCTTTGATTGCCCAATACGTTTTGCATTCTCGGCAAGAAAGGCGTTAATCTTATCCGCATTACTCAACAAGGTTTCTACGGTTTTCTGGTCTTGTTTGTGGTGGCCACTGCCATCGTTTTTACTGGAGTCGTTGTTGATGTGTTTGTCGACAACCCTACCTGCTCGCGCACGTATTCTGTCTCATTTCTTTTTAAGTTCTTTGTGCGTACCACTCCATTCTTTCGAGGCATTGGTCGGCAACTTGCAACCATCAATAGCAAAATGTTCTTTTCCGACTAATTCACTCTCATCACAAATTAAGATAACGCGATGAAAGAGATTTTTTAATGGCGGCACTGTTACTACTAACAAAATCAGCCACCGTAGTGAAGTGCGGTGGCTTGCCGACAGCCAGCGCCATAAACTTAAGGTCGGTCTTACAAAGATTGGCAATAGTGCGACTTGAAGTGATGCCACTGTAGTAGGCATAAAATATCATGCGTAACAATAATTCAGGGGGGTATGCTTTACGAGCTACTGTTTTATTTTTATAACGTTTGTAAAACTCATCAAGAATACTTTTATTTTCAAGCAACTGATAAAGATAATACTCAAACGTATTATTACCCAAGACATCTAAATAATTAATGGCTAAAAAGACGGTTTGTGATGATGAATTTTAAGTTGCTTATATATTTTTGAGTTAGAGTTCTGTTGGTATAGATGTTTTCTTTTTTCTAACGATAAGAATTTTTTTCTTTCTCTGAATCAATAAAATACCGTTAGCAAAAACTAGCCCTATTCCTGTAACCTCCAGTAGCCAGTTCATCTTAAATCCTAGTATGCCGCGACCGAGAAAATAATCGATGTTATGGAAAGAGGATGCTCTTATTAGGATGAACATGGATAGTAAAACGATGCCTAATACCGCTAGAGTATGCTTTTTAATTACTTGATGAAGTTGTTTAAAAATTAATACGAAAACACCCAGTCCAAAAATAAGAATGCTGCCAATAAATATTTTTTGAAGGTTTCGTTTGTACTCATGGATACCCCATTCGTGGAGTAGATATCTCATGGATGCGGTTAGAAATGATTGAAGATCTAATTGTTTGTTTATGCACAGAAACAACAGTAAAAAACAGATAGTTAACCAGAGTTGTTTTTGGCGTTGTTTACGTCTTGCAAAGATATGATCGGAAATCGAAACAACCTTGAGGCTTAAGAGGAAAGTGACGAAGTAGGCTGAAACGGTAAACCACCCCATAAAGCTAGGGTCACCTATAGTGGGATGCCAGTCTATTAGTTCAAAAAAATCGATCAAAATTCTGCCTTTAATTCTCTCTCGCCAACCATGTTTACTAGGTGATTAACGATTCGTACAGTACCGGATAACATATAAAATAGTAGGGCATGCTGTTGGTGTGCAGGCTGTCGTGATGATGTACAGGGCGCACTAGTGCCGCAAGAGAATGGATGCCCATGAGTGGCCCAACAGTACTTTTTAGGATTATCCATACTTCAAAATTACAGATGATTATAACCTATAATATGAAAATAACTAACGGCATGTTTTGCTAAGATTAAGCTTGATGTCACTCTCGATAAGCACAGTGCAAGACTTATTCCTTTGGTTATAATTCGTGCAATTTTTCTTGAGTGAGTATCCGCATGCCCATAGACTGATCAGCATTATAATAAGAGCCAATATATGACTTTCATTTCCCTCACCACTCGTCATTGCGTTCATTTAAAGCTACTCTTGTTGAGCGCCTTTTTATTCGCTACGCCTTTTGCTTATGCGGATCGATGGTCCGTTGATGGTCGTCCTATTATTGTTGGCGGCGATTACAATTTCCCGCCCTATGAATATATTGATAAAAAAGGTTCCCCAGTAGGCTATAACGTTGAGTTAACACTGGCGATAGCGGATGTGATGGGCTTGAGCATAGAAATACGTTTGGGCGATTGGGATGATATGATCGGTGCTCTTAATACCGGTGAAGTTGATGTCTTGCAGGGGATTGTTGCATCGGAGGAGCGCAAAAAGAAATTTTCGTTTAGTTCCGCTCACGCCATTATCCACCATTCGGTTTTTGCTCGAAAAGGGACGCCGGCGCCAGAGGGGCTGTCTGGGCTGGAGAATAAGGCGGTGATGGTGCAAAACAAAAGTATCATGCATGAGTATTTGCTCCAGAATAAGGTCAATGCAAATATTTTTCCCGTTACTGCCCATGTCGATGCTCTGCGTTCTTTGGCTTCTGGGGAGCATGATTACGCCTTGGTGGCTAACCTACCCGGTCTTTACCTGGGAAAAGAGTTTGGTTTAAGTAACTTGGTGTTGGTGGGCAAACCATTCAGCTCTCAACGTTATGGTTACGGTGTTCTGAGGGGGAATGAATCATTAGTTGCTATATTTAGTGAAGGTTTAGCAATATTGAAAAATACGGGCCGGCAGCAAGCTATTTATGATAGGTGGTTGGGAGTGTTAGAGCGGGAGCAAGCTCTTCCTTGGCAGCAGTTAGGTCTATGGGCTGTATTAATATCAATTTTGCTCCTGTTCGTTACGGCTGTAGTGATGTTTTGGAACCACGCTTTACGAACGCAAGTCGACAAGCGTAAAGTGGAGTTGGGTCAGCAACAGCAGCAACTATTACAGGCGGATAAAATGGCTTCCTTGGGTGTGCTTGTGTCAGGCGTGGCCCACGAAATTAATAACCCAACTGGCTCGCTGTTATTGAACTTGCCTTTAATTAACGACGCTTGGAGAGATTCTCAGGTGATTTTAGAGTCCCATTACCAGAAGGTCGGTGATTTTGAGATGGCGGGACTAAAGTACTCACGTTTACGTGACGAGTTACCGATAGTTTTAGATGAAATGACCTGCGGGGCAACACGTATTAAACGTATTGTTGAAGATTTAAAAGATTTTGCTCGTCACGATGCTGTCGGTAACGATACCTTGGTAGATATCAATGATGTTGTAGCAACCGCTATTCGCTTGGTTGATACTAGTATTCGTAAATCGACACATCATTTTATTGCTGAATATGATAAAAATCTACCACTTGTAAGCGTTAACGCACAGAGGATTGAGCAAATTATTATTAATTTAGTGTTGAATGCTTGTCAGGCATTAACTGATTTAGGGCAAAAAGTGTCAGTCAGCACTTCTTATAATAAGGTGCAAAAAAAAGTGATCATCACCGTTGCTGACGAGGGTTCTGGTATTGAAGAAGACAATTTGACAAAGTTAACAGATCCATTTTTTACGACTAAGCGTGATCATGGTGGTACTGGCTTGGGTTTGTCTGTTTCTGCGGGCATAGCAAAAGCTTACGGAGGTAAGCTTTTGTTCGCTTCTCAAAAAAATGTAGGTACTCGAGTGTGTCTAGAGCTGCCCGCTTCTAATAATTAAATTTAATTAGCATGGTTAATGAAAATAATATGAGTGAAGTAATTTATCCCGAGTTCAGTGTTTTACTGGTTGATGATGAGCCATCCTATTTGCGTAGTTTGAGTTTATTGCTCGAGCGCAAAGGAGATATTAATAATATTTTAGTCTGTGAAGATAGTCGGCAAGCAATGGATGTATTGGCTAGAGAGCATGTTGGCGTCGTGTTATTGGATTTGACGATGCCATATATTTCTGGTTTAGATTTATTGAAAATTATTAGTGAAGAGTATCCAGAAATAGCCGTTATTGTTATTAGTGGTTTAAATAATGCGGATGCAGCAGTTTCAGCCCTAAAGGCTGGCGCTTTTGATTATTTTGTTAAAACGACAGAAGAGGATAGGTTAGTTGAGGGCGTTAAAAGAGCGATATTAATGCAGCAAGTGCGAAGGCAGAATACGTCTTTGCAGCAACGCATTTTAAGTGACCATTTAGACCAGCCGGAAATATTTGATGGTTTCATTTCGAAAAATAAAAAAATAAATGCGATATTTCATTATGTCGAGTCAATCGCATCCAGTATTCAGCCTGTTTTAATTACTGGCGAGAGCGGTACGGGTAAAGAATTAATTGCTCAGGCTTGTCACGATATCAGTGGTCGTCAAGGCCCTTTAGTGACGGTTAATGTCGCCGCTTTGGATGACGAGCTATTCGCAGATACATTGTTCGGGCATCAGCAAGGCGCATTTTTAGGTGCATCTAAAGAGCGTAAAGGCCTTATAGATCAGGCCGCTAATGGGACGTTATTTTTAGATGAAATCGGCGAGTTAAGTAAGCAGTCGCAAGTTAAATTATTACGTTTGCTGCAAGAAAGTGAGTACTACCCTTTGGGTAGTGATTTACCAAAACGATCGCGTGCAAGAATTATAGCGGCTACACATCAAGAGCTAGGTGAGCGCTTGCAAGATGGCTCTTTTCGTAAAGATTTATATTATCGATTGTGTACTCACAGTATTAAATTGCCACCTTTGCGAGCGAGAAAAGAGGATGTATCTTTGTTGCTCGATTTCTTTATTGAGCGTGCGGCTAATGAGTTGGGTAAACCCATTCCGACTTATCCTCCCGAATTGCCCGTGCTATTGAGTAATTACAGTTTTCCGGGTAATGTAAGAGAGTTAAAATCGATGGTTTACGATGCAGTTAGTCGTCATCGTTCTCGCTTATTATCGATGGAAGTCTTTCGGGTGGTCATTGATGCTGACTTGCAAAAACCGATGGTATTGCCAGAGAATGCGGTTCAATTCCACCCTGATTTATCACTGCCTTCATTAAGCGAAATGGATGATTATTTAATTGAAGAGGCAATGGATCGAGCGGGGCGTAACCAGTCTCTGGCTGCACGTATGCTCGGTATCTCTCAGCCTGCATTGAGTAAGCGACTCAAGAAGAAAAGCGAATTAAGTGCTTCTGAGGAGTAACGGTTTTATCGGTTTGTTTTTAGTGGTTTGGATAATGACAAATCAGCGAGCCTACAAGAGTATGGCTCACTTAGTCTAAGCGCTGCAGTTGAGCCGCTCATGGGCATCCATTCCATCATGGCATTCGTGCGTCTTGCACATCATCACGAAAGTCAGCACAAGTTTTTGATGCGCCTAGAAATTTTCTACGCAGTATAAGTTAGAATTCGCTCACGACCGGATCTTGCTGCACAACATAAGATCCATGTTGATAAGCAGGAGCGGAAGCTTTACATGCCAATAACTCCACTAAGGGACTCTACTATTGGTGCACAACTTAAGCACGCCTACTGCGGTTTTAGGTTGAATTGTTATCTTTAAGCGTGTTTTTGAAAAGCTAAGCAAGCGTTAGTGCCGCCAAAACCAAAGCTGTTTGATAGTACTCTATTTAATGAGACGTCTTGTTTTTTGAGTACGATAGGCACGCCTTCGGCGGCCTCATCCAATGTTTCGATGTTGGCCGAAGCACATATGAAGTCATTCTTCATCATCAGTAATGAATAAACGGCTTCCTGAACCCCCGTTGCGCCTAGTGAGTGGCCAGTCAGTGATTTTGTTGAGCTGATAGCGGGAATGTTATTTCCGAACACTTCTTTAATTGCTTTTAGCTCAGCAAGATCGCCAACGGGGGTGCTAGTTCCGTGCGCGTTAATGTAATCGATAGGCCCGTCGAGGTTGGCCATAGCTTGGCGCATACAGCGGGCAGCGCCTTCGCCAGAGGGTGCGACCATGTCATAACCGTCAGAGGTTGCTCCATAACCAACGAGCTCTCCATGAATCTTCGCTCCACGAGCTATAGCGTGTTCATATTCTTCTAGGACGAGGCAGCCACCACCGCCGCCAATCACAAACCCGTCTCGGTTAGCATCATAAGCACGAGAGGCTTTAGTTGGGTTATCGTTGTAGCCGGTAGACAGTGCCCCCATAGCATCAAATAAGCATGTCATCGTCCAATGTTCTTCTTCACCACCACCGGCAAACATAACATCTTGCTTGCCGAGTTGGATAAGTTCCATTGCGTTGCCAATACAGTGTGCGCTGGTTGCGCAGGCTGATGAAATGGAGTAGTTGACACCTTTAATTTTAAAGGGCGTTGCTAAGCAGGCGGATGCTGTGCTGCCCATGGTTTGTGTAACTCGATAGGGTCCAATACGCTTAACGCCTTTTTTACGCAAAATATCAACGGCTTCAGCTTGGTTGCTCGAAGAGGCTCCGCCTGAACCCATAATAATGCCGGTTCGTTCGTTTGAAACATCGCTTTCGGCAAGGCCTGAATTTGCGATAGCTTGTTCCATTGAAATATAGGCAAATGCAGCAGCATCACCCATGAAGCGTAATACCTTGCGATCAATGTGTTCGGCAAGGTTTATTTCAATGCTACCGGCTACATGGCTTCGTAGCCCCATTTCGGCATAAGCTTCTTGAAAGCGTATGCCGGAAAGGCCTTGCTGCAGGGCTTTTAGTACGCTGGATTGATCATTCCCTAGGCAGGACACGATTCCCATGCCAGTGACGACGACTCGCTTCATATGAGCACCTCAAAAGATTATTCACTTATTTATTACATATTCGCTCAAAACATCATCCGATACTTTCGTTGAGGCGATTACGACACTTATTTTATTCGATAGTTAAAAAGTACTTGTGTTGGAAAATAAGCCAACACGAAGATCTTTGGCAAAATAAATGTCTTTGCCGTCGACGGAGACGCGACCATCTGCAATACCCATGATGAGTTTGCGTTCAATAACACGTTTTAAATTAATGTGATAAGTCACTAGTTTAGAAGATGGCAGTATTTGCCCCGTAAATTTAACCTCGCCAGAACCCAGGGCGCGACCGCGACCGGGGTTGCCTCTCCAGCCGAGATAAAAGCCTACCAGTTGCCACATCGCATCCAGACCTAGGCAGCCAGGCATAACTGGATCTCCCGGGAAATGGCATTCAAAAAACCACAAGTTGGGGTTAATGTCGAGTTCGGCGATGATTTCACCTTTGCCGTATTCGCCGCCAGTTGTTGATATGTGAGGGATTCGGTCTAGCATCAGCATGTTAGGCATAGGCAGCTGCGCATTACCCGGGCCGAACATATTACCCTCGCCACAGGTGATAAGATCTTCTTTGGTATAGGCATTTTTGGGTTCAAAAGAGTGCATGCTGACATCCGCTTAAATTATAATTAGTCTGTTCTTTTGCTGAGCAGTCCGAAAGGCGCTGTATTTTACCGGTTGGTGGGGTTATGTCTAGCCTTACCTTATTATTGCTAAATGAAGGTAAGTTATAAATGATTTTGACTTTAAGTTATCCGGCAATAACTATTAAGCTATCGCACTAAAGCCATTCTACTTTCATGCGGGTTTAGCCCACAAGGGAGAACCTAGAGGAAAATGGTCTCAATCGATCATTTATCTCGGTACCGCTTGACGGTATAACCCATAAGCTCGCTCTTTTCGTGCATTTTTGCCTTGGCTGAAAGCAAAATCATCTTCCAGATAAGGGTCTCATTGTAAACTTTGTGATATTGTTACACCTTACAACAAGTCTATCTGACCATGCGTCTACTAATCTAACACCTTAACTTTTAAGGAAATTTTCGATGATCAAAAAATGTCTTTTCCCTGTTGCTGGCTATGGTACCCGCTTTTTACCTGCTACTAAATCTATGCCGAAAGAAATGTTACCGGTCGTCAACAAGCCGCTGGTCCAGTATGGCGTTGAGGAATGCTTAGAAGCAGGCTTAACTGAAGTGGGATTTGTAACGGGTCGCGGTAAGCGCGCCATTGCCGATCACTTTGACGTAAACTATGAGTTAGAGAGGGAGATTGCTGGAACCAGCAAAGAATCTTATTTAACCAGTATTCGTGATGTGATGGATAAGGGGCAGTTCTCGTTAACTCGCCAAAAATCGATGAAGGGCTTGGGAGATGCCATTCTTAATGGCCGACGCTTGATGGGTGATGAGCCCTTTGGTGTTGTATTGTCTGATGACCTTTGCCTTACCGAGAAAGGGGAAGATGGCGTTTTACTGCAAATGGTTAAGCTGTTTAAACAGTTTCGTTGCAGTATTGTTGCGATCCAAGAAGTGCCTGTAGAACACATTAGTAAATTTGGTGTGATTGCAGGTGATAAAATTAAAGATGGTCTTTATCAGGTAACTGATATGGTTGAGAAGCCTGCGCCAGAAGATGCCCCAAGTAATTTGGCCATTATCGGCCGTTATATTTTAACGCCTGATATTTTCGATATTATTGAAACAACGCCTCCAGGTAAGAATGGTGAAGTTCAATTAACCGATGCGCTACTCACTCAGGCCAAAAATGGCTGTGTTATGGCTTATAAATTCAAAGGCCGTCGTTTTGATTGCGGTAGTGTTGAGGGTTTTGTCGAAGCGACGAACTATGTCTATGAAAATATATATAGCGGTTAGTCCTCAGGGCGCCAGCATTTTTCAAGTGTCATCCACAAAGATCTCTCAATTTTTTCGATGACATTTTATAGTGCCCTGCTATCACTACTTAAATGTTTAGGTTTTTGGTTTTTATTTAGCAAATTCGATATACACAGAGTATCTATGTCAGAGTTAACGTGTTTTAAGGCTTACGATATTCGTGGGCGAGTACCTGATCAGCTAAACGAATCAATTGCGTATCGTATTGGCCATGCATTTGTAGCGTTTTTAAAGGCAAAAACGGTTGTTGTTGGGCACGACATTCGCTTAACCAGTGAGTCGCTGACCAATGCTTTGGTTGAGGGTATAACTGATGCTGGGGCTAATGTGCTTCATATTGGCCAATGTGGAACCGAAGAGGTCTATTTTGCCACTTTCAACAACCCTGTCGATGGAGGAATTTGCGTAACAGCAAGCCATAATCCCATGGATTATAATGGGATGAAGTTTGTTCGTGAGGGCTCTAGGCCAATCAGTGGTGATACAGGCTTGCTAAAGATCAAAGCACTCGCAGAGCAAGATCTTTTTAGCAAAGTGGTTGTTAAAGGTAGCGTTACTCCGCTCGATAGCCGGCCTGCTTATATTAAGCATCTCCTGACGTATATTGATACTGCGAAACTCAAAGCTCTTAAAGTTGTATCTAATCCGGGTAATGGTGGGGCAGGTCTGGCGATGGATGTCCTAGAGCCGTTTCTACCTATTGAGCTTGTTAAGGTTTATCATAATCCCGATGGTACATTCCCTAATGGGATACCCAATCCATTAGAGCCCCAAAATCGTTCCGCTACCATCGATGCTGTCAAGGCGAGTGGCGCAGATATTGGCTTGGCTTGGGATGGTGACTTTGACCGCTGTTTTTTCTTTGATGAAAATGGCCGTTTTATTGAAGGTTATTATATTGTTGGAATGTTAGCAGAGGTATTTTTAGCTAAAGACATCAATGCGAATGCGGCTATCGTTCACGATCCTAGGTTAACTTGGAATACACAAGAAATGGTGCAGGCTGCCAACGGCCGAGCCATTGAGAGTAAAACGGGGCATGCCTTTATTAAAGAGCGTATGCGTGCTGAGGATGCTGTTTATGGCGGTGAGATGAGCGCCCATCATTACTTCCGTGACTTTGCTTATTGTGACAGCGGTATGATTCCTTGGCTGTTAGTCGTTGAGTTATTGTGCACTAGCGGTAAGTCATTATCGGAGCTTGTTGATGATCGTATGGCGGCATTTCCTTGTAGTGGCGAAATTAATACCAAGGTATCTGATCCAGTGCGGCTTATAAGTGATGTTCAGAAGCGCTACCAAGCCGATGCAGAGAAAATCGACCATATTGACGGTTTATCGATGAGTTTTGGATCTTGGCGCTTCAACTTGAGGATGTCTAATACCGAGCCTCTGGTTAGGTTGAATGTAGAATCAAGGGGGGCTACTGCTTTGATGGAAAAAAAGACAGATGAGTTGTTAGCTATAATACGTGCTGGCTAGTAAGTAAAAGCGAGATTAAATTGTTTTTTTTATGTGTAGGGTTGTTGTCATTTTCATTAAACTTACTTTTTACGGTGCTACGCGATGAGGCGATTTAATTGACAATGGAAGCTCTTTCCCAAGGTTATAATCAGTTTGGCCGCCAAAGAAGGTTATTGAAAAGGCACGAGTCCTTAATTTACTGGCTACAGGTACTAACCGATATTTTTTTGGTCACGGGCTTATTAGTGCTACTAGTTTATTTGAAGAATGGCGAGGTTGATTTACCTTATCGGCTGTTTGCTGTTATATCGGGTTTGTTGTTATTCGTTATTTATGGTGTTTATGGCGTTTATCGGCGAGCGGGGTCGTTGCGTAATGGCTTATCTAGGTTGTCAGTAGCATGGGCAGTTTTACTCATGTTGTTGGTGTTTCTAACCTTTATTACGAAGACGTCATCCATTTTTTCTCGAGAGGTTTTTTTGCAATGGGCCGTAATAGGTTTATTGCTACAGATGCTCGTTTACGTGGCTATGCAGCAAACGGTTGGTCTCGTGAAAAATCATCTATCTCCGGTTATTCGTTGTGTTGTTGTCGGTAATGGTCGTCTTGGTTGTCACTTAGCCGCAAAGATTAATAATAACAAATGGTTGTCTGATAAGGTAGTGGGTTTTGTTTCTTGTTATGATTTTCAAATCTATGACGAGACACCAAACCATACTGCGTGTTTAGGTGATTTAGACGATATTAATCGGGTTGTCATAGAGTACGATATAAGGCGGGTGTATATTGCTGTGCCACTCAATCAGTCAGATAAAATTGAGGTGCTCAATAAGAAATTATTGAAGCTCAATGTTGATTTGATCTGGGTGCCTGATATTTATGAATTGCAGTTACTTAACCACTCGATTCGTGAAGTCGCGGGTTTGCCTTTGATTTGTTTGAATGAAAGCCCACTTACATCAACTAAAACCGGTTTTTTCTTAAAAGGCATAATTGATGTGAGTGTCGCATTTGTTTCCCTCATTCTGCTGTCTCCTTTGTTGATTACTATTGCTTTACTGGTGAAGTTTACCTCCAAAGGGCCCGTTATTTTTAAGCAGGATAGGCATGGCTGGGACGGTCGTATATTTAAAGTGTGGAAGTTTCGTAGTATGGTAGTGCATGAGGAAGAGGCAGGTGTGACACAAGCTAAAAAGAAAGATTCGAGAGTGACCGCAATCGGGGCTTTTATACGAAAAACCTCAATCGACGAGCTGCCACAGTTGTTTAATGTATTGTTTGGCAATATGTCGTTGGTAGGGCCTCGTCCACATGCAGTGGCACACAATGATCATTATCGTGAGAAAATTGGTAGTTACCTAGCGCGTCACAGAATTAAGCCTGGTATTACCGGTCTTGCTCAAATCAATGGATGCCGCGGTGAAACCGAAACCGATGATAAGATGCACAAGCGTGCTGAGTACGATATGGAATATATTAATAGCTGGTCGCTGTGGCTTGATATTAAAATATTATTTAAAACTCCCTTCACATTATTTTCTAATGATATTTACTAGTTAAGGAAAAAAAATGAAAATAATCGTCACCGGCGGAGCTGGTTTTATAGGTTCTGCCGTTATCAGGCACATTATCAATTATACCCAAGCCTCCGTTATAAATGTTGATAAGTTAACTTATGCGGGTAACCTAGAATCCTTGGAGGAAGTTCAGCACTCCGATCGTTATATGTTTGAGCAAGTCGATATATGTGATCAAGTAGAAATAGCGAGACTATT
>JBLHWO010000025.1:0-25159 GCA_047629215.1 Cellvibrionaceae bacterium | reverse complement strand
AATCAACTATCAGTAGCTTCCCTGCAGGCAGGGAACACAAATGGCGGTGCGGGCATATCGTCTGCAAGCCTACTGCTGCATCAAGCACAGTTACAGAATCTGACTGGGCCTCAATCCGGAATGGTAATGCCACCCGCGGCAGGTTGTTGCTCAGCGGCTCCAGCTGCAGCTGCAGCCGGTTTTAGTTTTGGGCATGGAACCCAAGCCGTAAATCCACCGCCTTCAGCTGTGATGACTACGCAACATTCTCCACCTGCTCAATATGCTGCACCTGCTGCACCTGCTGCACCGCCATCGTGGATGGATATGTTGATGGCGCTCCACAATGACTTAGCAGGATCGAAGGTCTATACGCCTCCTGGTAGTCAGCAGGCTGGTGGTCATCAGCAGGCTGGTGGTCATCAGCAGGCTGGTGGTCATCAGCAGGCTGGTGGTCATCAGCAGGCTGGTGGTCATCAGCAGGCTGGTGGTCATTGTGGTAATCCTTCGATTATGCCTATGCCTATGCCTATGCCTATGCCTGAGCCTGCCGGGCCCAAAGGTAATGAAGCCTTCAATAAGACCTTAATGGACACTGGTCGATCTGACTTTACTGTAGATGGACAGAAATACGCCATCGTGAAAAGCGACAGTGGTAGCGGTTTTAGTGCTAAAAAAGTCAATGATGACGGTTCTTTAGGGAAAACGATTGACAAAAATGTTCAAGGACCTGATAGCGATCAAGGCGTTAAGGGCTTCTTTGAAGTCGGTGGCATTCCGGGAATGTCGGGTGGTAATCGTGCATACGTAGGAAACAGCGATCCTTCTGGGGAAGTTAAAGTAATGGAAGCCGAATGTGGATTGGATAAAGGCCACGAGTATCGTGACTCACATAGTCACATGGTCATGAGTTCAGGGAAACAGTTAGACGGCGGCGCTGCAGCACTACCGGATGCTAGCAAGGCGGCTACACATGCTCTAGGTAGTTGGACTGCATTTGAAACCGCTATTCAAGGTGATCGCAATAAGGCAGATAATTTTGTAGGCAAGAATGACCTTCAAACCATCATTGATAGCCCTAATTTTAGCGCTATTGACAAGGCGGCAGCTAAAGACTTGCTATTATTAGCAAATACGACAGGAAAAAATGGCTTTACTAAGGATGAAGTAACTTCACTCCAAAAAGCTGGCCCTGTAACACCGCCAGCGCCCTTGACTGAAACGGAAGCGATTGACAAATTAATAGCTGACTTTGAAAAGATCTCTGGTGGTGATGGCCAAATGTCTAAGAGTGATCTACAAGCTGTTGCTAATGGTGGAGGCCCCTTAGCCGGCGTAGCGCAAACCTTGGTGAATAATTTTAACGGCGCTATCTTTGCTAGTATTGACCCAGGGAAAGACGCTTGGGCTAACATGTCCAAAAATGATTTGTTCGCGCTAAAAGAAGGTGTTCAGGGTGGAAACAAGCTTGATACTGCCATTTGGGACTCCGCCATCAAAACTGCCGAGGATCGAGGCGTTGTTAAGTCTCACATGACCCGACCGGAAGCTATGATGGCTACGACTCTTAATGTTGAACTCGCTCAAAATAGATTGAGCATTCAGGATGACAAGTAAAATAGCTTTCACAAGCACAAATTAGAAGCCATTGTGTTATCTTCTATCTTGTTTTTAGTAAAACAAAGTAGAAGATAACCGTAGCTACTTTTGAGCTATACCTCGCTCTAGAAATTACTAAAATAAATTTTACAGAAACAATCATGCACTAACGATTTTTCGAAAAGTAAAACAGCCTGACTTTAGGCTTTAGCGCGACCAATACTGATTGGTCGTGCTTTTTTTTGTTTGCTCGACAAAGCAGGCAAGCCCGTCGGCTTGAATCTGTCATAGAAAGATCAAACAGTAATTTTTCTCATTTTTCCAGGTTGCTGTCCACTGCAAGTTCTAAAAACCGCAGTTGGCGCGAAAACTCTGTGCACATTATTGATGTGCACAGCTTACCGCATCCTGCTCACGCCCCTTACCTACATCCGTGTTGGCATAAGAAATATTAGAATCACCTAGCGACCTTATTGGTCATAAGTAAATTCTAAAGCTTTCTAGGTACAGCAAGAAAATCAACAGTGGGCTGATGATATTACATATTAAAGTCTGGCTGGAAAATAGCGTTACTTGGCCGTTGTTATGGATTTGTATTAGAGCAAAATGTTGGGCTGAACCTTGGCTGCCAACAAAAGTGTAGAGTTAATACGCTCGGTTTTATTGAAAGAGTTGAGTCATAGAAAAGTAAACGATGGTCTTATTTTTCATATGGCTAGATATCTCGTTGCCTGCAGCGAGGGTTACCAGAGTACTTGAGCAATTGAAAAAAGAATGCGGCTTACCTAAACAGCTGCTTATAAATAATAGGCCAGAACTTATTTCGGCCTTGCTGATTGACCAGTGCGAAGAGGAAAAAATAGAAATGGCCTACACCTAAGCTAAAAAACCACAATAAAGTGGATTTATTGAGCGTTTCAACAGTTCTTTAGGCAAGGATCTTTTAATCTGTCTCTATTTGAAACACTAAATCACGTTTGAGATAGGCTTTTTTGGTATTGCACCTTAATTTTTGCGACATGGCTAAACTCTGGGTAGCGGTGTAATTATACCCCGTTTAAAAATGTAGTCTATAGTAATTAAGAGGAGTGTTATTTTTAAAACTTAATGCCTGTAGCATTGTGCAGGCTATCAGTAATAATTTTATCATTATTAGCTTTTATAGCTTCTAGCAGACCCTCCACAGCCATCCTATTCTGCTCCTGCTCTGCCTCTTTAGCGCCAGCCCTTGCTTCTACTTCAGGTGGAGTTCCAGCCTTCGCTTCTACTTCAGGTGGAGTTCCAGCCTTCGCTTCTACTTCAGGTGGAGTTCCAGCCTTCGCTTCTACTTCAGGTGGAGTTCCAGCCCCTGCTTCTGCTTGCGGTGGCTTGCTAGTATCAGCAGCTTTGGTGGCGCTATAACCATAAGCCCCCGCCATTAAAGGGATAATTAGAAGAGCTGGCGCAGCAGCCACAGCAACAAAAACGCCCGCACCCACAGCAAGGGATCCTAAGAGGTTTATGCTTGGGTGGTTATGTCGTGGAATGCTAGAACTTGAACTGGTTACGGTTGGTTTCTCACTTTTGGCTCCCTCACTAGCGTTAATACCTTGAGCTGGGGCTCCCCTGCGAATGTTAAAGTCGCTAAATCGCATTATAAATTACCACTCATCAATCAAATATCCAATATTAAGTTTATGATTAATTAAGTGGCATATAAATTAAAATAGTTCAAAGTAAACAAAGTAACAAAATGACATATATGGGCCCCCTGAATTAATCAACACTATGAAGTGATAGTCTTTTTTAATTGACTTAATCTAAAAATTAGAATTTTTTCGTCATAGCAAGTAAAGCCGCAATTTACATGGAGAAAATGAGGCTTTAAGCAAGGTGTATTCTCGCTTAGAAGAAGCTACTTTTAACGCGCTCACGATCTCGGTGCCGCACGTCGGTAAAAAATGACTATTTTTAGCAGTGTCCTAACTAATCATTCCACTTCTTCCAAAATAATGTCTATTTTTTCTATACTCAATAACGTTTTCTGATAATTTTTTTTAGCTTCCTCTACCGCTTCTTTATCGGCATCGATTCTTTCTAATGTCTTTTGTCTTACTCTAGATGCCAAAGCCACATTTTTTTTTAATGCATCTTCCTTATCACTCCATTCACGAAGATGGCCCAGCGTTGACACTGTATTTAAATATTGGCTTCGCAATAACTCTTTACCATCGGTTAATGCTTCCTTGGCCTCATGCAATTCACCATCATGGGCCTCCAGTGCTTCACGGGACAATTCGAGCTCTTTTAGCTTCTGTCTATATTCTGCTTCATGGCGATTTAAGCGCCTTTTTCGAATCGCTTTTACCGCTGTTAACTGTTTTTTTAATAAGACGTTCTCATCTGGCTCGTCTATATCAGCAACGGGGTAGTGTTTTTTTCTGGTTCTTGACATACTGTTACACGATTAACCCTTTTAACTGTTCCACAGCATCTTCCAAAGGCACGATTTCTCTGGTTGACTGTTGTAAATATTGCATAATCTTCGGACTACGCTCCACGGCCTCATCGGATTCTTCATCATTACCCGACTGATATTCTCCCAACCTAATCAACAATTCCAGCTCTTTATAATTCGCCAACAACCCGCGTGTGCGTCTGGCCACCATAGTCTGCTCATCACTCACGACATTAACCATCGTTCGACTCAGGCTCTGCAAAACATCAATCGCAGGGTAATGACCTTTTTCTGCCAGTTTTCTTGATAATACGATATGGCCATCCAGCAAGGACTTAGATTCATCGGCAATAGGGTCCGAGGTTATGGAATCTCCCTCCATAAGAATGGTATAGATCGCCGTAATGGAGCCTTTATAGGTTTTGCCTGCGCGCTCAATCAAACGGGGTAACATAGTGTATACCGATGGAGGAAATCCACCTTTTGCAGGCGGCTCACCGGCCGCTAGACCTATTTCTCGCTGGGCTCGGGCAAAGCGGGTTAATGAATCAACCAATAGCAGTACTTTTTTTCCCTGATCCCTGAAGGCTTCTGCAATCGCAGTTGCCGTAAATGCTGCACGTGACCGCTCCATAGAGCTACGATCAGAGGTCGCACAGATAATGACTGATCGGCTTCTTAAGTCTTCATCCATCTCGTGATCAATAAACTCTTTAAGTTCTCGCCCCCGCTCACCAATAAGTGCAAATATGGTGACATCGACCTTTGCGCCACGAGCCAAAGAGGCCAGTAGAGTTGTTTTACCGCAGCCTGCTCCCGCAAATAAACCCAGACGCTGGCCTTCACCAATCGTCAATAAGCTATCGATAGATTTTATTCCTGTCTCCATCGGATCTGAAATACGCGGTTTTTCAGTTGCAGCCACCGCGTCTGCTACAACAGGTTTTATCGTATCACTAGCGCTTACTTTATGCTTACAAAAGATACTTCTTTTAGTATCCCCCATAGCCCGACCCATGCCATCATAAACGCCACCATAGATATCATCGGTAACTTCAATCTGGTGCTTGCAGCCCAAGGGGACAACATCGGTGCCGAAAGTAATGCCTTCTGGTGGATCAAGTGCCGATAGTAATGCGACACTCGAAGTAAAGCCAATGACTTCGGATAATATGACGTCTTCAACACCATCATTTACGACTCGGATTTCACACAGGTCACCTATTCTTGCTTCAGGTATTTTTGCTTCAATCAAGGTGCCTAACACCTGATGGACTCGACCATACGGTGTAACTAATTTTAAGGCATCGACTTTATGGACAATCTTTCCAGCCCATTGTTTCGCTCTTTGATTAATCTCACTCTCACTTAACATGGGGTCACCAATTAACGGTAATATTGTTTTTTCCAGAGAACAACAGTTCATTTTTACTTATAGAAACCAGTGTCATGCCTTTGTGCTTACTACCTAAATATAATTTATGCCCATCATTTGCTTCAACATGTCCATAGGGGCCAGAGATCACTTTTACAATATCAAAAGGCAATGAGTAATCGTTAGGAACAACATTATTATTTATCGTTAATGTATTTTGATATCTTTTTGAAAACCGAATCAGCATACGCTTAAGCATGTCAATATCTTTTGGATCAACTGAGCCTTCTAGATCCCAGTTCTTACCCGACATAACCATCTCGATACTTTGTAAGCCCCTCTGTTTTAGCATTTTTTTAAAGACAAGGGCAAGTTTTGCTGTTTCTTTTTTACTTTTCACCTCCATCTCTTTCTTTTTAATTTCGTTAACCGCTTCTTTAACAACCTTTATTTCAGCTTCTTTTTTATCACTTACCGCGGCATGTGTTACCGTTAAAAATCCTACAAACGCCACTGCGAAAAAAATAAGTATTTTTGACGTTGAAATTTTATTTTTTTCTTTACTTTTATTTTTATCTTTTTCTTGTTCTTTACTTTTATTGCCAAGCCCATAATGAACGACTTCATTGCTAGGCCAAGGGGCATCTTCTTCAGAAAAATGGATCCATACACCCCCTAAATTAAAACTTTTGCTAATTGAAATATTAACAACGCTTATTTTATTACCATCTTCATCCCACACATCGCCATCCAAACATACTAGCTGCCATTCACTAGGCTGCTGGCTGAGCTGTTCAACTTTAAAATGCGCTGCAACAATACCCGGATCTGACAATACAAGATCAGCCTCTAATGAAGCGCCGACAACAATAGGGTCTTCATCAAGAGTCAATGACACTCCACGATGAAAACCACTGACCACTCTTAATTCATTCATTATTATCTCCAAGCAATATTTTTCTAAAATTTAAAAATTCATTTGTTAAATTAAACGTTCAAGTTTAAGCCAAACAATAGCTGAACTAGATATTTTAAGCCGACAAACTTAACAACAGTATTTACACACAATATTTAGATTGAGATTCTGGCCACAGGCACAACAGAAATTGACGGTGTTATTTCTGAATAAGTCAATACCGGAATATGAAAAAGATCATTTCTAATAAGCTCTCGTAACGAACTCCGAAGATCCTGAGCCACAACAACAGTCAATGATTCATTTAAAATACCTTTTTCTTGATGCTTTATTTCACCAATCAGGTGCTGACTATCCTCTTCACTTAATGCTAAAAAAGGACCATTAGCAGTCTGCCTGATTGCGCTTCGTAATATGTCCTCTAATTCTGGCTCTAATAAGCAAACATTCAACTTATTGTTCGTGGTTAACTCATGGCAAATCTGATCACGAAGTGCGATTCTGACATAATCAGTTAACACCGGTATATCACGTTCAACAGCAGCTTTATCTACCAAAGTTTCAACAATACCTTTTACCGACCGAATCGATATGCTCTCTCGAGCTAAGTTTTTCAAAATCTCACCTAATTTTGGAATAGGCAGAACCTTCATTAACTCTTCTCCCATTTTTGGATATTGACTGGTAATCCACATCATTAATTTATTCACTTCTTCAAGTCCGATAAATTGAAATGACTCTTTGCGTAAGAAGTCACTAATACGCTTACCTATAAAATCTTCCCCTCGTAAATAGGGTATACCGGCTGATATAAGCTGTTCTTCTGTGCTAGGTTCAACCCAATAAATCATCTCTTCGTTTCGACTCTCCTGACCTTGCTGACAATCACGCAGTAAAGAAACCAAGACCGAGTCAGTCATATCTGTCTTATTGACTGCTAGCTTGTCAATATTCAGAGACGCTATAAAACGCGGCACACCATCGATATATAGATGAAATTCACCGCTATCGATTCCATTAGAAAATGCCGTCCCTATACCTGGCAATGTGTAGCCTTTATCAGCGACGATTCTATTGCGCATACGGCGAAGAAGTTTAAGAACCACATAATAATGCATTGTTTCCTTTGCATCGCCATTCACTACCATGCCAAGCCGCTCGTAAGGTAAAAACGTTCTTATGTCCATATCGCCGCTCTCTACGTCTTTTTCAAGCTTGTCACTCTCATCTGCATGCTGAGATTGAGATTGCAATGCTGCTGCCTGCGCTGCAATTTTTTGCAACTTCCATATTTTATACCCCCCAAACCCGCCAAAAATTGCAGCCAGCGTCATAAATGCAAAAAAAGGCATACCTGGGATCATAGCAAAGCACAGCATGACAATAGCGGCAATAACCCAAGCCTTAGGTTCATTGAACAATTCCCGAGCCATTTCCTGTCCAACATTTTGTGACTCTGCGGTATCATCTGTTACACGGGTAATAATCATGCCGGCCGTCAGCGAAATAAGTAGAGCCGGTATTTGTGCAACCAGCCCATCACCTATTGTCAAAATTGCATAAATCTTAATAGCCTCTTCAGATGGCAAGCCCAACTGCATTACACCAATTGAAAAACCGCCAAGAATATTAATAAGAACAATAATAATGCCAGCAATCGCATCACCTTTAACGAACTTCATCGCGCCATCCATAGCCCCAAATAACTGGCTTTCTCTACCAATATCTGCCCGCTTCTTTTGCGCGGTAGGTGCATCAAGCAACCCTGCGCGCAAATCGCTATCTATAGACATTTGCTTGCCAGGCATAGCATCCAGAGCGAAGCGTGCAGCTACCTCAGCAACGCGCTCTGAACCTTTAGTAATCACCAAAAAATTGACAATTGTTAAGATCATAAAGATGACCAATCCGACAACAAGATTTCCGCCAACGACAAAATTACCAAAAACTTCTACGATATGACCCGCATCCCCCTGCAACAATATCAGTCGAGTAGTCGTAATTGATAACGCCAAACGAAAGAGTGTTGTAATGAGCAATAAAGCAGGAAAGGTTGAAAAAGCCAGAGGGCCAGGCAGATACATCGACAAGACAACGAGGAGTATAGACACACTTATATTTAATGCTATTAATGTATCTACCAAAGCCGTTGGCAATGGTAGAATCATCATGAACACTATGCCTATGACGACAAAAATAACAACAATCTCAGACCTTTGAGAAAGCAGCAAGGTAAGTCTTTGAAGCGTTCCTAATAATGGTGACATCAATTAAACCTTATTTTTATTACTGAATAAATTATGTTCACTTCTACTAATATAAGTCGAGAGTTGACTAAATTTAATTTCGCCAATATCTTTAATCGTCGCGGCTTCCATATACCTGACACACTCCAGTAGCGATTCCTTTCGCTGCTCTTCGCTTTGCCAAAGTGCTACAGGCAAATTATTAAGCAATGGGTATAATCGGTTAAGAAACTTTAATTGATCGACTTTTCGTACGCCTGAATATTCTTTGGCGATATCTTCAAGCTCAGTGTGATAGATTTTATCTTCCATCAAATCCAGCACACTTCTAGCTAATTGTACCGCCTCACTGTTATTCATTAGCTGTAGGTATCCTTGTGGTGTCTAACAAGAGGTCGTTACAATCTGACACCAAGGATCTGGCCCCATTCACAGCATGTAAATTATTGACCATATCCTCCAGATAGTCTGGAGCAGTTGAAGGTTGAAGACTGTTTAAATCAGCTCTTTGAGAACGACCATAAGTATCCAAGCTTCGACCAAAATCTTCCGCACCAAAATGTTTTAATAACAAGTCCACAATAGACCGCGTATCATAGTTTTGTTGATTGCCTTCACCTATCGCCTTTCTCATCGTCTGCGCATGGCGTTGGTCCGGATAAGCTTTGGCTACTGTAGTAGCAACATTAAATGATGTCTGGATTGAGGTACCATTTTCACGAACCAGATTTTGGATAGCACGTTCTATGGCTGGTTTATCACTATCTGACGCAGTAAGCAGTGCACTTTTTAGGGAAAGAAAGATCTCCGCAGGCTCCACCCCCTTTTCATTTTCCTCATCACACCAACCTACTAAATCACCACCCGAACGAACTAATGCCTCAATGGATTTAGCGTTGCTAGCAACCGAAGTATGTATATCTAAGACAGTTGCTAACGCTTGTATTTTCTGAATACTATTAATACGCCTTTGGAGATGGCTACCAAGCTCCTGACTTGTTTCTTGTTTAGCTTTTTTACTCTGCATTTTTCCGCTGAATGCAGCGGCTATTTCTTCTGCACCTGCACCGCTACCAATACCACCAGAAGCGCTAGATGCACTAGTATTAATATTAGCGAATTGCTTTGACGACGCTTGACTAACTTGAACAGATTGTTGTGCTGACACCGCAGCAGAATTACGCATGGTTACAGGGCCCACATTACACCTCTCTATAAAACAAACGATTAATTGAATGAAAAAAATCATACTATTAGTGAACAGAACCTATTAATAGTTCCAAAGCTACCTCTCCAATAAAACACGTTAGAGAATGTCTATAATCCTAAAAACAGCAGCTGGATCGTAGCGACAGGTAAAGGTTCTACACCCTTCTCTGCTTAGGTAAGGGGCTTAGGTTAAGGCAGATCTGCTACCCGTAGAGCGAAAAGCGAGATAGACGGATAAAACCCTGCTGCGACACCTATAAATAACTATTTTCACGATCATTTAAAGTACACATTGCTCTCTTAGCACTTCGCGTGCACGAAAAATACGTGAACGAACTGTCCCTATAGGCACATTTAATGACTGTGCCGCCTGCTCGTAATTTTTGCCCGACTCAACGATCATAAAAAAAGTTTGCTTGATTGCATCAGGTAATGTGTCAGTAACTTCCTTTACCCGATTAACAAAGTGTTCACGGTTATAAATATCCGCTGGATTTCCTGTGCTCATGCAGTTTATATCGTCAAAATCGACTGATTCTAATGCATCCAAATCTTCACAATTGATGGCATTAAGTTTTCTTCCATAGTTTCGGATAATATTATAAGCAATGCCACACAACCATGTCCTGGGTTGAGATTCATTACGAAATTTTGGATAACTTTTAATGGCTTCTAATAACGTAGACTGATAGATATCATCAACGTTTTGCTCATTCCAGGTACGCTTGGCTATAAATCTTTTTACAAATTTACCATGTTCCAAAACCAGCTTTTCTATTGATTGATTAACTGATTGCTGTGAATAATTAACTGATTCCTGAGTAAATTCATCGACTAAAAATTGCTCTGCAAGATTATTATTCATCATCATTTTTGCCCTTAATGTATTCAGCTTGGATTACGTTAACGCTCAGTTATGTTTCTAAGTAACCAAACATATTTATTTATTTACTTACCACGGTGCAAACTTTAACTAAAAGAGCGGCGCGATATAAGCGCCAGTAAACGCATCTTGCCGGTACATGTTGCGCTTTATTTTAAGCAATACCCCGCGTTTTATAAATACAAATAGCGTTAACCCTAAAGGCAAAATAGCCCCCCTTCAGGTATAAATGGCTTGATGTCTATAGGCCATTACGCCTGCATTCAAAAATGACCTTATAGCTTCTAACCCTGTATTAACAGGCTTGGCCCGCCTCACCCTCTAATACCAGCGAAATTCATGCCGTCTCAACTTTTCCACTTAAAATGGTGTTAATAAATAGTTAACGTTGCCACTTACATTCGTAAGCGCACGATTAACACTATTATCCCCATCTTTGTTTAGACCTGCCATACTTTGCTCTTTCGTAAATATCGGAGCACTTCGTGAAAAAGGCAGCTTGGCAGCAACATATAGACGCCTTCAATAAAAATAATTTAAGTAAGATGGCTCACGCCAACAAGCATGACCTGGTTTACAGTCAGCTACTTTATTGGAGGCAAAAGTTAAGTCCGAAGAAGGAAGAGCCGTTTTCTTTTGTAAAAATAAAACCAGCACGAGCCGTAAGTACCCTGAGAGTCCTGGGTACTCTCGAATTCCCCAGCGGCGCCAAACTATGTGATCAACACGGGGACTCATATTATTGTCAAAATGCCTAAAACTGGCAATGAGAAAGGCGCCTGAAGCCCTCGCCACTAATTTCACAACCAATGAGCCTTTACACCTTATTTGTAGCGGTAACGCAACAATCAACTGCAATGTGTAGCCGAGAGATTAGCCGTACTAATCGTGATGTCCAGAGCTCTGGCGTAATAGCCATTTGAAAGCGGAGAAGAGCCAACCAATAGCAAGCATTACCAGCTAAATCAATTGGTTATAGGCGAGGTGGCTAAATCCAACACTTTTGCCGGCCGGACCTCAAATTGGTCGTTCACAACATTTCACCACTTTATTTAATACACTCCAGTAGGTAAGTTAAAGGAACTATTTGGCCCTGTACCCGACTTAGTGTACATTTACCGAACGCTAGCCGTGATCGACTTACAAAAAAAACTTGTACAAAACCATAGATATACCAGTGATAAAATAATAACCCGTTATGATAAAAAGCGTATTCATATAGTGGAGCTATTGAAATGAGAGCTATCTAGATTATATAAAATTGATCGACCGTTCGATCTAAAGTTCTTTCACAAGTTGTTTGAGCCGGGCGAGATTGAGAGCATGAAAAATGCTACGGGGCATTGGTTTAATAATATACAAGATTTTTCGGATGAATTTATAGATCAATTTCATAATCTTGTTTATTTTCTATCGACAGATAGTCTTTCATACGGATGTTTTTTTTGAAAACAGCTCTCATGTTAAATATCATATTCCAGAAGATATTAGGGATGCATTACCAGTTAAGTCTGACGTTTTGCATATGGTGCATTCAGACACAATGCTTGGACACTATTTCGATGAAATAAATGCTTGGTTACCATTTAACGATGTTCATGGAAGTAATACTTTAGGCATTATGGACTTTGCGCCAAGCATAGAAACGTCCAAATTTTTTGCCGCAGCATTAGATAATTGTTATAGAGAATATCGGGGTTCTAGAACAGTATTTTTCTACATTATTAGGGAAAACGAGTTCATTAAGGATCAGCTAAAAAGATTCGAACCCTGCAATCTTAAGCAGGGAGAAGTGCTTGTATTTGACCCGAGAGTTCTACATGGTACTCAAGAGAATGTTACGGAATTTACACGTGTGAGTATGGACTTCAGAATTATTCCGGTAGATTCGTATGATCTAGTGATGGCCGAATTAGATGAAGAGTTGCAGGAGTTAACATTGGGTGATTTTTATCATGAAGATAGCATAGGTAAGATTATGGAAAATAGAATCCGTGAGACGGCTATTCAAGGCTCCTCTGACAGAAGCGGTAGAATAGGGGTCGGGGAGAATTTAATTTGATCAATTGGCCTAGCCCTCATAGCTAGGCTTTTTATTTTAACTGCGCCATTCAGTCTTCAACTGTAGCGAGCCACTTTCCTGTCGTAATTTTTACCAAATTGGGGTGCTGGGGACATACCCTCCAGAAATCGCATAGTGCTCTGCAGCCCAGGGTTAGCGTGGCGTCCAAGCTACCCCTACTGTAATTTTTATTCATTTATAAGCTAAATGTCGATCTGAAACGCTAACATATGTCACTTTAGGTGACATATCATGAAGCAGCGAAACAAAAGACTTAAGATGCTTCTCGACTCTGAAGTTAAGGAGCTCTACTGTCCTACACCCCTAACCCTTGAGCAAAAACGATTATCCTTCTTACTCAATGATTTGGAGATGGATGATGAGATGGACGCTCCCTAATACGGCGTCAATGCGCCAAAATAGTATTTTCAACCAGACTATTTACATAGGGAGCACCCAAGATGAAATATAAAACAATTAGTATTGATTTAGCAAAGAATATCTTTCAAATATGCGGGGTGAATGAGCATATAAAGCCACAGTTTAATAAGAAGTTGAAGCGTCATGGAGGCCTGTTATTCATCACATTACTGGGGCGAGAAATCGCTAAATTAGGTCATGATACCAAGCTTATCCCTGCCCAACATGTCACACCCTTTGTACGAGGCAATAAGAATGACCACAACGATGCCTTTGCCATAGCAGAAGCTAGCCAACGAGCTCATATCCGGTTTGTGCCAGTAAAATCTGAGCACCAACAAGAAATATCTTGTCTACATCGTATCCGAGAACGACTGATCAAAAATAAAACAGCTGTGAGTAATCAAGCGAGGGGATTATTAAGTGAATTTGGCGTGGTGTTTCCCAGCGGTCACAAAGCGCTATTAATTGGGTTAAGTCGTGTGATAGATAATTCTCAATACAGCCATCGATGACAATATATGGTGATAGACATGTTGAGTGAATATGAAATCACACGCAAACGTCTCAAAGATATTGAAAAACAGTTAGGTGAATTTGTCGAGGCAAGTGAAAGTGGAAAAATACTACGCAGTATTCCTGGTATCGGTGTGATTAATGCTTCTGCATTTTTATCCGCCATTGATAAAGGCCAAGCGCTTAATAATCCAAAGGAGTTTGCTGTGTGGTTAGGTCTGACGCCTAAACAACATGCATCGGGCAATATCAGTAAGATGGGCGACATAACCAAACGTGGAGACCGTTACTTAGGTTAACAACTAGTTCACGGTGCCTGAGCCCTCCTAAGTCGTGCAGGCAAAAGCACCGACCCATTATCGGTATGGGCCACCAAGCTGCGTATCACCAAACCCTTTAATAAAGTGGCTGTTGCCGTGGCACATCGTTCAGCGTGTTTAATCTGGATATTACTCACGCGCCAAGAACACTATCGCGTGATACCTGTTTCTTTAGAGGTGAGCGTATAATATGAACCCGTTTACGTTATCCCAGTTTTGCTCAACTCCGTCGAGGACAAAGGTATCAAGCCTGTGTGGGTGTTGTGGAAGGCAAGACTCGGGATAACACCTTTTAACCAACCAGTTTAGTCAGAATATGATGAAGAAAACAGTCTACCCTACCTCATCAAAGCCAGACTAGAACAAAGATAATAATCCGAGTGGGTGTATTTTAAAGGCGATATGGTTCGGAGTTCATCAGAGGCCTGGAATGATAAAACCATTTCAATAAAGAGCCTGAATATATGTCAGAACCAAACCACTTTTAAGACTGCCTTCAACACAACAGACTAGCGGTAAAAGATTAAAACGGTATTTGTGCTGAAAATCAGCACGGAGGGGTAAGTAGTACGTTGACATCATGGGAGCGTCCATATATGTCTTCGCATCGATCAAAAATCGCCACTTGAAGACTTATTTTATTATCTTACTGGGCTACTTCAAAATCAAAGCCATCGTTTTAAATTTTACCTTTAAAGATGTCAAAGAAGATTTTTATTTTGCTTTAACAGAATACCTGCCGAAAATTTCTCTAGGACCACTTAAGCTAACGCCATCTCAAAAAAGTCGGCTTTACCGTCATATTTTTTTAGTTACTGGTTTTACAGCGCTAAATAATCACAATCATCATAAACTGATAGACAAGGCAACAGAAATTGCCAAGATATCCAACGAAGCTCGTTATATTGTTGATGAGTTAATCTCCTGTATGGCAACAAACCATATAGTCATTCCAAAGTATAGCCAACTGCAACGAATTACTATTCAAGTTGTGAATGAAGAGAAAAATCGTCTCTATCAGATCATCCAAAAATATTCTTCAAAGGACTTGTTAGACTTCACTATCAACTTATTGAAAGTAAATTCTACAACATCATTAAGTCTGATTAAAAGAAAGACTAAAGATTTCCCGCTTAATGAAATTCAAAAGGAAGTGACGGAGTATAGAGTGCCTCTCTAAGTCCCGCGATAACGGTTTCTTCAGAAAGTTCGACTTCCGCCAAATCACCAAGGCCAAGCTCCTCGCAAGAAGTAAATTATGTAGCGGACAATGAGGTCAGCAAAACGATAATTCCAATTCTAATTTTCATAATTCTCATACTTTTTTGAATATTTCCTCGCACTGATTAATATCGTCATCCGATATATCCAAATGTGTCACAAATCTAATTCTACCAGGTCCAAATCCAAAAACTGCAACGCCTAATAAATTCAGTTTTTCGATTGTACTTTTCTGTTCACTCGGGCGAGTAAGATCTAAAACCACAATATTGGCTTCCACGTCAACTACTTTCGATACCCACGATTGGTTTTGCAATATACCTGACAAGACTTTAGCTCGTTTGTGATCATCCGCCAAACACTTTACGCACCCTTCTCGCTTTGAATATGAATTCGCTATCCCCGATTAAAATAGAACCTACAGGACATCCTAAACCTTTGCTTAAACAGATCGAAATAGTATTGAATTGTTTTCCAACTGAAAGTGTGGACTGCCCGGTTTCAATTATTGCATTAAAAAGTCGAGCTCCATCCAAATGGAGCGGCAACTCTAATGGAAACGCACTGGGCCTTAATCTTATCTATTTCTTTACTATCCCAAATAGCACCACCTCCCTTATTGCTCGTGTGTTCAATAGTACTAAGGATGTTCTTGAATAATGTGGGTCGTCAGGGTTAAGGTTTAACTCTACATCTCTCGAGTTAAATCTACCTCGATCTCCTTCCAACAATCTTGCAGAGCATCCAGAATTGAATGCTATTTCTCCGCCCTCATAATTATAAATATGAGCCAGGCGATCACAAATTACTTCTTCCCCTGGTTGAGTGTGAACTTTGATAGCAATCTGATTTGTCATTGTGCCTGAGGAACAATAGAGGGCTTTTTCCTTGCCAAACATTCTTGCTGCCAAATCCTCTAAAGCATTAACGGTTGGATCATCGCCAAAAACATCATCACCAGTTGGGGCTTGCTTCATTGCATTGAGCATCTCAACACTTGGCCTTGTAACTGTATCACTTCTAAAATCGATCATACTCATTTTTTTCGCGCCATCATCAATCCATCGCGGATTGGGAATAAAACATTTTCCACCCTTTCGTCTTCTTTGACTTTTTTAGAATAATCATCTAAAAAGCGTGTTTTACAATCCATATTATCGGGATAATCAATGATTTTTCCACTCCACAAAACATTGTCTGCGATGATGAAACCTCCACTCACAACTCGATCGAAAACTTGGGTATAATACGCTGAGTAGTTTTCTTTATCAGCATCGATAGATACAATATCTAATTTGCCTTCAATTTGAGGAATTATTTCCAACGCATTGCCAAAATGAAGTTGTATGCAAATTCCATTACTGGATCTATCTATGAATGCTCTAATCTTTGATTCGAGTTCATCATTAATCTCGGCTGTGTGAATCACCCCGTGCGCTGGTAAACCCTCCGCCCAACATAAGGCAGAATAACCTGTGTATATGCCAATCTCCAATACAACTTTAGGTTTGATCATGTGGTTCAACATGGCCAGCACCCGCCCTTGGAGATGTCCTGCAAGCATTCGCGGTGCAACACATTGTTGTGGGTAAATAGATTTAATTCACTGAGCAACTCGAGTACAGGAAGGATTAATACCCTCCCCTTATCTTACCAATCTACAATAAAAAACGGGCTATTGGCAATCGGTAAGTTATTACTCATCCATTAACTGTACAATTATTGAGCACAAAAGCATGTACGCTCATGGTGACGGGTTGATATTCGACAAGCATAAGATATAAAATCTACTCGCCTAGACCGCCATTGATAACGTCTGCTTCTTCTTGAGTTCCTGGCCGTGTGTCTGATAAACGGAAGCCATTAGCTAGATTGCCATCGTGACAATCGAGGCCTTGCTTAAGACAATTATCTAGGATTATTTGCATCAACTCAGGGTGCCAGCCATTCATCCAGTCAGCGTGTATAGACATTCCGCCATTATTGCTTTCATCGGCGTCATACATATCAGAAGCGAGTTTCCAGTTAGCTGAAGACAAGGTATCAGGGTCGTAAACATCTGCGCTAACCCTATATCCAAAATGATAACTTGGTCTTACGAGTGCTACAGGGTGGCTGGCGGGGCAAACCGTTTCACCGCGCGAATTCTCAGGATATGCCATATGACTTTTGTGATCCGCAGAATCTAAGTTGACGCCATCCCAGCAGCTAGGGAAAATTATATCCTGACGTACCAGATCACCTGCTTCACAGCTAGGAATGTCAGGGGTATACAGTAGAACCTCATCATCATCGGCAGCGTCCCAGCTTTGGCAATGCCAGCGAACGATCGACGTATTTTGCTCTTGGCCCGGTTGACCCATATGACTACCGGCTATAATGCGCATACCAAGTGGTATTGGCTGAATCGATTCTAGATCACTAACTGCCGCAACATAGTAAAAGAGTTCATGTGATTCATCAGCATCACCGGTTATCCCTGACACCGCCTTCCACGCTGGCTCGCCGCTGGCATCTAGGAGTCGCTCTCCAGTTTGGGGATCAAATGAAGGCGTTAATACACTAGGCATCCAATAGGCGGATAAGTTGAGCACGTTACCTTGGCAGGTTGACTCACCCGTTGTGAACACGCTTTCATCCGTGGTATTGTGATCGACGAGGGTATTTCCGTAAAAACGATGCAAGTGGGCGGCACCTTCTTCACTAGGAAAGACGATAGGATCGTTGTAGCTAGAATGAGCAAAGTCACAGTTCACTCTTAATATTCCGCGCCAACCAAGCCCATCTGCAGAGTCAGGATAGACAGCCTCTGGAATTAAATCAGCATGATGTGGCTCAGTATTATTTGGCTCAGTCACGCTGACCGTATTCCATCTGTAAACCTCTTCAATACCCTCGGCACCAATAGCGTCGGATGCTTTAACACTAAACGTTTGCTCCCCGACGGATAATGGCATCAACGTGATGGGGCTTTCACAGGGACTGAAATCGTTGTAATTCAATGCACATGTATAGCTCACTCCGTCTTCAGCGCTGAATTCGAATTTAGCATAAGCATTATAATCTTCTGATGGAGGCGCTTTAGTAAAAATGATACCTAAGTTGCCTTCAGTATTATTTTCTTCTTCGATACTCGACTTTGAGCCTCCGCCACAGCCAACTATTGTTAATAGAACAGCGCTCGTTATTGCGACATGGATACTTGAATTAGTTAACGTCTTAATTCGATTCATCAGCGGGTACGCCTCATTGTAGGTAATAAATGAAATTGTGATTATTCGATAATGCACCTGAAACCCCCAGATTCATTAACGCTATGCACCCTATACTAGAAGAAAAATACGTAAGAAATGTGCAAGAATGAGTATTCTCTGTTTCGTAATATCCAATAGATGATCGCTTTTTAACGCTACCAATAAATCATTCAGGCTCTGGCTTTTGAGGCTCTCCGCATTGGGAACCACTAAATCTAAAAATAGGCTGCCATTTGATTTACTGCTTCGCTGAACAAAACCTGATTCTCTCGCTAACTGATCCAATTCGTCACGATTAAAAAAGGACGGATAGATAGTTCTAAATTTTAGACCAAATTATCTGAGCCTTTACTTAAACCTTTCATAGCCCACAAGTAAAATACCGAAAATTTTGAAGGCATTAGGCCGGAACGTCTTCATTTAACCTCCCATGACCGGCCATACAGTGTGGACTATGAATTCTAGAGAAAAGGATTTCCTGTGCCTGCAGATCTGGCCTCCAACCGATTGATTTTACTGAAGTTAATGTCTTAGCCTGACGGCTATGCCCTTTAGACCCTTAGTCGTAAACCCTCTGATCATATAAAGCGTCTGATTAAAAACAAACGGCCACAGATTCTTACTCATAACGGTAAGCCTGCTCTCGTGATCCAAGATCCTGAAAGTTATGAACCAATGGCTGAATTGGCAAGCTATGCTGACAGTATTTTGAATATTCGCCTGGCCTTATCAGAAGCAGGACGACCATTAGGTGAGTTCGCCCAAACCTTTGAAGCGAAACATGGTATTACTCGTTGGCCTGTTATTATTATCCCACTGAGCTGTTATATGGCCTCGCTGCTTGGGCATGCTGATAAAATAAATTTATACTCGCTAACGCAGTATTTGCGACAGAACCCATAAAAACCGCCTCAGAAGGCGGCTAAGGACAAGCGTGGCGCTGCAAGCTAAACTCTAGCTTGCGACAGTATCTCTTCTCTTAACTCGTCAACCGCCTTTGTGAGATCTCGCTCAATATAATCGTTCAGGCCCGATGGATATATTTTGGGCAACAAATCATCAAGCCGATCTACGTTTTTTACACCAAATTCAATTGCTTGTTTTCTCAAATCGGTTCTTACACCAAACTCATCAAAATGGCCGGGCTGACCCAGGTCAATATGCACGGGGGTAGACCCTCTGAATGCTGTGTTATCCGGTTTTCTATCAGAGACTGAAAAATTCGCATTTAAAATTGGGTTCGGAGCAATTTGTTCCCATTGTTCAAGTGTCCCCTCGAATGGTTCTAATAGCTCGAGGAAAAAGTTAATTTGACCGTCACTTATTGTTGCTTTTTTTATTTCTACAACAGTGCCACTGTGATTCAATGTCGCAATCAAGGCCTTTAATTCGGTCACGTTTCCTCCATATAAATCACCATCTTTAAACGCACCCGTCTTGATAGCAAACTGCTTTGGGCAACCGGCTTGATCGCATTCTGCCTTTCCCGTCGAATCAATTTTATGATACAGGCCAACCTTCCCATAGGCTCCACCATTCGGGTTGCCAAGCGTTTTGATAAACGCATAGTTTTTTAAGGGATTCTTAACTTTTTCGGGGCTTAATGATGAAACCCCCTTACCTGAAATTCGAAGACTATCCTCACCCAATCTATCCACCCAACCTCTAGCGTTTTCTACGACTCTAAAAAGAACGTACTGCTCAATGGGATCAGTTCTACTAAGCCAATCTGGCCGTTTATCTTTCGCAACCTGTGAAACCTGGGTAAATTCGACAAGCATTTTCTTTGGCGGCCCCTGTAAGCTTAGGGCCTCCGACCGCTCATTCTTTCTTATGTTACACAGCAATTTTTTTGCTATGCGCCCAACCGCACCTAAAAGCCCTTTCGACTCTGGTTGGCTGGCAACCTGCTGCTGCACTGAATTATTGTAGACCGTTGACGACGGTGTAGATTTAATAACGTTGTTTACCATTCGATTTTTCTCTAATAAAAAATCAGATTACCCCCGCGAAGCGAGTGATTTACTGAGTATGGCTGCCTAGAAGAGAGCGTCAATATAAACAACCATCGCGGTAACGATTGAAACCTACCACTCTGATCAGACGTCACCTGCTAATGAATATACTTCTTTCCTACCTCTAACTCATATCCTCTGGCCCAAAAATGTCGGCTAGCAAAGTGCTTATCTCTCAATTTAAGCTCCCTAGGTTCTGGGGATCCCCCCCCCCCCCAAAAAAATATATAATCCTATATAGCTACCGACCCCTGACGACCTCTATAAAATCAGACTAATTAGCATACAATAAGTTCATATTATGTGCGGCTTAAATGACCTACGGGTAATTCGCTTTCACTCTCTGACGCTCAAGAAGCGAGAGAAAGGTATTGTTATCCGCTTTTTTCACAAGATCAGTTATTTTTCCCGCCAACAACTCACCCGCTTGATCAGTCAAGATACCAAGACTGGAAGATGTGTTCGTGGGCGACCGGCAGGAATTGAGTTTATTCGAATGTAGATATTCTGCGGTTAGCGGAGTTGAATTTACTGCACGATACACCATGCCGTGCAGTGGTTAAAAAGCTGTGTGAACGAGCCGTTGCTCAAGGCGAGACGGATTATGAATAAAAGCCTAAGGGGTCAAATATTGACTTAATACTTTAAAACTCAAAGCCAAATAAAGGTCATCCGATATCAATTGATTCATCCGTCCAATCGTCTTCAAAACGGTCGAATAGTGATCCACACCAAAAAAATTAGCATTTTCAACGAGCTTAGCGCCACCAAGTTCCTGACAAAGCTTCATCGTCACCTAGCGAGGAATATATTTTCAGCACGAAATTTTTAAAGGCATGCTGGTCTCTAATATCTGCTGCGCGGCTGATGAAGCCGCCCATGCGTATTGGCGCGATAAGCGCCAGCAAGCTAGATACCGTTTTTTTTGGAACAGTCTTTTTAGCCAGCCCAGTTTTACCTTCGCGCATCAACACAGGTGCAGTCCTCAACGCGCCCGACCAAGCAACTTTCTATACACTATCGGCAGAAAGTCATACGTATTACCCAACTCTCGCTGAGAAGCATCTGATTTTTATTGCTGTGCTTTCCACGCGGAGTAACGTGGTTGTGACTGTTGTTGAAGTTGTAGTAGCGACTATCAAAACTCTTCAGGTTTCGTCTCGGACAAGGGCAAGTAGGGCGTTTTCTTGCGCTGGTCCTGTTGGCGACCAAGTGTGCTCCCCAGCCGATGCGCCAACTTCTGGGCCGCTTCATCCACCGCCTGCTCCGGCGTTGCGGCATGGTCTGTCACCGCTGCCGGCCATTGAGACGAAGCCTCCAGCATGCAACGCTGCTCAGCAGTATAGGAAGGATTAATGCCCCCCCTTATCTTCCCAATCTGCAATAAAAAACGGACTATTGGCAATCGTCAAGTTATTATCAACCCATTATCTGTACAATTATTGATCATGGAATCATGCGCATTAAGCTTGTTTTCCTTTTTGTACAGCCTAGCCCGCAACCTATCCTGCCAGCCTCATCCTTGAGCAGCATCTATCATCTTCTCCTTGTTGATACTTAATTAAATAGCTTTGCCTGCGGCGCGGGGCTCTGGTAATTGATACACTAATGCAGGTGCTTCAGCACTTTGCGTCCAGGCGGGCTAAAATCTTCTTGATGATCAGCGGGTCTTCAATACAAGCAATAATGCTCACTGCACCACCACAGCGGCTACAGATCGTGATATCGATATTGAAGACACGCTTAAGCCGTTCGGCCCATGTCATGTTTTGATGACAATTAACCCGCGCAGGCTCATCGGTCTTCAGGCCCTGCTTTTGGGTGTTGTCCTTGCCCCGCTAAGCGGGAGTAACAAAGATACGCCGCTTGCTGTTGGGGGCCAGAACTCCATGGTACCGCGTCAAATTTGCGCGTGGCTTCGGAACTAAGGCAGCCAATTTCACCATGAAATCGACAGGCTCGAAGATAACGTGCGTTGTACCATCTCTGTAGGGTGACTTTAGTTGATATCTGACCTTACCCTGCGAAGTCAGTGCCAATCGTTTTTCTGATACTCCAGGGCGAGAAATATAGCGGCACAAGCGTTCCCGTTTTCTTCGCTCTCGCGTTTTTGTAGCCACCCCGGCATGCAGGTAGAAACCGGCAATTTTACCGACCTGGTTAGTGCCAAAATCATCATCTTCCCAGGATGGGATTGTTTGTAGGGTAAAGACCTTGCGGCCCTGTTGTGGACCACTGCAATTCGATAGGTTATAAAGTGTCCCTGAAGCTGATTCATCGGATCGTCGTCTTGTAAGTCTAGCGTCAGATAACTACTTTCATCATCTCGCGCCAACAACCCCTGGCGCTTGGCCGTTCTAATCAAACTAAAATGAAGGCACAGAGCCTCAGCACCCTTCACTGAACTACAAAACATGAAGTTCTTTCTCGCAATCACAAAGGGTTTTATTTCCTGTTCCGTAAAATTGTTATCGGCTTCTAAGCGACCATCATTGAGAAATTCACACAAGCCATGCCAAAATTTAAAGGTATAGGCAAAGGCTTTGCCTAGCGATGTTTTAGGCGGAACAGTCGGGCAGTGCTCATCAAGCCATTGTTTACATTCGGCTATCAGTGGTTTTGAACGCTGTTGTCGAAGCTTATAGCGCTGTTCTTGGCTCATCTTCTCATCTTTGGCTTTGCGCTGTATTTTATAGCGGCGCTTATAAAAACGCATGGCCTGCTTGGCTAGTCCATTCCCTTTTGAAGCGATGGCAATCGGCACGAATTTGCGTCTAGCGTGGGTGTTACAGAAACTGGGGCTTACCGCCCCAGATTCAAATAACAAATCAAAAAACGGATGACCGTAACAATGCAGTGTGCCACTAAAGACCGCAAACCAATTATTAACAAAGGACTTGTGTTTTATGGTGTTGTACTCGTAAAGAATGACGTCTTTACCGGATGCTCCACCTCTAAAGCAGTACGCATAGGATTTTGTGGTGTGCATCAACGGGGATTAACTGTTCAGTCCGTGATAGATGTGCAGGTCGCCTGCCTGCAGTAGTTAAGGCAGCTCTGCTACCTTAGAGCGAAGGGCGGGAGCCCGTAGTCAATATAAAATGATTTTTTGGTAAATCCTTAGCCGCACTAGTGTGTAGCCTAAAAAATTGAACAATGCCGCTACATATATAAAACGCTGTTGCGATACCTATAAATAACTATTTTCACGATCATTTAAAGTACACATTGCTCTCTTAGCACTTCGCGTGCACGAAAAATACGTGAACGAACTGTCCCTATAGGCACATTTAATGACTGTGCCGCCTGCTCGTAATTTTTGCCCGACTCAACGATCATAAAAAAAGTTTGCTTGATTGCATCAGGTAATGTGTCAGTAACTTCCTTTACCCGATTAACAAAGTGTTCACGGTTATAAATATCCGCTGGATTTCCTGTGCTCATGCAGTTTATATCGTCAAAATCGACTGATTCTAATGCATCCAAATCTTCACAATTGATGGCATTAAGTTTTCTTCCATAGTTTCGGATAATATTATAAGCAATGCCACACAACCATGTCCTGGGTTGAGATTCATTACGAAATTTTGGATAACTTTTAATGGCTTCTAATAACGTAGACTGATAGATATCATCAACGTTTTGCTCATTCCAGGTACGCTTGGCTATAAATCTTTTTACAAATTTACCATGTTCCAAAACCAGCTTTTCTATTGATTGATTAACTGATTGCTGTGAATAATTAACTGATTCCTGAGTAAATTCATCGACTAAAAATTGCTCTGCAAGATTATTATTCATCATCATTTTTGCCCTTAATGTATTCAGCTTGGATTACGTTAACGCTCAGTTATGTTTCTAAGTAACCAAACATATTTATTTATTTACTTACCACGGTGCAAACTTTAACTAAAAGAGCGGCGCGATATAAGCGCCAGTAAACGCATCTTGCCGGTACATGTTGCGCTTTATTTTAAGCAATACCCCGCGTTTTATAAATACAAATAGCGTTAACCCTAAAGGCAAAATAGCCCCCCCTCAGGTATAAATGGCTTGATGTCTATAGGCCATTACGCCTGCATTCAAAAATGACCTTATAGCTTCTAACCCTGTATTGACAGGCTTGGCCCGCCTCACCCTCTAATACCAGCGAAATTCATGCCATCTCAACTTTTCCACACTTAAAGTGGCGTCAATACATCGTTAACGTTGCCAATAGCACCCATGCTTGGCTGCATGTAAAGCGAGATGAACGCTATAAGTAGCTAACGAACCACACCCTTTGCATAGCAAGACAATTACACCTCCAGCCATCAACCGTCTTGATAGTTGGTAATTCTGTGAAGACTGTTTTTAAATCGTCGTAAGGAGGTCGCACGTTGGCCTTTGGTGTTTCAATTAAGCTGTCTGAATGTGCACTCGCTTTGGCGCCTGATTGACTCGTCGAGAACAAGCCATTCTTAGCCCAATTACAAACGGGCGAATTATATTTTCAGCCCTGTTATTGTCCATCGGGTATTTACCGTCATCCAGATAACGGGTTAAGTGCGGCCATTGAAGGTTCAGATAGGTCAGCGGCACGCAAACCGCATCTTGTGGTGCGGTCTAGGGGATAATTTTTTCTAACCATCGCAGAGGTTTATCGATGGTTGGTTTGGCATTTTCTTGTCGGCATCGTTGCTGTCCCTCAGGGAGGTAGTCTTTAGC
>JBLHWO010000024.1:0-25262 GCA_047629215.1 Cellvibrionaceae bacterium | reverse complement strand
GTGGGTCTCAACATGTAAATTCGAGGTTTGAAGTCCAGTGGTACGAAAACGTACGCTAAGAAATTTAATCATTGTTAATTATATTGAGGAAATCCCCAGAACCCCTACAAGTTAGGCAAGCTGCATCAAACGACGAACAAATTAACTGGCGGGCCTCTGGTAGCCGCCGCTACCTAAGATTTAAGGCCGATGGTTCAACGAGAAACCAAAATGGTCGTTTGACTTATTGTTTAAGAAAAGGAGAAGAGTTGTATGCCCGACAGATTATTATGTATCGGGCAGGGAGAGCAAGAAGAGGGGGTGAATCAGAGGCACAGGATCGGTGTCAGACATCGTAGGTTGGCGGTGAGGAACGAACCCCAACACACCCAAACAAACAACCGAAAACCAAAACAAACCATAATTCAACAGGCTTGGCTTGATTACCATCGGTGATTTTTCAATTTCATGTTGGGGTTTGTAGCTCACCCCAACCTACGGGCTGGTAGTCGTCGTTACCTGCGATTTAAAGCCTATGAATTGATTCGAAATCAAAATGAGAGACTGACGTATTATTTACGGAAAGGTGAATAGCATTATGCTAGGCAAATCATAACGTACCGCACTGGCAAAGCAAGTGAGGCGGAAGCTATTGAACATTGTTAACACAATCTAGCGCCAACAGTCCGCAACTGTACCACTCCCTGTTTCACCTCGAACGCCATTATTGACTAATGTCAGATTTTCACATTCTGCATCCGCAAAATTTGGGTCGACAATAATAGTGTAAGTCGTAATCCCGTTGTCCTGGGTTATTCTGGCAGTGTACTCCCCATTTTCGCTATTGGCAGAAACCATTGCTAGAACTGTAGCACTTGTTGTACCCGTTAATGTAATTGCATAGCGGCTATATTGAGCGAAGTGGCGTTCTTGCCTCGACGCAATATCCAGTGCAAACGCTACTCCCTCCGCTCGTTTGCCCGCAAGAACATACTGCTGATAAGATGGCAGAGCCACTGCAGCCAAAGTGGCCACAATCGCTACAACTACCATTAACTCTATAAGTGTAAAACCTTTATTCGAGTACATAAAAATACTGCCTCTCAAAATGATACCGCTTACCTTCGAAATACGCTCTTAACTAATCAATCATCAACTATTTAATAATTGACCATGATTTTCTTCCCGCAAGCACCGACTCTGCATTAGAAATACCTTGTGTCTCAATACTACCATCCTCATTGGTTATGATGAGCGTGGGATCAACACCAGTTGCCTCAAAACCAGATACTGAAGAACCTAATTGAGTCACAGGAGAAGCGAAGCCATTATTGTCTCCATCACCATCCGGATCAAAAGGATTAAAGCTGGGTGGCAAACCCGTTTTTAAATCCAAAGTGACCAAGTAACTCATCACATTGCCACCCTCACACGAGGCCCCTTGTCTTGGCACAGAGGCAACAAAGAAAACTAACTGTCCAGACAATACCGGGTTAATAACAACCCTGCCACGTAAAAAGGGAGCTGCGCTAGCGATTGACCCGCTTAAATCTATACTCCAACCGAAATTACCACTACCACTAGCAGTGCCACCGTCATAAGCTACCGGGTCACCCACAATATTGATCGCGCTAAGACTAGTCCCACTAAATGCTCTTGGCACAAGATCGCCTTTTACTAAATCATCCACACCTCTATCCCAGACCGCATAAAACGATTGCGTATCTGAAGTGGCATTATCGCCTTCCGCAATATACTGACCGGTGCCAAAATACACTAAAATATTGGGCTGAGTACTAGATGAACGCCTAGAGGGGTGCAGCGTCACTTCCGGTTTTGTAGTAATAGGTTGGCGACAAGATGCAGTTGTGCAGGCGCCCGTTCCGTTTCGATTAGCCGTAAATAGTTTTGATGCAGCCCACGTTGCGCTAGGGCTAGATACGTCAAAAACCCACATATTGCCGTGTAAATCGCCGGCATAAATGCGGTCAACCTTAAAGTCACCGTTTAAATCTACGAGTGTTGGGGAAGATAAGCCGTTACAATCACTGGCAGGGTCTCCATCGTCAGCATCAGTATCCAAGCAGGAACCGCCGGCATTATTACCTACTCCAGTGTCAATAATACCACCACCATTCGTTGTTATAGGCTGGCCTGTCGCAAGATCAATAATAAACAACTTGGCGTGGCCATCAACGCCATCGGCATTATACCCATTGCCAACGATAGCAACCCATTGACCACTATTCAGTTTGGCAATCTGTGGGCGACTATGAATGTAACCAAGATCAGCATGAGTATACTCAAATTTTACAATATCCTGAGCAGTGACATCGGAATCACTTGGATTAGTCACATCTAAAGCATAGATACTTTTACCGCCATTACGTAGCCCGCCTACCAAGTAGGAGCGCCAACCAGTATTTCGCCCATTATCGACATCAGTCGTAAGATAGACATCCCTCACTGTCGGTGTTGAATCGACATAGGAGGCATAAGGATAGGGGCTAGTGGTTGTAGCAAGAGCAGGTAATTTATCTGCTAATAAGCCTGGAACATAGGCGAAGACTTCATTGCCTGAAGTGGCATCAAATGCGTGTAACATACCATCATTACCTCCCACAAAAACCAAGGGAGGGCGAGTAGTACTGCTAGTGAGAGATTTAAAAGCATTGTAAGAAAAACCTGGGCCTTGAATCTCATCTGGATATTTATCATTAGGCGGCCCCATATATTGCGGTGATGAGTTAATAAGAGCACCTAGGTAACTCCCATCACGATCACGAAACACCCCTCGCCCTCCTGAAACACTCTCCTCATGAGTATTATCACCCTTTAAAAAATCAAGAAGAGCCGCACCATATTCGGGTCCTGTGCCACCTGCAGCAGTCCACGCGGCTGGCACAAATGCTGTTAAATCCGCTTTCTGAGTGGGATCTAAATTGGCATAGACCAAATCAACACCTCTATTTGCACTAACGATAGGGTTATCAGTATCAACGTGATAGGTATAAATATTATCACGGGCACTGGCAAAACCGTTATTGCTAATATCATCATTTAATTTTGTTGCTGCCTGCCAAGTAGGGGTATCAACATCAACATTTCCATCACTATCAAATTGGTAGGCAAATAAATTGCCGGTCCAATCTCCTGAATCAAATTCTGTTCTGAATATCTGTGTACCCGCTCCAATCAAGCCCGAACTCACCGATGCCGCTGCGGAGGTAACTGTCGTACGGGCGGTAATATCTGCAAAAACATTATTGAGGTCATCGATAAGATCTTGGGGGTTAGAGGCATTTAAATACTGTCCTCTACCATTCCAGGCTGCATGCTGCATATCATCGATGGTCGAAGCCTTATATGAAATTGGCCGAGGCCAAGCGTAAGGAAAATCAGAAGCGGGATCAGAATCATCAGGCCCACCATCTGGATTCGCTCCTTCGACACCAAATGCTACGGTGTACGTTGTCATATGTTGGTGATTTATAGTGCCGCCCACTATACGTGCATCGTCGACTGATATAGAATCATTATTCAAAACAGTATTAGGAACCAAATCTCGTTCTAAATAATGCATGGCCACGTCGGCCAGAGTATTGCCCCAGTTATCCTTAAAGCGCTCGCCATCATAAGCACTGTTATTATTACCATCAGTGTTACCAATATTAAAAGCAAACTCCCTTCGTGCAAATCCGTCAGAAAATAATACTGAGAAATTTTGTTGGCAGGAACCGCCATTATCTGCGTTTAAGATAGGGCTATTATCATCAACCGTATTCTCCGTACTTGCATCATGTAGGTTAGCATTAGCCGCTAGGGTGCCTTGTTTAAAAAAATAGTAATTCGGCTTTTTACCGTACTCAAAATACCTCCCCGCTTCGTATAGTGTAGATGCCAGCGTTGTACCACTAACCGCATCCATGCCAAATAAAAATTTCAGCAAAGCGCTTTTATTAGCTGCCACCGTATTATCTTTTATAGGTATGCCGCCAAGGTTGTCATTTTTATAGTCACGATAGAGCCCGGTTAAACCGACACGTGCTGGGCTATTGCTAATGACTTCTGATAGCGCACGCTTGGCAACATATCGACGGCTACGATAGTAAGTGTACCAATTAGCGTACTTCTGTTGATTTGCAGCGGATAGTCTATTTACAGAAACCTCATCTTCACATTCGCCAGCTTCATAAACACCATCACCATCGTCGCTCCATTGAACATATCGGTGAAAGCGAATATTGTTAGTATTGTTGCGATAAGGGTCGTAACGGGCAGCGTTAAGCGTCATATTTTGATGGGCATCGCCATCCTTATCGTCCCCAAGCCACGGTGTATAAGTAACAAGGGGGTCTTCGTTATATGCCAGTGCATTAAAACCCACACATAACCGCCTTCTTTCATAGGAATGATCTGGAGTAAAGTCTAAATCCGTTTTAGAGCTGCTGTCGGCCGGATGCTCACTTCTCGCATCTGCCGTTAGAAGTAATGAACTCCGCATACTGGTTGAATCATCCAGCATCAACAAAATATTGGGTTGAACCGCATCAATAGCAAGGGTTAATGGTCTATCTTCCAAGGCCCCGGGAGCCGCATTTGCTTGCCAACTGACTAAGAGCGGTAAACTAGCTAGTAGCGGTAAAGAGACACAAAGTGCTTTAATGGCTTTGCATTGTTTTTTCATGAATCACCTCGACCGTGGTCAGATCAATTATTTGCGGTAGAATAAATGCTCCGCAAAATAGCATTTATTTTAGGGTCTCTTCCGTAGCCTATCGCCGTAATGCGAAAAGTATGGGAGAAATGTTCGAAGGTATTTTTTTTCTCAACACTGATATCTATGTCTGCCTGCGGCTTATTCAGGGGCATTTCGCCAATATATTCAACCACATAATGTGAGGGCGTTGTGGTTGTTCCGGATGCGGGGCCATCTGCTTTTGCACTGGCTGCGGCTTCACTCCAAGCCGCAGGATCAGATAGGTCAAAGGCAACCGGGTCATACGCGAATTTACTGGAATAGATAGCAACCCAATGACCACGTGCAGTTGTGTCGGTAAATTTTTCATTGATTGCGGCTATAGGATCCGTGCTGGCATTAATGTTAAGCGCATCCAATTGCTGCTCGGCAAAACGTAAGGCGGCTTCAGCGTTTAAACGTGCAATTGACCGCTGTCGATTATTACCCGCCATTCGCTCTTGCAAGCTGGAACCCGTCATAACAGTCACACCGACTGCTGTCATTACCACCAACATAATTAAGGCGACAATGAGTACTACGCCCTTTTGACGTTGCTGTAAGGGTAAAGTTAAAGACATTTTCATAATATAGACCGTTGTTAATCTATTCAGATCAGAATCAAAGTTGATTAAAGAGGTTAAAGGTTCTGGTGTAACTTTTGGTTAACAGGCCGGAACTACTTTGATCTATGGTATTGCCTGAAGCAATCACATTATCGATGGAGTTAAATTCAATCGTCACTTTCATTCGATCGATTGCTGGCCATTGCGTAGCGTTAGGGCTTGGTGAAAAACTGAGGGAGCCCGCTGGATCCGTCCAACCATACTCTACTTGTATGTCATGCGCCCCTTGAACTAACTCGAGAGCCGTTCCGGATTCACTTCGATATAAGGCACAGTTTTCCGGGCCACTCGTAGATGTGGCAACGCGGTTACACGGCTCACTTGCACCCGCAGATTGTCTTATGGTGTACTCGTATGAACCCGTTGAACCCGCATACAGATAAAAGGGGGATACCACATTGGTAGCCCCATTATTTATTCTGGCAGGAAGATTGATCCCTTTTTCTGTTGTAGCGTTTGGAACCTTAATATTGGTTGCGCTGGTTGTATGAAAAATATCTCCAGCGTCATCTGCAGGAACATTAGTAATAGAAAAAATAGCGCCCTCAAAACAATTGCTCAGCGCTACGATTCGCCCTTGAGGAAGTGAATCAAGGTCATTACCGGTGACCGTCACACTGGTTGCTGTGATGGCTGTGACGTCAAATCTAACGGTATTATTCACATAGCGAATACGAAAGCGATCTGTGCCTGGCGCTATCGTCTCAGTATCACCAGAAGTACCAGAACCCGTTCCGTTGTCACCATTAGCAATAGTAAGGAAATCATAGGCATCCCCAGAGGGCGTTAACATATTGGTAATTGGTTGTTTGTCAGGGTATCTTTCAGCAACTGAAGAGCTTATGCATCCAAGATTACCAGACTGTGCAATATCTTCCGCAATTCGAGCAAAAGCATAACGCACATTTTCTTGTATGCGAGAACTACCGGTTACAGCAACCGCATTCTGACTACTTGTGCTAAACAGTTGTAGCACCCCGGCCATAATAAACAGACCGATGACCATAGAGATCAATAGCTCAATTAAGCCAATACCCGCCTGAAGCTTACTAATTTTTTTATCCCTATTGCTCATCAAAGCTTAACCTCCATTGTAAAACAGTTGTCGGGATTACAAGATGTCACGTTACCCGTACCTCCTGTCCTTTCCTGATCCCACCTAACTTCAATAGTATAAATTCGAGTCGCTGCGAGCCAACTCACATCGGTACTCGCACGCGGAAGCGAGGAATCATTTAGCGCCCTTAACCATTCATTACCATCGTAAGCTAAAATTGCAGCAGGAGTAGCGCAAGGCGTGCCTGTGCTACAAACAGCACTAGATACAGTGCCCCCTTTCGACAAATTAAGGGTGCCGTTGCCATATGAGCCCGTAACAACAGCATTACCAGCATTACCAGCAGCTATGGCGGCCGTATCTGAATCGATGCTGCCAAACGCCATTATCCGATCTGCCATATCTTGCGCTATAATTTGCGCTTCAGTTATAAAAACGGCTCGTTGATTACTGTTAAGGCCATTGGCCTGTAAACTCAACACGCCGAGCAAACCGATAGCGAGAATCGATAAAGAAACCATCACTTCTATCAAACCCGCCCCCATTTGACGTCTAGGCAAGTGGTTATTTGTGCTATTTTTTTTGATGATAGTAAACATAATTTTTTAGACAATATTCATTTAATTGATAGATGTATAACCTGTAGGTGATACTGTGATCCGACGAGTTAACGAAGCGCCTGTTTTGGTAATTGTGAAAACAACATTAGCCGTATTGTCACTTTCCCCAAAGGCATCAAATATAATCGTTGCGCCTCCAGCAATTGTCGTATCGATTGCTGAATTATCCTCAACTCTAACGATTTCACTTGCTTCAAAAGTGGCGGGATTAGCATTATCGTCATCAATATAAACAGCCCAGCCCGAAGTCCAAGTAGTACTACTGCTACAATCACCTGGACAAACTCCTGTACACCAACAGCCACTACAATACCCAATATAACCAATGCCACCAGCAACTCAATTAAGGTAAAGCCTTTTTTAGCGTTTGGATTTTGTTTCATATTTATTTTTATCATGAATTGACTATACATTGCTCATCGTAAAGCGCTAGAGCTAGCCGGATAAACGGTAGATTTTTAAAGCTTAGCTGAACATTAGATTCATTAGATTAAAGAGAAGTTAGTGATGGTTTGCGAGTTAAAGTTCCTAATTGGGGTTCTGAGGACATTCCGTCCTAAAGTGACAGTTATCGCTATAGCCTTTGCAAAATATGGCCTACAGCGGGGCCTTAATGTTCAAAATTGCTGTATTATTCAATTCATAGTAGGATTTGGGGTAGGCGAGAAGCCCATGTCTTACAAAGAACGCCTGACGATACTTCTATGAAGCAGAAATAAACGATTTATATAGTCTTCCCAGCCTGTCATTGGAAGAAAAACGTGTCAGTTTTGCTCTAAATGACCTAGAGAAAAACGTTATTAAACCCTTCAGAAGTCCTAATGACACCACTTTTTTAGCTGCGTCATCATTAGGTTAAGCTAAGCTGTAGACCTTTGTAATGAGTAATTATCTTTAGTCAACTTTCCTTTTTTTACCCGATGCTGCACGTTTTTTGTTTTCGCTTTGTACGTAAACTGTATCTGTTGTCGCCATGCTGGCATGACCAAGGTCTTCAGATAAGTCTTTGAGCGAACGACCGCGCTCAATCTCCATACTCGCGCCCGTATGACGTAGCCAATGAGTAGAAGCTTCTAATAATTTTCTAGCGGCATCTTCGCCTTTTTTAGCCTTCATTTCTTCGTAAGCTTTATCGAAAACTTCCTGAACTAAACGTGTTAAATGACGTGCGGTCATGCCACCTTGGCCGCGAATTCTTTCGACCAAAGGAGAGGTATCAAACGAGGAGGGAAGGGTGGGCAGTGCTCTATATTTTCTATAGCGCCGAAGATACTCGAGATATTGTGTTGGCACACTCACATCGCGTAATTTACGGCCCTTACCATAAATTTTAAGCCACCAGTTCTTGTCATGATCTTGCCAAAAGTGGCGCATTTCAGGCGACCATACTTTTCGTTCTGATAACTCAGAGATACGTAAAAACAGCGTTTTTAGGGTGGCGATAACAAACAAGCTGCGTTCATACGTATGGTCTTGTTCAGTGAGCGATACGGCTATGCATAATACATATTGCCACTGTTCCTCAGTTAACCGGCGAATCTCTTTGACCTGAGCATCCGCGATAAAATAACGGCAGTCTTTTTTGGCAATTTGAACTGGATTGCCATAACAAATCTCTTCATTCATGAGGTACTTGTAGAAGGCCGTTATCCCGGTGAACATCGACTTTAGAGTTTCTTGAGATGGCTTGTATTTCTTTTTATCTAACGTATCAAGCTCTTGATTTTTGGGCGCTCTTAAGCGGAATGGTAGCCACTTGGCGTTGATTCTGAATGATCCACTTATGTATTGAAATCGATCGTGAGCAGCCAGGCCGATCCAAGCTATCGGTGGTTTCCAGCAAAAATCGGCGTATTCAAGAATACTTTGTTTGCGTAGACCATCCATGGGTTCTTTTTTAACAATAAAAATCCACGTTAGAAACCGTTCGGTTTCATTTCTAAAGCGGCTGAATGTGTGCTCAGATTTATTACGACCGACATATTTGAGGAACTCCAAACCCCATTGCCAATGCTGCAGATACCAATCAGGTCCATTGTTCAAAAGTGCCAGCACGTCGGGATAATCATTAAGGTCAATAGCTTTTAGCTCATCATATGTGGGGTATAAAGGTATTGGCTTAGGTAGCTTCATGGTGTCTACTCATACTATTGGTAGAGGTGGGCGTCCACCTTAAAGTGAAGGCCAAGGTGATTACTCACCTGAAAATTGCGCAAAGACTTCCTCACCTGTCGTATTCTTTGTTTTATTTAAAAAAAGAATAATATTCAGGTTTTTCTTCAATAAATATTGGATGATCAAAATTTATTTTTGACGCAATGTCAAATAGGCCAACGGGCATAATATATTGCCCGCTTTGTTTTAATTTATAGAATAGTTGACAATGTGTCTTGATTGAAAATCATTCTAAAAACGTAGATCCACCACATCGGTTAATATTTGACCTGGCAGGGCAATAACCATCCGGATTTACCCCTTTCAGGGTAACTATGACGCATATCGCCATAACTCTTCAACATTATGAACCATACAGTACAGATGCCATTGGACAGTGACTTTCTTCTCGCCTCTCAAGGTTAATTTGTTCCAGCCCTTGTTGCTGTATATATTACCAAAGACGGGTTGACCGAATGGATGGAGGAAATACAGTTAATGCAGGAGCAATTCATTGCCGATGGTATGCAGTTTCCAACGTTTCACTACGCTGCGTGTTGGTGTTCCATGGCAGCGCTATAACACACACATGGCCCAGACAGACTGAATTGAAACGGAAAGCTGTTGACTGATAACCCTGAATTTTTCTTCCAATACATACACAAATCCCAATGCCGCTTCTCGCTTGCTCTTAAAGATAGCGCAGGTTGCCGATATTCAATGAGGTTCCCAGCGCTCTGGTTGTTTAAATTCGACAACTATGAAACCATACAACTTAGGTTGTTCTTTTTTAGTGGGCCGGCCTTATTTAAAGTATCATTTTCCAGCCAACTAATTAGGGTATCTAGTGTTTTGTAAATGTACTGAGTTTGCTCTTCATTGTCATTTGCGTCAATCTATAGATGACTTTTGTTTTCATCTCTGGGCCTTTTTTGTGATTGTTTCTCAAGGAGATTTCGTTCGCTAAGGCCAGTTTTTAGGCCGTTTCTGAAATAGCGTCGCAGCTCCATTTGTCCCGGTGATAACATTGCAATAGGTTTTGTTTTAAATCGACAGAAATATGGCGCAAGTCAGCCTTTGATTAACATCTCAAAATGATCACTTTAAAAGTAACACTGGGATATCGACTGCGGTGTCAATGAGCTTTTTATTGTGGGTGCGGCTGTAGATACATAGCTGTTACCCAGTAATTCACACATACTTAGGAGAAACGACATGAAACGCTTTATTTTAGGCGCGACCATCACAGCAATTGCGGCCCTAGTGGCCCCAACAACGGCCTTGGCTCAAGATAAATGTGGCGAAGTTACCATCACCCAAATGAATTGGGATTCAGCCGCCATCGTCACATCGGTATCTAAATTTCTTATGGAGCAGGGCTATAGTTGCCAAGTAACGGTAGTACCTTCAGACACTACGCCGGCCATAACCTCTTTGGCTGAAAACAACGAGCCCAATATTGTAACCGAGCTATGGGTCAATTCCGCTGGTGATGCTTACAAAAAACTAATAGATGAAGGCAAAATCGAAGAGCTGACCAACGTCCTTGATCCAGGCGGTGTCGAAGGCTGGTGGCTGCCAACCTATCTAGTAAAGGCGCATCCAGAGCTTGCGACAATCGAAGGTATAATGGCTAATCCTGAACTTGTTGGTGGCATGTTTAACAACTGCCCTGATGGCTGGGGTTGCCGAATAGTTAATGACAACTTGATCAGAGCTTTCAACCTTGAAGCTAGCGGTATTGAAGTATTTAATCATGGTTCTGGCGAGACGTTGGCGACCTCAATGTCTGCGGCCTACAGAAGTGAAGAGCCTTGGTTTGGTTACTACTGGGGTCCTACAACACCGCTAGGTATGTTCGATATGACGAGCGTTGACCTTGGCAAATATGATGCAGTGATACACCAAGCGAACCAAAATGCCAATACGCCTGCTCCCAAAGCATCGTCGTTTCCAGCTGCTTCGGTAGTAACGAGTGTGAGCAAAGACTTCATGAAATCTCATCCTGACATTACCGAGTTGATGAGCAACGTGACCTTTAAGACTGATACGATGAGCCAGCTTCTGGCCTGGAAGGAAGAGAATAACGCATCGAATGAGGAAGCGGCTGTGTATTTTCTGAAGAACAATTCAGACGAATGGCGTGATTGGATTAACGAAGCCGCAAAGGTAAAACTTTCTGCATTACTTAAGTAAGATGATATGGGTAGTGCTTTTGGTGCCGCCCCTTTCTGACGGTTATACTCGCTGGGGCTTACCGGTATCAATTTCGTGAGAAATGTCAGGGCCAAGTCTACGTGCTCTGGTTATGACATTCATTAATAAATTTATAAATAAGGGTCACAAAATGAGACTCAGGTTAGGTATCCGTGGCGACTTATGATTTCATTTTCAATGGGCTGGGTCTGCGCAGCTGGTGCGGTGACAGCGGTGGTGACTTAGGTGGAACGACGTCTATGGCGCAACTGCTAGCGCAAACATCCGGTAACAACGCTGACTTGTCTCTATGGCAGACGCCTTTTCCTTCTATGAATGCACTTCATGAAGCCTGTCCATCTTTTCCTCAAGCGCGTGAGTTAACTGGCGGTTTAGAAGAAGGATTTCTATCGATCAAGGACGGCCTGAAAGCATTTGTTGATCCCCTGACCCAACCACTAAGTTGGGCGCTAAACGAGGCGTTGTGGGTAATGCAATCGGTGCCATGGTTCATTATGATCCCACTATTGATGCTAGTTGCTTGGGTAGTAGGGCGGCAATTGAAACTGGTCGCGCTAGTCGCGATCTGTTTTGGGTTTCTTGGCTTTGTTGATTATTATGTTTATACGATGCAGACGCTTGCAATTATTTTTGTTTGTGCTTTGACATGTGTTTTGTTGGGCGTTCCTATTGGTATTGCCATGTCACGTAGTGACCGCGTACAGCGCATAATGATACCTATTCTGGATATGCTGCAGACATTACCGCCCTTTGTCTATCTGATACCGTTGATTTTCCTGTTCTCAGTAACTGAACCTAAGCTTTACGGTATTGCCATTATTCTTTATGCCATTGTGCCGGTAATTCGCTTGACCGATCTCGGTATCAGGCTAGTGGACCCAGATGTAACCGAAGCGGCAGATGCTTTTGGCATGACTCAACGGCAAAAGTTGTTTAATGTTCAAATTCCGTTGGCGCTTCCCAATATTATGGCGGGCGTTAACCAGACCATTATGATGAGTCTGGCGATGGTCGTTATTGCATCACTAGTATCGGCCCCCGGTCTGGGTGTTTTGGTGTTGCGTGGCATCCGGTCGTTAGAGCTTGGCGTTGGCCTACTCTCCGGTCTTGGGATAGTTCTGCTTGCTATCATTTTAGATCGTGTGACCAAGGCGGCACTTGCCCGTATTAATGTAAGTCAGTCGAGATAATAGGTAATAAATATGAAGGATAAAGAAATCAAGATCTCGATTCGAAATCTCTATAAGATTTTCGGAGACAACCCCGAGCCAGCCCTGCAACTAGTAAAAGAGGGCATGGGTAAGATTGAACTGCTTGAAGAGCACAATCATGTGCTTGGATTGAACGACATCAATGTCGACGTTCCTACCGGAAAAACCACGGTCATCATGGGTCTCTCTGGCTCGGGAAAGTCCACGCTTATAAGGCATCTTAATCGGCTTATTGAGCCGACATCTGGAGAGGTGTTTGTTGATGGAGACAACATTTTAGAGTACAACGACAATCAGCTGCGACATCTACGACAACACAAAATGTCCATGGTGTTCCAGAAATTTGCGCTGTTGCCGCATCGGACTGTGCTACAAAACGCCGGCTTAGCTCCATGGATAGATGGCCAGAACGAACACAAATACGCGGATGAGGCTCGCAGGTGGATCGACCGTGTAGGGTTGCAAGGGCTGGGCGATCAGTATCCACATCAACTCTCTGGGGGGATGCAGCAACGGGTAGGCATAGCGCGTGCACTTACCAGCAATTCTGACATTATGCTTATGGACGAGGCTTTTTCGGCACTAGATCCGCTGATCCGCACCGACATGCAGGATTTGCTGAACGAATTGCAGGTCGAGTTAAAGAAGACTGTGGTTTTCATCACTCATGATTTGGATGAGGCGCTTAAGCTGGCGGACCATCTAGTCATTCTTAAGGATGGTTTTGTCGTCCAACAGGGAGAGCCACAAAACATCTTGCTGCATCCGGCCGCCCCCTATATCGAAGACTTTGTAAGCGACATCAACCGCGCTCGAGTGCTTCGGGTTCGTTCGGTAATGCTGCCGAGCTCAGAAGCGACTCCAGAACAGACTGGCGATATCGATCATGACGATACTTTAGAATCTGTGATTGCACTGTCTGAAGGCGATACCGCCCTCAGTTATCGCGTGATTAAAGATGGAAAACCGGTTGGCGTGTTGAATATGCGTAAACTGGTTCGCGCACTGGTGCCGACAGAACAGTCAGACATTTCTGAGTCGGTTGGCCTTAGTGGCTAATGGGGTAGTCCGCTTAAGAGTTGGGTGATGTCTTAATATCCAAACTAAACAGATCTATTTGTTTGATCTAACAGTAGTTGTTAATTTCCGAAATTGAATGTCTGGACTATCCCAGCGACACTACCTCTAATAGCAATAGCCATTAGGTTGCCTCTTCCAAAGATAAGTTATTCTGTGTTAATCCTAATTTTTTTGTTATTAGCGAGCATTTGGGCCAGTGTAGAAAGCTTACTTCTTGTGTCTTCAAATGTCCTCAAATTTGGATGTATGCTTATGCCTGTAAAACTATAGCGTCCACTTTCAATTTGATGGGTAATCACATCAAAGTCTTAAATAATCGCCACGCTTAAAATTTTAGCTATTTTTCAACTCCGGAGAATAAATATAGACCTGATTTTTGGTATAAACTCATAGCAGTTTTATTAACTTCGTGCTTTTAGTGCCGAGCATTGGGATATCTAAAGTAACAATTAGCTTGTAATAGTGGTCGCCGTAAGGTGCTCATTGCTTACTTCAGACTCAAACGGCAGTGCTGAATGATGAGCTAGGCTCTCAGATTGAAGACTGGTATCCGGGAATGAAGGGAAGCCAAAACATACCGCAAGCCGATGAGGGTTTCGCCATGGCGACATAATGTTTTTGCGATAGTGCCCCACACTTTACGGCGCTCTCTTGTTCATGGGCGATCATCAATGGTTTGAGATTGGTATGACCCTGCGAGAGCAAAATGTCTTGTAGCTGCGAACACAAGGCTATCGCTATACCCTCATTAACAACGAGGGTGAAATTATCCTGTGAGGCCATAGCTGATCCTATTAAGTCATCTTGATTTTTGATTTTCACTTTTCACTTCTCACCTTTTTCATGGTGGTTGTTTCTATACCCTTAGTGCTTGACCATAAGGTGTACCGGGCCTGCAATCAAAATCATAGTAAGGTGCATGAAATAACTTCCAGTTTTTTTAAAAAATCGCTTGCATCTAATCACCCGTCATCCCGGCGAAGGACGGGAAATTCTAGATTAATAGCCCTCAGCTAAATAGATCACGGCCTTCGCCGGGATGACAAAAAAGGGTGAAACTTAACCAGTGGCTGCTAATCGGTCTTATAAAAATGAACGTTATTTCATGCACGTTGAATATTCGAGATGGCTGTTAGAACTGTTACTGCTCGCATGTTACTAAGAGCGTATGGCCGCCATTAAAAAGTTATTTATAAACGTTATTTTTAGAGGATCAATCTTCCGAAATTAAGCTCATAATTTGTTCGGCGCTCAGTTTGTTACTTAAATCGCTGCCTTCGAGTAGGCTGTCGGCTAGGTCTCGTTTTTGGCTGTGCAGGGCGATAATTTTTTCTTCTATGGTATTTTCAGTCACCAACCGATAAATGGTAACCGGACGTTTTTGACCCAGCCGGTGGGCGCGATCCGACGCTTGATCTTCAACGGCGGGGTTCCACCAAGGGTCCATATGCACGACGTAGTCCGCTGCTGTTAGGTTTAAACCGCTACCGCCGGCTTTTAAGCTAATAAGAAATACGTCGCCTTCTCCATTTTGAAAAGAGTTTACGGCTTTTTCCCTTTTCTTAATGCTGGTGCTACCATCGAGATATTGGTAATGTATTTTTCGTTCGTCGAGGTATTCGCGGATCAAACCTAGGTGATCGACAAATTGGCTGAACACTAATGCCCGGTGATTATTTTCGAGCAGCTCATCTAAAATTTCACCGAAAGCTGCCAGCTTAGAGCTGGCAATGGCGCTGTTTTTTAAGACCAGTTTTGGGTGGCAGCAAGCGCGGCGTAAACGCATAATTTCGGCTAACACTTTTAATTGCTGCTGGCCGGAATTGCCTTTTTTTTCAGTCAGGTTTTGCAAGGCTTTACGGCGTAGTGTTTCGTAAAATATTTGCTCTTCTTTACTGGGCGATACGTTGATGGTGATTTCTGTGCGCGCGGGCAGCTCGGGCAGCACGTCGGCCTTTAAACGTCGCAGAATAAAAGGTTGCACCAAACGCTTCAAATGCTGCCGGGCAAGCTTATCTTGTTGATTTTGGATGGGATTGGCGAAGCGAGAATTAAAGCTGTCTAAAGAACCAAGCAAACCTGGATTAATAAAGCAAAATAAGCTCCAAAGCTCGCCCAAATGATTTTCAATGGGCGTGCCGGTGGTCACCATTTTAAATTTGGCCTTCAGCGTCATTGCTGCTTTTGAGCGTTTGGTATTCGCATTTTTAAGCGCTTGTGCCTCGTCCGCGACAATGCATTGCCACTGCACTTCTTGTAAGCGGGCTTGTTCCGTTTGCAGTAGGCCATAACTACACACTATTAAGTCAAAAGGGCCGGCCTTATCAAGGATCGTCTTCCTGTCGTTATCGCCAAAGCGCAGCGGGTTTAAGGTGGGGGCAAATTGTTTGGCTTCGCTCAACCAGTTCATGCACACTGACGTGGGCGCTAGGATTAGACTCGGGCCTTTAGCTGCGTGCGTTAATAGTAAGGCGAGTGATTGGATAGTTTTGCCCAAGCCCATATCGTCGGCCAAGCAAGCCCCTGCACCCCAATGCGCCAAGCGCGTCAACCATGAAAAGCCTTCCTGTTGGTAATCTCGCAGCTCTGCTTGGAGGGTAGGAGGCACATGGCAAGGCAGTGTATATGCTTCTTGGATACGATCTTTTTGCGCTCGCCAGGATGGGTCGCCCTCGATCACCATGCCTTCGGTTAATTCATCCAGAGCACTTAATGCCAAGGGGTGATAGCGCTGTTTTTCGCCGTGTTTTTGCAGGGCATCTAAACGCCGTCGCAGTTGATGTGTCAGGCTGACAAAAGTATCGTCACTTAGCTTGATAAAGCGACTGCTGGAGTTTTGCATTAACTCCATAAGAGAGCCCATAGCCACCACTTCGCCATCGTCCAATTTTAGCTGTCCCTCTAATTGAAACCAGTCACCAGCCTGACGAACAGAGGCGTTCATCTGATCTAGCCCGGCCTCTTTGCTTAACTTTATTTTCCCGCCTTTTGGCCATAACAACTCTAGTCCGGGGTGGCTGAGCGTGCCGCTTGTCTCAGTGCCATCCTTGAGTGCGGATGGCTGTTCGATAGAGGATTGTTGGTTATTGCCTTGTTCGCTATAGGCTTGCAACTGAAAAAGAGCTTCGAGGCTTTGCTCTTCGTCAAACATCCATTCACAGGGTGCGTCATCCCAGACCTCATCCTTAAGGCTCGGGCACTGCTCTAGCAGCGAATTATAGTGCTGACTTTCTAAGCCCAGGTCGCGCTGAGTTTGCAAACGGGTATTGTTTACCTCCGCCATCACTATATGCCGACCTTCTCCGGGGTAAAAATATGGGCCATCGGGGCCGAGTGGGCGCACGCTGAGATCGATGCGCAAGCCTGAATTTTGGGATTCGATTTGCACATATAAACGCTGGTCGGCGTCTTGCTGCTGAGCATTGATATTACCGCCACCAATGTCCGATTGGATCGCCAGCAGCGGAGCGATTGCATTGATACTTTTCAGGGCTTGCTCTTTGGCCTCAATGGGCACTCTCAAACCCTCTTCTCCCAATATGCGCGCAATATGTAAGTGCTGTTCGCTAAATTTTACCAGCCTCAAGCGGTAATCGCTTTCCTTAATTAATTGGCTGCGACTGGCTTGATCCTCAGGGCTGGGAACTAGCTGAATCAAAAGCTGATTATTTTGTGCTTGCACGATCAGCTCAGGTTCACCGGTACTGACCTCGATGGGCGTGTCGTAACGACCGTCCCAATAAAGGTAAGGGTGGCCCACCGCTGCATGGATGGCGCTAGATAAGGGTAACTCGTACTCGGTATACCCACGGTAACCGTAGCCGCTAATGATACATTTACAGATTTGTATATCGGCTTCACTTAGGAAAGTGAAATCCTCCGCAGATTCATGCAAGCGCTTAAGTGAAATATTACGGCCTTTGCTCCACCCTCCCTTCTTGTTACGTTTTTGTTCTTTGGGAGTGATTGTTGGTGAACCGAATGCAAAATCAATGGCCCACACCAGACGCATCTCGGCCACATTGTCCTTGCTGACATTCTGGTGGTTTGGGTCGAGCAAACCCAAGGCATTTAAGGCCAGCTCCCAGGGTGGTTTTGGTTGCAGCAAATCGAGTACCGACAAAAAACGGCTTTCGCTTGCACCTTGCTGGGTTAAGACGTTAATCTTAGCGTGTGCAGGCCCCTTGTATTGGTAGTGTTCTAGCAAGGCTAAACTCTGACTTACATACCAGGCTTCACCCTCTTCCTGCTCGAGCACATTCTCCGCGAGTTCAGATAACATCGAGGCGCTAGGTTTATCGCCGAGCCAATGCCAGGCGAGGCAGACCATTAACTGTGCCATCGGGTTACTAAAGTAGGTGTCTTCATCGAGCGCGTTAAAACTGTCTTTTTTATTCCCGCCAGCGAGCACTTGCCCCAAAGCGTATATTACCGGGTAGCATTCTTCATCATTATCATATGAGTACCCAGCTCCGGCGCTTTTGCACATAGTCTTTATGAGCGCGAGGTGAGCCGGGTCTTCACTTTGTATTAGCGCGAGCAGAAAACAAATGCCGCCAAAACCGGGAATAAGTGCAGAGCGTTTTTTTCTGGCCTTTCTCAGTGCTTTTAGTGCCGCTTCGAGCAAGGGTAGAGCGGCGGCGTAATCGCCTTGTAAAGTTTTAAACATAGCCCGAAATTTTAGCGTTTGCCAGTCCATATCCTCTGGCAGTATGGCTTCAATGTGTTTGAATGCACCCTGCGCTAACTGGAGACCTACCAAGCAATTGCGCAGTGAAGGATTGCTAAGTGCACCCTTCATCCAGAGTTCCTCAAGATAAGCGCAGATAATATTGTCGCTACCAGAGCCTTGCTTAGCCTGCATTCCGCAGACAATAATCGACGCTCGCAAGGTCTCGGGCAGCTTGAGGAACCACACCGGATCAAAGGGTGAAAAGCAAATATCAAAGAGCTTGGCATAATAGTCTTGATCACTTAATCGCGCAGGATTAAAGTGGCGACTAGGTTCGATTTCTTGGCCAAGATAGAGGGCTTCACGCATATGGCGCACAACATTAGCCATTGTCGCGTGGTGGTATTGGTCATGATGGCTGAAATAGTTTTGCTTTGGCTCTACCAATTGAGCCATATTGACAATTTCCCCAATGACGCCTTCAGCATGGGCTTGACGTGCAAGAACCTCACACACCGCCTTATTGCATGCCAAACGGCCGCCAGTGCTCACAAGTAACTTTTGCTGGGTTAGGCGATCACGAAAAGGCCGAGCCATCATACTGCTCAATGCTGCGCCAGTCTTCGTCGTCCAAGCCAACTTTTTCAGTATATCCTGCACGATGGTTTGTGTGACTGGCTCGTAAACAACAGCAAAAACCCACAATATACGTTGCTCGTCGTAAGCTAAAGCATAAAGACGCTTACGTAAAAGACTGTCGGATTTTGTTATGTTGGCGGCAATGGTATTTTGTAATTTTGAGGGTGTAGTCAACTTAGGTGTGGTGGGCTTAGTGGGCATAATAGTGTGCGCTGCGGCCTAAAAACGGGCTGGGTTAAATTGAGTTATGCGTTGTGCCACCTAGGTGTGCTACGCCTGCAAGCAGGAGCTTACCGGTTTTAGCGGAATTTGCCAAAATTTAGGTACGGTTCAAAAACGGCGTTTTTTGGGTTCCAGTAAACGAGTTTAAACCCACCGAGGTTCAGTATATATTATATATCTGAGGAGTTGGGTGTTAGGCGGCGCGGTTAAAGCGTTCGTAGCCCGACATTTCCAGCCAAAGATGATGGGCGTTTCCCAACAGTATTTCCGCCGCAGATTTTTATTGCGCTCCGCCCGAGTACTCCGCAAAAAGGGTGTTTAATTTAAATAGAACCGAAGAGGATTCAATAAACCATGTTCACTTTTTTGATGATAGTAAAGGTGTCTTCTCAAGCGGCAATTGAGGTTTTCAATTATTGAGCTTATGCGTTCTGTTTAATAAAGAGCAAGAATAACGGCGTCTTCAATGCCATCGAATTGATCACCTAATTCTTTTTCCAACGTTTCACTACGCTGGGTGTATTGGCTGGAACACCATGTATTAAATAAGGCCGGCCCACTAAAAAAGAACGACGTAGGCTGTATGATTTCATAATTGTCGAATTTAAAAAACTAGAACGCTTGGGACCTCATCTAATATCGGCAATGTGCACTACGTTAGAAAACAAACGAGAAGCGCATTGGGATTTGTGGATGTATTGGAAGAAAAATTCACGGTGATCAGTAAACAGTTTTCCGTTTCAATGCAGGCTATCCGGGCCATGATGGCGGTCTTAAGGTAAGTGAAGTCCGCTAGTCGCGCAGACCAATTAACTCTAACGGCACTTTATGCGAACATATAAATTGAGGCTGGCAATATCAGTATTGGCATGATTCGAAAAAGGGCGAGAGACATTCGAGACATGGAGTGCCTCAAGCTCAACATCCGGCAATCTTCAACCCCTGATAACCATTATATGTTCTATGCAAGCCTGTAATCTAGCTCATGAATGCGGAGAAGAGCCGCATCATTTTTTCAACTGCGTTTTTTAGGATTAAGCGCGCTTCTTAAGAATTAAGCTGACCACTGCCAATCGATCCGTGTGCTGATAGGCCAAGCGATCCAATTCCTCGCCAAATACATCAGGGTCAATTTCATCGTAATAAACCTCGCAATTATTCTCCTCGAGTACGGGCTGTATTGATTGCCAGAAAGTATCGACACCATTGACGATGGCGCTGGCGGTATACAAAATGAGCTTGCCGCCAACAGTTAACCTTTGTAGCCCTTCTCTTGCTATTCGAACAGAAAGTTCTGATCCTAATTGTTGGCCGCCGTGGCGATAAGTACGCTCTGTGTCGTCAACCATATAAGGGGGATTGGAAATTACTAGGTCAAATTCACCATTTACATTGGCCAGTATATTGCTGTTTACAACGTCAACTCGGTTAGCGATTCCGGCGAGCTCGGCGTTAATGCGAGCATACCGTAACGCTTCTGAATTAATATCTGCCAAGCATATACGTTCGACTCGTTTATGGAGGCATAGCCCACCAGCACCACTGCCACAGCCTATATCAACAACTCTTTCGGCTTTTTCAACATGCTGATGTAATAGGCGGGCATAGCGGTAGGTGTCGGGGCCAAAAAAAACAGCATCCTGTCGCTGTGTGGGAAATCCGGAGTGTAGATATAAGTGGTCGTATAAACTCGCAAAACGAATTTGACTGGTATAGCTCTGGTCGTGGGTAAGTAGCATGTCTGAGCACTGCAAGGCAGACAAAATGTTGTCGGGGAGTTGGTCAAATGAGAAGGGACGATTCCAGCCAAATATATCCTGTAAGCTCGTGGTGACGACATCACGATTTAATACTCTGCGATGAGATTCGGGAGTAATAGCTTTAAAGTTATAGGCAAGATTTTTTAACTCGATACCGATTTCGATAAGAGCCTTATCCATTTCTGGCGTAGCGTCAGGTATGGGTGTTGGTTTGGCTTTTGACGTAGTATTCGATTTAAATTCAATCATTGATTCTTCCTTTTAAGATTGTAGGTGTATCCCCCTCATAACGGCTTATAATTTTACTATTAGTAGTTATCCTGAAGTTGGAGAGACTATTTTTAAGTAGGAGATGATAGCAAATAGTATGAGGTAAATGAAATACCTAAGGAGCTTCCGTTAATAGCGGGTTTTTTGACTAAAATAGATATAACCCGGGTACCGGTTAGAATTGGCGGCCCGCAGGTATGTTCGTATCTATAATGCGTATATAAACCATCAGTGCTTCGCAATCCCCGCCACCCTTAACTTTAAATACCTCGCCAGGCTAACTATAATGGCCATAACCGACCTTCCTGTCATTATTGCATCTGTAGGGAGCTAATGGTGAATGAGCATATGCGCGCAACTCAAGTATGAAAAAATAATGGGTTAACGAAGCAGCCTTTGTCTCGGGTAAGATCCTGTTTTTTTCGAGAGATTCGTTGTGTTTTTTATCGGATGGGTGCATCCTTTCTGGGTTCTTTACTTTGTATTTTTCTTCAAAAATACGCATAATATTATATGCTATGACAGTAAAACGCATTTAATTATTCAGCGCATTAAGATTTGATGACCAAGCTTTCCTTTCGGTTAAATCACTTTTGCTATCATTGAGTGCTATTTCAATCCTCCAGTGCTTGAAATAGATCATAGCAATGGTGCCTGGATTAATTGATGTCGGTAGGTCGAAATGAATGTGTGTAATATGCCAGTTTCTGGGTCACCATATTCAACAATATGAAATTTGGCTTTTTTATTTTGCTAAATGCTATAACTTTTAATACCGGTGTTAATTTCATCATTCCGGTCAAATTGAATGAATTCAACAAAGGTTGCTGTAGAGTTTTCTTTTAGCACTGAAATCATAAAGTTCATATTATCTTTTTATTTGTTCCAGCATGCAAAATCAGTCACCGCTTTATCGTATACATAGAGTTGTTTTTACCAAGTCTCTTTTTCGTCATGACCTTGCTCAATATAGATACGTAACGCTGGAATTTCTTGATGTCGACCAGAACCATTAGTCACCACACAGAGCGGCCTTAAGAGTCCATTCCTTAGGTTCAAGGCATAAATAAAACCTGCTGGGAAGACTTTACTCTTACTTTTTTCAGTATGGCAGGCATGCTGTACACAATGCCTTATTGTGTAGCTGATAGCTTTGTTTTTCCCTGACCTTCACCATAACCATTCTTGTTGGAGACTTATAAGGCGTTAAAATAACTTTAATGACAAATTGTCTCGCCAATTATTTCATCTACGACCTGAAGGTAGTGACGACCACTATGTACAGGGCTCATACAGCGAAATAATCCATGACGTAAAAAAGTCACATCATCTATGGTGTCGCATGACCTTTTCCACAAAGGAAAGCGTTGAGCAGCAAGTGCTTTCTCCATGCTTACATTCCCGTGGTCGGTTAGGTATTCCTCCAGCGTCATCATTTCGGTCATGTTCAATTTACCCATTTAAGCAGAGATATTAAAAAGTAGTTTAAAAAATTTTTTGCTGGTAAATGCAAGTATTTTTTGTGGGTAATTCTATATATTTTTTCAACGTTATTAAGGCTTGCTATGGGGGCGTATATTCAGAGCCGTGAGTTTGATGAAGCTTATGATGGCGCCTATTAAGGTGTTATTCATTGAGAGGGTAGCCCTATACTGGGTTTCTGTTGGGACACCCAAAATATAAACAGGTAAGTTTGAGTATAAAAGCAATAAGCATAGAAAATCTGTCGTGTTATAAGCTTGATGATAAAGAAGATGTGCTTTACACTTTGATTATGGATTTTTTTACGAAGGAGAATTAATGTGTACACATCTATAATAAGACCTCCAATAGTTAATAGCGGCACCACAACTCACGCCATAACTGAAAAAAGCCTAACGCGTATATTAGCTGATTACAGCAAAGAGCGATTCTCCCCTGGAATGCCTTCAACACCAAGTAATATGGCCGAAAAGCTATATGAACACGCCAAACTAGCTCATCTTGAAATCAACTTCCTTAATTCAGAAAGAGAAAAAATTTCTTCTATAGCCGAGCAATGCCCAGAAGATGCTGGGGCCTTCGTTACTTGGTTTGAGAAGCTTAAACAAGATGGCCCGGGTCAATATGATCCCCTATTTAAATGGCTTGCTGAAGACGCTAGTTTTGAAGAAATACGTTGGTTTATACGCCAAGAAGTTATTGGTGAGGCAGGGTTTGATGATTTGATTTCTTTAACACAACTTAGAATGCCGACTGGCCCAAAATTAGAAATGGCCAGAAATTTATGGGACGAGATGGGTGCAGGCAAAGAAAAGGGTATGCATGGTCCCATGCTTGGGCTTTTGGCCGATGAGCTGAACATATATGAGTTAGATGACACCGTTTGGGAGGCTCAAGCTCTAGGGAATCTTATGGTTGGCCTTGCGGCTAATCGGTGCTTTGCTTATCAATCGATAGGGTGTTTAGGTGCGGTGGAACTTACTGCTCCAAGCCGCTGTATCGAAATAGTTAAAGGTTTAGAGCGTTTAGGCGTGAGCAATGAAGCGGCTGTTTATTATAAACTGCACGCCTTAATTGATATTCGCCATTCGCAGGATTGGAATAGAGATGTTATCTACAGTCTGGTAGCGGAAGATCCAGCCCGCGCTCCTCATATTGCAGAGGGAGCATTAATGAGGCTAAACGCAGGTGCGCGCACATTCGATCGATATCGAGAACATTTTGGCTTGGACCTAGCTAAAGCACATATAGCTTAGCTCACATGATAACTTGCTTCTTGATAGGCAATGGGCCTATTGCTGTTCAGGCAGCAGAAGTTATTCTTCACGCGGGCTATATTCTATGTGGCACCTATTCCTTTGATGATTCTTTACTTTTATGGTCAAAAGAGCAAGGGGTTAAATATTATATTGATCTGGAGGATATAAATAGTAGTCTTAAATCTTCCCCATATGATTGCCTTTTTAGTATCAATAATCCTTGGATTATTCCAGCCGATATAATTTCTTGCGCCCGTCGCCATACAATTAATTACCACGATTCGTTATTGCCTAAATATTCTGGTTTGTATGCTAGCTCTTGGGCGCTCATAAAAGGTGAAGAAGTGCATGGGCTTAGCTTTCATGAGGTAGTTGAAACGATTGATGCTGGAGATATCTATCAGCAAGCCACCATTAATATTTCAAATAATGATACTGCCATATCTCTTAATGCCCGAATACACAAAGTAGCCATTGAAAGCTTTGCAGACTTATTAAATAAAATATCGAACAATGCCCTTCAGCCTATAATTCAAGATAAATCTCAGCGTAGTTATTATTCAAATACTGATCGCCCAGAAGCCGCTTGTGTTCTATCTGTTAATAAAACAGCAATAGAGCTACATAATTTAGTGCGCGGTTTAACTTTTGGTCAAAGTAATAACCCTCTGGGGCTGCCTAAATTATTATTGCCGCATAAGCTAATCACTATTGGTCAGTTGAATATTACTGATGGTGACGGTATTCCTGGGGAAGTCATTGATGTCGAAAACAATTACCTAAAAATAGCCGTTGCTGATGCTGTTGTTGAATTAAAGGGCATCAGGACTGTGTTTGGACATTCCGTAACAGCGCAACAATTACAGGAATGGGGTGCAAATAAGGGGCGAATATTGTCCGGATTGACTACGGTAGAAAGATTCGCTATTACACAATATAACCGTCTGGTGTGTGTGCATGAATCTAAGTGGGTTTCGCGCTTAATACACTTAAACCCTTTTGTTCATCCCTATTGTAAGGCATCTGGCGGGCTAAGCTTACCCAGTTCTAATGTTGTAGAGTTTTCCCCCCCTGAAGATTTTGGCTTCAATAAAAATGAGTGGATAACAGTTTTTGTAATTTACTGCTTAAGATTATCTCAAGAAAAATCAATTCAGCTCGGTCTGGCCGTCATTGATATTCCCGATAAGGCTCATGAAATATTTGCAGGTGTAGTACCCCTATCTATATCCATAGATGGTATTGACGAGCCAGTCTTGTTTGAAGATATGAAGTC
>JBLHWO010000023.1:0-25648 GCA_047629215.1 Cellvibrionaceae bacterium | reverse complement strand
AAGAACATCAGTGACGAAGACGCTGTTGCCGATGTAATAAGGCAAGTTCTTTCTCAGTCTAAATGCAAGTTGAAAGATGCGGCTGTTGCGGTTGCCGGTTCGGCGGTGATTACGAAAGTCATTGATATGCCGTCTGGCATGGATGACGATGCTCTCGAATCCCAGATTACTATTGAAGCTGATCAATATATTCCTTTTCCTCTGGATGAAGTGTCTATTGATTTTGAGGTTCAGGGTGTTTCTGAAGAAAATCCTGATCAAGTTAAAGTTTTGTTGGCGGCTTGCCGGCGAGAAAATGTTGAGCTGCGCGCTGGGGTCATGGAAAAGGCTGGTTTGATTCCGAAAGTGGTCGATATTGAAGCCTATGCCATTGAGAGAGCTTACCCATTGATTGCAGATCAATGGGAGGATCAAGAGGATCAAGAGGTGGCCATTATTGATATTGGCGCGACCATGACAACATTGAGCGTGTTGTCCAGCGGTAAAACCATTTACACTCGTGAGCAGTTGTTCGGAGGTAAGCACCTCACTGAAGAAATACAGCGTCGCTACGGTCTTTCGTTTACTGAAGCCGGTTTGGCAAAAAAGCAGGGCGGTCTTCCGGATGATTACGAAGATGAAGTTCTGGCCCCCTTTAAGGATGCTGTTGTCCAGCAGGTGACTCGTTCGCTACAATTTTTCTTTTCGTCCAGTCAGTATAATGAAGTTGACCATATTGTGATTGCTGGCGGCGTTGCATCTGTAGAGGGCTTGGCGCAAGTCATTCAAGAGCGCCTTGGAACCCTAACCAGTATCGCGAATCCATTTGCGGGCATGTCCGTAGCATCTCGTGTTAATGCGGTATCATTAGCTAATGATGCTCCATCACTACTGATTGCAGCGGGCTTGGCGTTGAGGAGCTTTGACTAATGGCTAATATAAACTTACTTCCTTGGCGCGACGAATACCGTCAAGAGAAGAAGCGACAATTCTTTTCTGTGTTGATGCTGCTGTTTTTGATGTCGTGCTTAATCGTATTCTTATGGTATACCTTCGCTAATGCTTCTATTAAGAGTCAGCAAGGGCGGAATAGTTTGCTCAAACAAGAAATAGCTCAGTTAGACGAAAAAGTGAAAGAAATTGACCAGCTTAAAAAACGTCGTGAAGAGTTAGAGACGCGAATTAGGATCATTCAAGACCTTCAGGTTAAACGGCCTCTCGTTGTGAGATATTTTGATGAGCTTGTTAGAGCTGTTCCTGAGGGGCTCTATTTTGATAGTTTGGAGAGGAGTGCCGATAGTTTTTCTGTGAAAGGTATCACCGAATCTAACAGCAGGGTCTCTACTTTAATGCGCAACCTTAATCGCTCTGAGTGGTTTCAAACACCTAATTTAAAAAATGTTATCTCTGATCAATTTGAGTTGTCTGTGCAAGCAGTTTCTCCTAATGAAGAAAAGGGAGGTTAGTTTCTGATATGGCTTTGCAAGATACATTAGATCAACTTAATAATTTAGATGTTAGCGATATTGATTGGTCTCGCATCGGTGTCTGGCCCTTGGCTGGAAGGCTCTTTGTCTGGTTAGTTGCCGGTATTGCTGTTTTATCAGCAGCTTACTTTTTCCTAATAAAGGATCTATACCAAGAGCTGGATCGTGAAACGGCGACTGAAGTTTCACTTAAACAGACTTTCCAGCAAAAGGCTTTTCAGGCTGCAACCCTTGAACAGCACAAGGACTTGATGGATAAAATGGAGACGGATTTCGATTTTCTAGTCTCGCAGTTACCTGAAAAAACAGAAGTGCCAGGCTTGTTAGACGATATCGATGATAAAGGCCGAAAAAGCGGCCTAACAATAGTCAGTATTAAATTGCAGCAAGAGTCGGTTGGCGATGTGTATGTTGAGTTGCCGATCGAGATTATTGTCGAAGGCTCTTATCATGACTTTGGGACTTTTATTAGTAGCGTGGCGGGCATGTCTCGTATCGTGACCTTGCATGACTTCACGATTGCGCAAGATAAGGGTCAGTCATCATTGTTGCAAATGACTGTCGACGCTAAAACATATCGTTACCACTCCCCCGATGAAGTAGGTAGCCCATAATGAAACCATATTTTTTCTTTGTTCTAGCTTTTACTGCTATTGTCTTTATAAGCGGCTGTAACTCATCGGAATCCCATGAGGATTTACAGGATTTTATAGCCGAAAATAAGCGCCGGCCTCCTGGGAAAATTAAAGAAGCTCCAAAAATTGTGCCTTATGAGTCTTTTATTTACGATGCTTATAGTTTGCGTAGTCCCTTTGATAGGCCGGTTTCAGTGGAGCTGAAAAAGCAAATGTTTTCCTCTTCTGTTAACGTTAAACCAGATGCAACCCGCAAAAAAGAGCGTCTAGAGCAATATGATTTATCCAGTCTCAATATGGTAGGGACTCTCAGAAAAGATGGAGCGCTCTGGGTGTTGATTAGCGATCCAGATGGCTCCATTGAACGAGTGCGTAGCGGAAACCATGTCGGCCGCAATAATGGTAAAATAATAAACTTAACTGAAGATAAGATAGATTTAATAGAAATTGTTGCCAGTGGTGAAGGTTGGCTTGAGCGACCTAATATACTGCAGTTAAAAACGGCGGAAGAAAAATAGATGGCAAATACGATAACAACAATTAGAACTAGCAAGCTTCAAAGGGTTCCTACTATGGCACATTCATCCGCAACTAATACCTCTTTAGCCAATACCTTTTTAACAATTAGAAGTGCAGCAAAATTTTTCTCTCGGGTAGTTAATCCCTTTCGTTCTTTGTCGCTTGTACTGGGTGCTTTTGTATCGATCAGTCTATTTTCTGCTGGCGTAACCGCGGCTACCTTAAACGCTGTCCAGTTTGCAGAACTTCCCGGAGGCAGGATTGAGGTGCGCGCTCAATTTACTGATGTGCCCGTTAACCCCAAAGGGTATTCGATAGAGCAGCCAGCCAGAATTGTGCTTGATTTTGAAGGGACTAAGAATACATTAAAAGAAAAAAAATTCCCCCTCTCTTTCGGTAATGCTAAAAGCGCCGTTGTCTTAGAAAGTGGTGGCCGCACCCGATTTATTATTAATCTGGTTTCTCCGTCAACCTACAGCACCTCTATCGAAGGTAACACTGTTGTGGCCGTCATTGAGGGTGGTGGGAGAGCTCAAACATTTACGCGTCAGCAAGAAAATGAAGAGTCTCGCCAAAGTTTTACAGATAAAACTAATCGCAGCATAACCAATGTTGATTTTCGTCGTACGGAAGAGGGTGGTGGTACAGTATTGCTAACACTTTCCGAACCAAAAGTTGCCGTTGATATTGAAGAGGGCGCGAGCGGTGTTGTAGTGAGCTTCGTCGATACAGATTTGCCATCCGAGCTTCGCCGTCGCCTCGATGTGGTGGATTTCGCTACCCCGGTAAAAACTATCGAGTCTATTTCTGACGGAAATAATGCACAGTTTTCGATTGATGTTGTTGGTGATTACGAATATCTGGCTTATCAAACAGATAATCAGTACGTGATTACGGTTAAGCCGCTGACTGAAGAAGAGCTGGCAGCGAAGAAGGATCGGTTTAAGTATGTAGGCGAAAAGCTGTCTCTAAACTTTCAAGATATTAAAGTACGTGCAGTATTAGAAATTATTGCCGATGTAACGGGTTTGAATCTAGTTGCCAGTGATACGGTTGAAGGTAATATTACTTTACGTTTAGATAATGTACCTTGGGATCAAGCTTTGGACTTAGTTTTAAAATCTAAGTCCTTGGATAAGCGGCAATTGGGCAATGTCTTGTTGGTTGCGCCTGCGGCTGAAATAGCTGAGCGAGAGCGCCAAGAAATAGAAACGCGAAATCAGCTGCAAGAGTTGGCACCGTTAAGAACAGAGTTTATTCGAGTTCGTTATGCCAATGCGAAAGATATTTTTGAGTTGTTTAGCGGAGAAGACTCTGACGATGACAGTTCTGGTGAGAGCGGCTCTAAAAGTACTAAAGGTATTCTCTCTACTCGTGGCTCTGCTATCGTTGACGAGCGAACTAACTCAATTATTCTCACTGAGACTGAAGAAAAAATTGTACAATTTAAATTGTTGATCGAGCAGGTTGATATCCCGATTCGGCAAGTAATGATTGAGGCGCGAATTGTTGTGGCAAATAGCGACTTCAGTAAAGAAATCGGTGTGCGCTGGGGTGGGATTGCTGGGGGTACAAGAAATGGTAGGGATTATGAAGCCGGTGGATCATTGAGTTCTTTTTCCGATGACGGCGGTGATGATGGTCGGCCCCTTGGTTTTTTTAATGGAGCTAATAGTACAGATATCATTGAAAATAACGTGGTTGATTTAGCTGCACCAAGCCAAGCCGGCTCATTTGCTATTAGTTTTTTAAACAGCAAAGTACTTTTACAGCTTGAATTAACAGCCTTTGAAAGTTCTGGCCAGGCTGAAATTGTATCTCAACCAAAAGTGATCACTGGCGATAAGCAACAGGCTACCATTGAGTCGGGTCAAGAAATCCCTTACCAGGTGGTTACTGATGATGGTGTGAGTATTCAGTTTCGAGAAGCAGTGTTAAAGCTAGATGTGACACCGCAGATCACACCTGATAATAGAATTATTATGGACTTAAAAATCAATCAGGATTCGGTTAGCTCTGCTGAAATCATTTCTAATCAGTCAGCTGTTCCTATTATCGATACTACCGAGTTAAATACTAAGGTACTGGTTGGTGATGGACAAACTATTGTTCTAGGTGGGATATTTCAGCAGTCTACAATCAAGGGTGTAACCAAAGTACCGTTATTAGGTGATATTCCATTCTTAGGCCGCTTATTCCGTCAAAATATAGAAAGTGAAGAAAAGCAAGAGCTACTTATTTTTATTACCCCCCGGATTTTATCTGATACATTGATTGATTAATGTATCTCCCTCAGAAAATTGTACTTGTCGGCCCTATGGGGGCCGGTAAGTCTACTATTGGCCGTCTTATTTCAAAGCAGCTAAATATTCCTTTCAAAGATACTGATCACGTTATCGAAGAGCTTTGCGGTGCCGACATTCCGTGGATCTTTGATGTCGAAGGTGAAGCTGGTTTTCGTCAGCGTGAAGCATCTGTACTCAAGGATTTAATGAATGAGCCATCTCTTGTTTTGGCCACGGGTGGTGGCATTATACTCAGCCAAGAAAATCGCAAGTTATTGAAGCAAGCAGATAGAGTGATCTATCTATTTGCTGATGCTGAGCATTTGGTTCGTAGAACCGATAAAGATAAAAAAAGACCCCTATTGCAGGTTGTTAATCCACGCCAAAAAATTATTGACCTATTGTTAGAAAGAGATCCGCTTTATCGTGAGGTTGCGACTCATATTGTTACCACTGATACTCGCAGTCCTAAATTAGTTGCTAGAGAAATAACGAAAGAATTTAATTGATATTATGAATGTGCAGGCGTTAACAGTAGAGCTAAAAGGTGATCGTAGTTACCCCATCTTTATTGGTAAAGGTTTACTTTCCGATAGGAAATATTTCTCGCCTTATATAAACGGCAAGCAAGTTTGTGTGGTGACGAATGAGACTATTGCACCGCTTTATTTGAGTGCTTTGATTGACTTGTTATCCCTCGATTACCAAGTTGACACGGTAGTTTTACCTGATGGAGAGCAATATAAAACACAAGATACAGTGATGAAAATTTATGACTGTTTACTTGAGAAAAAACATAATCGCAGCACTACATTGATAGCCTTAGGGGGTGGAGTTGTAGGTGATATGACGGGCTTTGCTGCGGCAAGCTACCAGCGAGGCGTTAATTTTATCCAAGTGCCAACTACATTGTTATCTCAAGTTGATTCATCTGTTGGTGGCAAGACGGGCGTTAACCACCCCTTAGGGAAAAATATGATAGGGGCTTTTCATCAGCCACAAGCGGTAATCATCGATATTGACGTATTAAATACTTTACCTAAGCGTGAGCTATCTGCTGGTGTTGCCGAAGTGGTTAAATATGGATTGATAAACGATAGTGGGTTTTATCAATGGCTTGAAGACAGTATAGGCGCCTTGTTAGTGCTTGATGAGACGGTTTTAGCCGAAACAATTTTTCGCTCCTGCCAAAATAAAGCTGATGTAGTGAGTCAGGATGAAAAAGAGAATGGTATTCGTGCGATATTAAACTTAGGTCATACTTTCGGGCATGCTATAGAGTCTTCGCAAGGTTATGGTGTCTGGTTGCATGGCGAAGCTGTAGCAATAGGAATGGTGTTAGCGCTTGAGTTATCTTCCCAGCTAGGTTGGATAGAAGGCAGAGAAGTTGATCGCTTGTCTCGATTATTGATGCTTGCTGGTTTACCCGTTATCGTTCCGATGGGGATGGCTGACAATCATTTTTTAGAGTTAATGGCGGTCGATAAAAAGGTCATCGATGGAAGTCTACGACTGGTTCTTTTGGAAAAAATAGGTTGCGCTATTGTCACATCCGAGGTTACACAAGATCAGATAATAAGCTCTATCCGAGCGCATAGAGCCAGTTAAGCAAAGCAAAAAGGGTACGGAGGAAAAAAGGATGCGGAGTCTTCTTGTTTGCCTGCCATAGATTTTATGTATAATGTATAAAACGTTCGGTCTTGATTTGTTTCATCTAAAGGGTTAGCCTCCATAATAACCTAGAATCTGATAAATAAAGTAATAAATCAAAGGCGCTAAACAAGGTGAGTTATTATGTCTCATGATGTCGGCTCGGCTAGTGTTACTGATCGCATAGATGCCCCTCAGCCTGTAAACCAGTTTTCGACAAGCCCCCATGCTATCGGCATGAATGCACTTCCCGACCCTTTTTCCCCTTCTATGAATCATGTTTTCTTTAGTGGTTCAGATCGCCGTATTTTGTTAGATGAAGTAATTCATCTATGTCAATTTGGCAATAACCTAGTTGCCGCAATAGGCGATGACGGCGTTGGTAAAACAACATTCCTTAATCAGGCGCGTTTTGAGTTATCAGAAACAGCATTTTGCTGTTTCATAAATAGTGATGAGTCAATGACGCCGGAGAATATCTTTTCTCAAATAATTTCTCAGCTTGAATTGCCAGTAAGCTCAGTACCCTCAGCTGGTGAGATGATAGCGACCCTGCGGCATGCAATGGCTGAAGGGAGTATGAATCGCGTTGTTGTGATCATTGATGACGCTCATATGCTGAACGATAGCATTCTATCCGCGCTGATTAGTTTGTTACAGGGGCATCAAGGTCAACATTTACATATTCTTATGAGTGGACAAAAGAGCTTGGTTGATCGGCTCGATCATTTTGATATGTTTGATGTATTAGTTTATGACGTCACATTAAACCCCTTTACAAGTCAGGATACAAAAGAGTATTTGGATTTCAAATTGACAGCTGCGGGTTATCCGAGTGAAAAACTTTTGGATGAGCGCCAAGTAGAATCTATATGGAACGAGAGTGAGGGCTATCCCGCTCAGATCAGTCGAGTTGCTGACAGGCATATATTTCAGCAAGATTTTGATATAGAAGAGGAAAACTCTTCGGCACCGGGTCTACCATTAATACATATGGCACTGTTAGTTGTTTTGCTTGCTGGTTTGATCTTGGCTTTGATTTATATGGGAAATGATGATGGAGATACCAGTGATGATAGTATAGAGAGCCAAGGTAATGTAGAAGTTCTCACGGGGTTGAATTCTGCATCTCAGAAAGCCGTTGAAAATGGCTTAGTAGGGCCCTCGGGTATTGAGCCTAATAAGCCCAGTAATTTACTAAAGATTAAGGCGGGGGGCTCGACCGAGATAGGGTTGAATAAAGGTGCCTCTTTACTACGGGGGCAGGATTTAGCCTTTATAGGTGGGGCCGCATCTGAACAAAGCGCAGCAAAAGTTCTTCCTTCTGAAAGTAGAAATAAATCCCCGTTAGTAAAGCCGATAAAAGGAGCTGAGCCAGTTAATCTTGCTCTTCCATCTTTACCGCAGAGCTCACAGCTGGCTTTACAGGAATCTCTCAAGCAGGAACTCAAAAAAGAGGCTGAGTTATTGCGTATCGAACAATCTAACTTAACAACTACCGAGAACTCTTTGCCAAAAACCATTGAGGTTTCTAAATCTAGGGAGGCTAAGGCTAGCACGTCTTTGTCTGAGGATAAAGAGTGGTTGTTGTCGCTGAATGACTCGGAATATGTGTTGCAGGTTATTGCCGCTGCACAAAAAAAAAGCGTAAAGAGATTTATCGTTTCCCAGCCTAATAAGAGCGCTCTGCGTTTAGTTGAGATCGGACGTGATGGTAAGCCTTGGTATATTGTTGTTGTGGGAAAGTATGCCAGCAGTAACTTTGCTCGTAGGGCTATAGAGTCACTACCGCAAGATCAGGTCAATAGAGGCCCTTGGCCCAGAAAAGTATCGGACTTAAAGCGGGAAATCAGCGCGCCACGCACCAAATAAGTGCATTTATGGCCTGTATATAAATATTTTTTATAGCCTTTCATTGCCAAATTGCTAGTGAAAGGTTAGTATCACTTTAATTAAGCCCTTCTGACTAGGGGGTTTTCTGTCTAGGGGGGCTAATTATCCTCCCCTTAAAAAATCTGCTAATCAAAAATCAGTTCTATCGAGTAGGTGTTACGCCTGTCGTGCAGCGACGAGTAAGCAACTACAGAGACACCCATAAAATACTGTACTCACAGAAAAATAAGGGTCACCGTCTTAACTTATATTAGGGCGATCTGATTATTTTGGTTGCGAGTATATATCTGCCACTGAGTTTGTTTTTTCTGTGTCCATTACAATTGAGTCATTACATTTGAGAGACCGCTTATGACTAAAGGCCTCTATAGCTTAGATGAGTTTAAGGATAACTGTGGCTTCGGCTTAATTGCCCACATTAAGGGTAAAGCCAGCCATAGTATTCTAGAGAATGCGATTGAGTCGCTAACCTGTATGACCCACCGCGGCGGCATTGCTGCTGACGGAAAGACGGGCGATGGGTGTGGTCTGTTGCTGCAAAAGCCAGATAAATTTTTTCGAAAAGCGGTTAAGGCTGAAAGTGGTGTTGAGCTATCTGAATACTATGCAGTTGGCGCTATTATGCTGGGGCAGTGCGACCAAGACGCCATTCGAGCTCAGTCAGTATTTGAAGCATCCATGCTCAAAGAAAGTATTCCTGTTGTCGCGTGGCGTGATGTGCCCACCAATAATGAATACTTGGGGCCTATAGCGCTCAATAGTGTGCCTCAGTTTAAGCAGGTCTTTATTGATAAGCCGAAGTATCTCACTGAGCAAGAATTTTCTGCCAAATTACTGATTGCCCGACGTGAAGCCAATAAGCAGTTGCGCAACGATGACTTGTTTTATGTGGCTAGTCTGAGCCCTCGCATTGTTTCCTATAAGGGTTTGATGATGCCGGTTGATTTGCCACATTTCTTCCCTGATTTGGCCAATCCAGAAGTTGAAACCGCTATCTGTGTTTTTCATCAGCGTTTTTCTACTAATACTATGCCTCGCTGGCCCTTGGCTCAGCCTTTTCGGATGCTGGCGCACAATGGTGAAATCAATACCATTACCGGTAACCGTAACTGGGCAACAGCGCGGATGCATAAGTTTGTCTGTGATTTGCTGCCTAATCCATCGGTTTTGGCACCCATGGTCAATCGCTCAGGTTCAGACTCTTCCAGTCTTGATAATATGTTGGAATTATTACACGTGGGAGGTATGAATCTTCACCGTGCTATTCGTATGTTGGTGCCACCTGCTTGGCAAAATACGCCAACGATGGATGAAGATTTACGCGCATTTTATGAATACAATTCCATGCATGTGGAGGCGTGGGATGGCCCCGCTGGACTGGTAGTAACCGATGGTCGTTATGCAGTTTGCACATTAGATCGCAATGGCTTACGCCCTTCTCGTTGGGTTCTCACTAATGACGATGTAATAACCGTCGCCTCCGAGGTGGGCGTGCATGCCTATAAGCCAGAAGATGTGGTTGCTAAAGGGCGTTTGGGACCAGGTCAGATTCTGTCTGTCGATACTGAAACCGGCCAATTATTTCATACCGATGACATCGATCAACAGCTTAAGTCGACAAAGCCTTATCGGCAATGGTTGAGCGATCACTCACAACGCTTGGTCGTTGATGAAACACCTATCGTTGGTTTGGAGGGAGATGATCTCGAAACCCATATGAAGCTCTTTCAAGTATCCAATGAGGAGCGGATCCAAGTTTTGAGACCTATGGCTGAAGGTGGGCAAGAAGCTATTGGTTCCATGGGAGATGATACACCAATGGCGGTATTGTCTCGGCAGCAGCGTCCTTTGTATGACTTTTTTCGGCAACAGTTTGCTCAGGTAACTAATCCGCCGATAGATCCTTTGCGTGAAGCGATTGTGATGTCCTTGGAGACCTGTTTTGGCCGTGAGCTATCGGTGTATAGTGAAACGCCTGAGCATGCAAATCGCCTAATTTTAAAAACACCTATTCTTTCTCCAGCGGTTTTTGCCGCGTTAACGGGTGAAAATGCGCGCTATCCATTCCGTGAACTGAGCTTACATTATCGTCCCAGTGAATTATCACTGGAGCAGGCGATTATGCGCATGGTTGACACTGCGATGTCGGCGGTTAAATCAGGTGCGTTGTTGATTGTTTTGACGGATAAAAATATTACATCCGGTCAATTACCGATGCAGGCCCTGCTTGCTGTCGGTGCTATTCATCATCGTTTTGTTGAAGAAGGCTTGCGTTGTGACTGTAACATTATTGTTGAAACTGGCACCGCGCGCGATCCACACCATGCTGCAAGTTTAATTGGTTTTGGAGCTACCGCTGTTTACCCTTACCTCGCCTTTAGCGTTATTAATGACATGATTGCAACGGGTGAGGTTGTGATGGACGTGGCGCAAGCGTCTCAACAATACATTAAGGGCATGAATAAAGGGCTGCTGAAAATCATATCGAAGATGGGTATTTCAACCATATCCTCCTATCGTGGAGCTCAATTATTTGAAGCAGTGGGCTTGGATAAACGGGTCATTGAGTTGTGTTTCCCCGGGACAGTGAGCCGTATTCAGGGCGCAAGTTTTGATGATTTGGAAAACGATCAAAAGATATTGATTAAATCTGCCTGGAAAAAACGCAAGCCGATTTCTCCCGGCGGCATTCTTAAATATGTCCATGGTCAGGAATACCATGCCTACAACCCCGATGTCATTCAGGGTATGCATAAGGCTGTGCGAACGGGGGATTTTAATGATTGGCTGAAGGTTGCCGAGCTGATCAATAATCGACCCATTACCACCTTGCGGGATATGCTTGAATTGCGTGACGATGTGCCACCGGTGCCGCTTGATGAAGTTGAGCCAATTGAGACAATTTTAAAGCGCTTTGATTCTGCAGGTATGTCCTTGGGTGCACTTTCTCCCGAAGCGCATGAGGCCTTGGCGGAAGCCATGAACCGTTTGGGTGGCCGTTCCAACAGCGGTGAAGGTGGCGAAGACCCCGAACGCTATGGGACTCAGCGTTGCTCCAAGATTAAACAGGTCGCTTCTGGCCGTTTTGGTGTTACGCCACACTATTTGGTTAATGCTGAGGTCCTGCAAATTAAAGTAGCTCAAGGTGCTAAGCCCGGTGAGGGTGGGCAATTGCCCGGTGGTAAGGTGAATGAACTGATTGCCCGGCTGCGTTATTCCGTGCCCGGTGTCACATTGATATCGCCACCGCCACATCACGATATTTATTCTATCGAAGATCTAGCGCAGTTAATCTACGATCTCAAGCAGGTCAATCCCTACGCATTAGTATCCGTAAAGCTGGTGTCACGTCCCGGTGTGGGCACTATCGCTGCTGGTGTTGCTAAAGCATATGCTGATCTAATTACAATTTCTGGTTACGATGGTGGTACCGCCGCGAGCCCTTTGACCTCTATTCGCTATGCAGGTTCTCCTTGGGAGTTGGGTCTGAGTGAGACTCACCAAACTCTGCGAGCCAATGATCTACGCGATAAGGTGCGAGTACAAACGGATGGTGGCTTAAAAACGGGTCTCGATGTCATCAAAGCCGCCATTTTGGGTGCAGAGAGCTTTGGTTTTGGTACAGGCCCTATGGTTGTCTTGGGATGTAAGTACTTGCGAATCTGTCACCTTAATAACTGTGCCACAGGTGTTGCAACTCAGCGAGAGGATTTACGCAAAGAGCACTATATTGGCACGGTTGAAATGGCGATGAACTTCTTCCGCTTTGTGGCCGAAGAGACTCGCCGCTGGATGGCAAGCCTTGGTGTGCGTTCGCTAGAAGAGTTGATTGGCCGCGTTGATTTATTAACGGCCATTGACGGTGAAACCGCAAAGCAACAACATTTGGATTTAAGCCCTATTATCCATACCGACGAATTCTTGCAAAGCAAGCCACAGTTCTGTCAGCTGAGTAAAAACACTCCCTTTGATAAGGGGGAAAAAGCAGAGCAGATGGTTGTGGATATTTTGCCCGCTATTGAAGCGAAACTAGGTGGGGACTATCGATACACTCTGACTAATTGCGACCGTTCCATTGGGGCTCGTTTATCCGGTGAGATTGCCAAACGTTACGGCAACCAGGGTATGGCAAATCACCCGGTCACGCTAATCCTAAATGGTATAGCCGGTCAGAGTTTTGGTGTTTGGAATGCGGGTGGTTTGTATCTTTATCTCGAAGGAGATGCCAACGACTATGTTGGTAAAGGTATGGCCGGTGGTAAAATTGTGATTCGTCCACCAGATAATTCTCATTTTGCTAGTCAAGATACCAGCATTATGGGTAACACCTGCCTTTATGGTGCAACCGGTGGGCAATTGTTTGCGGCCGGTCGTGCGGGTGAACGTTGCGCCGTTAGAAACTCGGGTGCCCTAGTGGTAGTAGAGGGAGCGGGAGATCATTGTTGCGAATATATGACCGGTGGAATGGTTGCAGTACTGGGAAAGGTTGGTGTCAACTTCGGTGCTGGCATGACCGGTGGATTTGCTTATGTTTTGGATCAGAGCAATGACTTCGAGAAAAAATATAACGATGAGTTAATTGATCTGCACCGTATGGATCGTCGACCTGACCATGCGAATTATTTGCGTAATGTGATTGAAGAGTTTGTCTTGGAAACGCGTAGTCAGTGGGGGCAGCGCTTATTGGATGATTTTGATGTGGTGGTCAAACAGTTTTGGCTAGTCAAGCCCAAGGCATCGTCTATCGATCAATTGTTGGATCACGCCAAACCAGTTCAAGATGTTGCTTAGACTGTGACGGGCAGATTGTTTTAAAGAAGTTGTGAGGTAGTAGTTATGGCAAAACGTTTAGATAATGTATTTCAGTTTATGGACGTCGGCCGGCAAGATCCAGAAAAAAAGGATATGAGTTCTCGCACCCAACAGTTTGTAGAGATTTATAATCCTTTTACAAAAGATGAAGTTAAAGATCAGTCTCACCGTTGTCTTGATTGCGGTAACCCTTATTGTGAATGGAAATGCCCTGTTCATAATCTTATCCCTAACTGGTTAAAATTAATTTCAGAGGGTAATGTCTTTGAGGCTGCTGAATTAAGTCACCAAACTAACTCCTTGCCTGAAGTTTGTGGGCGAGTGTGTCCGCAAGATCGCTTGTGTGAGGGTGCCTGTACATTGAATGATGGCTTTGGTGCCGTGACCATTGGTAATGCCGAGAAGTATATTACTGATACCGCATTCGCAATGGGCTGGAAGCCCGATATGTCAAGTGTGACATGGACGAATAAAAAAGTTGCCGTCATTGGTGCGGGTCCTGCGGGTATTGGTTGTGCTGATGTATTGGTACGCAACGGTGTTAAGCCTGTCGTATTTGATAAGTACCCAGAGATTGGCGGTTTGTTAACCTTTGGTATTCCCGAATTTAAATTAGAAAAATCTGTACTCCAGCGTCGTCGTGAAATTTTTACCGAAATGGGTATTGAGTTCCGGCTTAATACAGACATAGGTAAAGATATTTCAATGGCTGACTTGCTCCTAGAATACGACGCTGTGTTTATGGGAATGGGAGCCTATACCTATATGAAAGGCGGCTTTCCCGGTGAAAACTTACCTGGTGTTTATGATGCCTTACCTTTCTTGGTCGCGAGCGTTAATCGAAATTTAGGCTTTGAAAAAGATCCTGCCGATTTTATTAGCGTCGAAGGTCAACGTGTTGTGGTGCTTGGGGGTGGTGATACGGCCATGGATTGTAACCGCACCGCTATTCGCCAAGGTGCTGCGAGTGTATCTTGTGCCTATCGCCGTGATCAAGAAAATATGCCTGGTTCTAAGCGTGAAGTGGTTAACGCGAAAGAGGAAGGGGTAGAGTTTTTATTTAATCGTCAGCCAGTTGAAGTTATTGCGGGCTCTGGAAATGGCAAAATCGAAGGCGTTAAATTTGTAACAACTGAACTAGGCGAGCCAGATGAAAACGGCCGCCGTCGTCCGCAAGCGATTCCCGGCAGTGAAGAAATTTTACCTGCAGATGTTGTTTTAGTTGCCTTTGGTTTTAACCCGAATCCGCAAGAGTGGTTTGGTCAAAATAAGGTCGAAGTAAATGGTTGGGGTGGAGTAGTTGCTCCCGAGCACCAAGAATATAAATTTCAAACCACTAATGCCAAAGTGTTTGCCGGCGGCGATATGGTTCGTGGTTCTGATTTAGTGGTCACGGCTATTTGGGAAGGGCGTGAAGCGGCGCAGGGGATATTGGATTATTTGGATGTGTAGTTTTATTGTGTTGTTTAGATATTCATTGAGTGATGGATAAGTATATAAACGTCTGCTCATTCCACTTTTCTGCCATCGGTAGAATTTTTAACGCTGAGTTAACGTGTGGTTTTTACGTAGCTTTTTTTGCCACAAGATGGAACGAAGTGGCATGGCAAAAACCAGCGTGTGTGACTGGCATGTTAGTTGTCTAGGTGGTGAAAGTCCGCCCATAGCCCTGGAAGGAGGAAATAAGTAGCCGATGCAAGGGTGCCGAAAGAAACCTATAACCACTGCAGCGGCATCATCAAGAATAGCGTGGTGTCGGCCTCACTAGAGGGGTTTGTTCAAGGGCTTCCACTCTCAGTCCATTATTGAGTAACATCGTGTTAGATGAGCTGGATAAAGAGCTCGAGTCCCGCGAGTTGGAATTTTGTCGATTCGCCGACGACTGCAATATCTTCGTGACGTCGCCTAAGGCGGCCGAGCGAGTGATAACAAGCGTGAGTGTATTCATTGAAAAGACACACAAGCTTGTGGTTAATAAAGATAATAGCCAAGTGGCGAAATCAAAAGACATTAAGTTCCTAGGCTTGACCATCGTTAAGGGCCTCATTACCATATACTTAAAGTCTGTGGTTAGAGCAATGAAACGAGTCAAGGAATTAACTCCAAGAGAAACCCATCAGAAACTGGAAACAACTATGGCCGCGATTAATCGCTAGTATAGAGGTTGGTCGAGCTATTACAGTCTAACCCAGTTTCCGGCTCAATTGGTGGAAATAGAAGTGCACATAAGGCGCCGACTACGCTCGCGAATTATTGATCAGTAGAAAAGTCGTCGGAATTTATTTAATAAACTAAAAAAAAGGAGTGAGTCGTCGAATGTCCGCTAACGCAGTATTCACGAATAATAAACGCTGGGCTCTTTCACGCAGCAATGCCGTCGAACGAGCTTATCCTAACGCGTATTTTATTAGTGAGTTGAAGCAGTTTATTCGTTCGACCGATAAGCAGGAACACTGGCTTAGCCTTCGTCGTTGGTCATGTTTAATGTGAGGAGCCGTGTGTGAGACCCGTACGCACTATTCTGTGGACAGGCGGGGTAAATAGCCCCTCTGACCCGATAGTAAGAATTGTCCTATCGACAGTTTTATTAGCACTTTTTAGCCTTAATAGTTTATTTTACCTTCCGGAAAATGTAACCAAACCTTTCCCACGTCATTATTATTAAATTCCTAGGTATTAATATGCGGGGTGTTACCCTTGTGTGCACCCAGCATGGGCATGAACTAATGAGGTGAAAGTACTCTATAGGAAGGTCACCATCGTCAGCGATTTATACTACTATCAGATATAACTACTAGCGAAGGGCAAGGGCTAAGCCGTGAGGTTTGGTCTAGAGGGATTAAAGAGCGGGTGAACACCCAAGAAAAAATCAAGCAATAATAAACGCAGGTATTAATTCTAGGTACTGGCTTTAAAAAAATAATAAATCTTAAAGTCAGTTCGCCGCTAGTCTGTAAACCGGTTTTCCGTCAATACGAAGATAAGTAGATTCTGCATTGGCTTTAGGTTAATTCAGCCAGCGGTACTCAACATCATTCTAGGCTCCATAATAGAGTTTTTTTTAGAGAGCGAACTTTTGCAAAGGCTTTGACACATAACTATAACCCCAACAACTTATATATAGGAATTTCAAAATGTCTATCAAATACCAAGTAGGTGCCTTACTTATTCTTTGTTTGTTAGCTACCCCAAACCTTGCTTTTGCTAAATCATCTCCGCTTGACGCTATTATGTTCAGTGAGAGCTTGACGCATACGTATGAAGGTGTCGAGATTACAACAGAGTAGACCCCCAACCATAACAAGAAAAACGGCACCAACAATAACCACTGCAAAGTCATAGTGCCGGGCCCTTGTGGAGGCGGAGGAAAACATCTTTACAGTACTTACCGTGCTTGAGGTGTTAATAATGCTCTTGAACGGCTATCCGCAGTCAGCTCGCTCCCTTACTATTTGCTAAATAGCGGTATGCCTCAATGCGAAAGCAATTACGATCGTACACGGTCCACTAAGTGTGCAATTAGCACGGGTAAAAGGCGTATATAGGTAAACCTAAATGCATAAATGAGATAATGCCCAAAGGAGATAAGAATTTTATGAAAGTTATTTATATATCTGGCGCATTATTTTGACTTTTTTTATCATCGTAGGGAATGGCTGCAGCCTGTACACGGCAATATTGCTAGCGAAATAAAGACCGGCTTTATAACACTAAATCAATACGAGACCTTTGTACGAAAGCCATTTTACGTAAAAAGGTCTCAATATATGAATACGTATACTAGCTTGGTATGGAGTGAAATTATTACTGCAGCGTGTGTTGGCAGTCCGGACTCTGTAATTGCTGTAGCGAGGTGCGGGTTTTTTTGTTGGGTATGGCATTATCGGTTTCGGTGGTTTCGACGGAAAATAAGACCAAATGATCCAGTTAATTCGCCAACTTCTCGTGCGAGCGATTAAGTTAGGGGTGCTCATGTCCAGTGTTATTGATGTCATGCCCGTTAAACTCGCGATCAGATCGTTATGACTTCCTTTGGGTCGTGAGCGCCTATAAAATTAACAATGAAGCTTTCCTCGAATATTAAAGATGCCAAATGATTACCTAGGCCGGAATAAATTGCGACAGAACCCAGTTCGGTACTAATGTTCAGCACTAACAGAGGGGAGGTAGGCTTATATTCCGAATGAAAAATTAAAATAAAGCATGAGGTTAAAGTGCTTTATTTATTTTTTCGCCAGATAATAACTTAAAGCGATCAATTATCGATTGTGATAGGCCTTCACTATCCAGGCCAATGGCTTTTAATATTTTTTCGCGTTGGCCATGGTCGATATAAATATCGGGTAAGCCTAGATGCAATACGGGGATTAATATACCTTGTGAAGAAAGGTACTCGGCAACGCCGCTACCGGCACCACCGGCAATACTATTTTCTTCGAGGGTAACAATTAATTTATGAGAGGCGGACAGTGCGTTTAATAATGTTTCGTCTAAAGGTTTGACCCAGCGCATATCGCAAACGGTGGCGTTTAATTTGTCGGCGGCGTCGAGAGCGGCGGGCAGCAGTGTGCCGAAGTTGAGAATGGCAATGTCTTTGCCATTACGAACCGTTAGGCCTTTCCCGATGGGTAAAAGCTGCATTTTTTTTTCTATTCTGGTGCCAGTGCCTTTGCCGCGAGGGTAGCGTACGGCAGAAGGTCCTTTATATTCATAAGCAGTATAGAGTAGCTGTCGGCATTCATTTTCATTGCTCGGTGCAGCGATAATCATATTTGGAATGCAGCGCATAAAACTTAAATCAAAACTGCCTGCGTGGGTTGGACCGTCTTCACCAACAATTCCAGCACGATCAATGCCAAACGTGACGTCTAAGTTTTGTAGTGCTACATCGTGAATAAGTTGATCATAAGCGCGTTGTAGAAAGGAGGAATAAATAGCGACAACAGGTTTTTGGTTTTCGCAGGCGATACCGGCGGCGAAGGTGACGGCATGTTGTTCGGCAATGGCGACATCGTGATAGCGTTCGGGAAAGTGTTTGGCAAATTCAACCATACCAGAGCCTTCGCACATCGCCGGAGTAATGCCAATTAGCTTTTCATCTTGCGCCGCCATATCGCAGAGCCATTGGCCAAATACGTCTTGATATTTTGGCGCACTGGGTTTTGCCGCAACCGTTGCAGAGGTTTTGGGTTCTAATTTGTTGAGTGCATGGTAGCCAACCGGGTCTGCTTCTGCGGGTGAAAAGCCTTTACCTTTTTGGGTGATAATATGCAGTAGTTTAGGGCCTTTGATCTTTTGCAGTTTGTTCATATAGCTAACAAGCTCTGGAAGATCGTGTCCGTCAATGGGACCAACGTAATTAAAGCCCATTTCTTCAAAAAGAGTGCCGGGAGAGACTAAGCCTTTAACATGTTCTTCGGTTCGTCTTGCAGCTTCCCAGGCGCGGGGGATTTTGGTTAATACGCGTTTGCTGTTTTCTCGTAAGGCATTGTAGAACTGGCTGGCCCATATTTTGGAAAAGTAAGTGGCTAGGCCGCCAATATTAGGTGAAATCGACATATTGTTATCGTTAAGGATAACTAAGAGATCTTTCTTGGTGTGAGCCGCGTGGTTGAGTGCTTCAAATGCCATGCCCGCTGTCATTGCGCCGTCACCAATAATTGCAACATGCTTATTATCTAAGCCGGCTAAATCATTACCTACGGCCATACCCAGGGCCGCGCTAATAGAAGTGCTTGAGTGACCTACACCAAAGGTGTCGAACTCACTTTCACTGCGTTTAGGAAAGCCAGATAAACCTTGATATTGGCGCATGCTCAGCATTTCTTCGCGACGGCCAGTCAAGACTTTGTGCGGATAAGTTTGATGGCCCACATCCCATACTAAGCGATCACTAGGGGTATTATAGGCATAGTGCAGGGCAATGGTGAGTTCAACTACGCCAAGCCCGGCGCCCAAGTGGCCGCCTGTTTGCCCTACGCAATAGAGTAAATATTGTCGTAGCTCATCGGCTAAATCGAGTAGTTGCTTTTCATTTAACTCGCGTAAATCTGCTGGATCATTAATAGTATCCAGCAGAGGGGCTGAGGGGCGGGTTAATGGGATTTCACTACACATAAAAAATAGGCCAAGTATGAATAAAGTATTATATTGTTTTGGCAAGTAATTGCCTAGTTTAAAAAGGGGTATTCTTGCTTCTAACGTTCACGTTTTACGATATAGCCAGCAAGGTGCCTTAAATTATCGGCTCGATAGTCAAAGCTGCTGAGGGAATCCAAAGCGTTGCTGTAAAGCTGGTCTGCTTTTTGTTTTGCTTTATCAATTCCTAATAAAGAGACAAATGTGGGTTTATTGTGAGATATATCAGCCCCTTGTTGCTTTCCTAATGTCTCTGTATCCGATATCACATCTAAAATATCGTCTTGTACTTGAAAGGCTAGACCGATGTCGCCAGCATACTGAGAGAGTGCATTGAGCTGATCGTCAGTCGCAAGACCCGTAGAGATAGCACCTAAAAGAACGCTCGCTCTGATAAGTGCGCCTGTTTTTAGATTGTGCATGGCGCTTAGTTGTTCTAAGTTGAGCTCTTGGTTTATTGCGGTCAAGTCAATTGCTTGGCCCGCCACCATGCCGTTTGCACCGCTTGCCTTTGAGAGTAGCCGGCACATCTTTAACTGGTTAATGGGATCGGCCCCGTTTGTGGGCTGGCTTAGTAATTCAAAGGCATAGGCTTGCAGGGCGTCTCCGGCAAGAATCGCTGTTGCTTCGTCAAATTGAATATGACAAGTTGCTTGGCCTCGTCGTAGATCATCGTCATCCATTGCGGGCAGATCATCATGTATCAGGCTGTAGGCATGAATACATTCAATGGCGGCGGCAGCCTTATCGGTCAGAGGCTTCGTGTCGGCAATAGATTCAGCGCTAGCATAGACTAATAAGGGCCGTATTCTTTTCCCGCCACTGAGTAAGCTATACCTCATTGCTTCTTCTAGACGAGATCCGGATGACTTATTTTCAGTGAGTGAAGAGTCAAGACTAAGGTAGTCGTTTAGTTTGTCGTTAACGCGTTGAGTGTGGGTTTGAGCAAATTTAGTAAAAGCTGACATTAAATTTTTTCTTAGTTTCGGCTAGAATTTGTTTTCGGCTTCATCAAAATCGGCAAGAGATAAATTATCCCCTTCGCCGACCAATAGAGAAACCTTTTGTTCGGCCTCTGATAAGTGCAGTTGGCATTCTTTGGTGAGATTAATTCCTCGCTCAAAAGCGGTAAGAGACTCTTCTAGTGATAGTTCACCATCCTCTAATTTACCGACAAGTTTATCGAGTTCTGCGAGAGATTGTTCAAAATTTAATTTTTTTGATTTCACTTTTATAATTTCCTCGGAAACAGGATTAAGCTGTTGATATTTGGTAATAGGATAGTGTGTTTTTATAACCATTTTGACAAAGCTGAAAGGCCAGAAGTAATAATCTGTTAAGTGCATTCAGGTCGGCCATTTCGTAGTTTATGTTAACACGCCCTCGCTTTATTTTGCCCATGTGAAATGCGAAATAACGTCTAGACTAAAACAAAGTGCTCTTTATGCTTGCTTGTACCGTTAAGTGGCTACACATAGGGTTAGTCGCGAAATTATTTTTTATACACTGTTTGGGGTTTGGGTGTGGATTTAGCAACACTGATTGGTATTTTAGGTGCTTTGGCACTGATTGTCGTGACTATGTTGATGAGTGGTGATATCACCATGTTTATCAATATACCCTCTGTTGTGATTGTTTTCGGGGGTACCTTTTGTGCTGTTATGGCCAAGTACAGTTTGGGGCAATATCTTGCATTCGTAAAAATTGCAGTTAAAGGTTTTAAAGGCAATGCAGTAGATCTGGCTGAGTTAATTGATGAAATAGTCGCTTTAGCTGACGAGGCCCGTAAAGGTGGATTGTTATCATTAGAGGGAAAAGAGGTGAGTAGCGACTTTCTTAAAAAAGGTATTCAGCTCTTAGTTGATGGGCACGACCCCGATGTAGTTAAAGGTTTACTATCGAAAGAAAAAACAGAAGCCGAAAAGCGGCATGCCTTAGGGGCATCAATTTTTACTAATATGGCTGTAATGGCGCCAGCTATGGGGATGATTGGTACATTGGTGGGTCTTGTTGCGATGTTGGCAAATATGTCAGACCCAAAATCGATTGGCCCTGCAATGGCAGTTGCGCTATTAACGACATTGTATGGTGCAATATTGGCCAATGCTTTTTGTGAGCCGATGGCTGCTAAGTTAAAGCAAAGGGCAGCTGATGATGTGTTGGTTAAAAATGTAGTTATCGACGCTCTTTTAGCCATACAAAATGGTTTAAATCCTCGTGTTATCGATAGTATGTTGAGAAATTATTTGCCTGAATCAAAGCGAGAAATCGCAGATGCAGGATAGCTTTTCTCTGAATAAGATGGATGCTAAAGGGTGAATAACGAAGACGAAGAGTCAGAATGCGACTGCCCAGCGGGACTGCCTCCGTGGATGGCAACCTTTGCTGATCTGATGTCATTGTTGATGTGTTTTTTCGTATTGCTGCTGTCATTTTCAGAGATGGATGCAATGAAGTTTATGCGTCTTGCGGGATCAATGGCGCAAGCCTTTGGTGTTCAGAACGCATTAAATGTTACCGATGTACCCAAGGGCACCAGCGTTATTGCGCAAGAGTTTAGTCCCGGAATTCCTAGCCCCACTCCTATTAATGAAATATGGCAAAAAACGGAAGACATTACTGAGATGAGCTTAGAGGTTCAGTGTAGTCAAGAGTATGACGTTGAGGCCGGTGATGTTTCTCAAGAAGCGGGTGTGAAATTGCGAATTAAGCAACAACTAGAAGAGTTAATACATCAAACTAAAGAAGACGCAAAGCAGTTAGCTGATGCGCTAGAAACAGAAATATTGGCAGGCGAAATTGAGATAGAAACAGAAGGTAGAAAAATTATTATACGCATTAGAGAAAAAGGCTCGTTTAAATCGGGTTCTCATGAATTAGCCGATGATTACTTTGATGTTATGGATGAAATTCGTGGAGTGTTAACGCAAAAACCTGGAAAAATTCAGGTGCAAGGACATACAGATGATATTCCAATTAAACGCTCCAATCGCTACCGATCAAATTGGGAGCTGTCTAGCTCGCGAGCGGTATCTGTTGCGGAAGAATTGATGAAGGGCGGCGATATTAATCGTCGTCGCTTTGAGGTGTCAGGTATGGCCGATACGCAGCCTTTGGTTGATAACCGTACCAGAGAAAATCGCGCCCGTAATCGGCGAGTTGAGATTGTCATACGGCAGGGTTTAGGCGAAGAGATTTCCGAAGACGATAAAGAGGTTCTTCAAGAAGAAGGCCGTAATATTATGCGAGATTTGGATCTTGAGCCAGATTATTTATTTAACTTACGACCGGAAGAAGTGTTTTAATGAAAGTGGCGAGTGATGACCGCCGCCGATTCTTGCGGATTACCGATGCAATAGGCCTTAATTATACGCTTATAAAAGATAATTCAGATGATGGGTTGTCGCCGACTGAGTCGGGGGTTAACGTAAAGTAGTTGCTGGGGGTGCATAATCAAGAGGTTCAGTCAGCGTTGGCCAAATTGGAATCTAGTGACCCTGCGGCTACACAGGCGATTGACGTGCTTAATAAAAAGTTGGATACGATTGTCGCCTTAATTTGGCTCGATAGTTTAGCTGGTGGAATGTCTAACAACAGCATTCAAGAGGCCGATATCAGTGCGTGTGGAATAGCTTTTCCAGTAGATGAAAGCCTATCGGCAGAAGTGAGCATCAACTTAACTTTATTTTTTGATGCGTCTGTTGAGCAGGTTTCTGCCGTTGGCCGAGTGATTGATTGTCAATCATTAGCAGAAGTCAAGGCTTATTATCTTAGGGTTGAATTTATTGAAATAAAAGATAGTGATAGAAAAAAGCTAATTCAACATATTATACAGCGTCAAGGTTCTTTGTTAAGGTGGTTGAAAGAGCAGATGGAGTAGCTTGGAGCCTAGTGCCGAGTTAATTTTTAAGTCCAGCCCTAAAGATTGCCTTTTTGCGCGATAGTTGCGTCACCGTTTTTAGCACCTGCAAAAACGGTATGCAAATACGTCCTGTACATGATTTTCATGCTCTCGAAGTTAAGCACAGGGGAGTCATTTACTACGTGTAAACTGCGGTTGTTCGCGCGGTGCTTCCTTGCTTTTACGAAAAAATTGTAATGTTTAGAGATACCCTTAAGATAAATTATATTTTTTTCTTAATTCTTCGTGAGCTAATTGTAGTATGAGGGCATCGTTGCTTGCTCTATGCCTCGCTAAGTCTAAGGTTAATGCTATGCGGTGCTTTGTCTCAACAAGCTTTTCATAGGGCTCCTCTTTCATTATGTGCATCATGTCTAATAAGCTAAAGGTTTGCGTGATACCAGCATGTTGGAAAAGTTTGATAAGCCAAGGCTGGTCTAGAACCCAGCAATCGCTGTAGGCCGTTGAGGACGTCAGTAGCTTGTTGAGCTTTCCGGCCACCTGCGCAGGGCTTTTTCCGTTAGTCATTAGCTCTTCATACGATATCCCGTGAATATTTTCGGCTTCTTTGCTCCAATAGGTCCAAGACTCTGCGGGCTTGATAAGGCTGCACCATGTTGTTCCATTTGAGAGCGACACCCCGATTTCGATAGGATATGCCCTAGCATTAATCCCTGATGCTTCAATGTCTAATGTGGTTATTGGTTTTTGCAATGCTTGTCTATCCGTTGTTTGTGTTTTTCAGAAATTGCAGTGAAGTCTTATCGTGGCTATTTCCGTTTGCCTATGGCGCTATGCTTTCGGCCAGCAAAGCTACCTAAATATGTTCCTACAGATTTATCGTGTGTTTTCTACGTGCCCTTGGGGTCTGCCTTGCCCTCCAAGGTGGGGAGGATGCATCAAAGTACAGGAGCAATTTTTGATTGCCTGAAAGCATACCCCAAGGGCATCTGGAAATCATCTTCCGTGCAAAGGTCTCGATTAATTTGTACGACTGGTTTTAAAGCTATAAGTTTTCTTCGGCAAATTCCGCTAGGCGACTCCGTTCAATACCGTTGATATGCATAATGCCGGCATGATCATAATGGTTTTAATCTTTCAGCTAGATAGGTGGGCCCCGATGTTAGCGGCGTTATATATTTATTATCGATTTGGGCTAGGTTGCCTAATACGACAATCTTGGAATTAGAGCCTACACGGATGAGGATGGATTTTAATTGGAATTGTGTGAGACCTTGGCTTTCGTCAATGATAATATAAGCATTATTGAATGAGCGGCCGCGCATAAAATTTAATTATTTAAATTGGATATTCGCTTTTTCTTTAACGTACTCAATGCTGCTGACACTATGCTCATCGCTGCCGTGAAGCGCTTCTAAATTGTCATCGAAGGCGGCTAGCCACGGCGCATTTTTTCCTCCTCAGTTCCAGGTAAAAAGCCAATATCTTCTGTGATAAGAGGAGTGTTACGAGCAATAATCATTTTATTAAAACGTTTTTCTTCGATAATGGCGTGTAAGCCGTAAGCTAAGGCTAATAGTGTTTTACCTGACCCGGCATGGCCGGTTAACGCGGTCATGTCGGCATCTTCATAGCTTAGTAAAAACAAGCTCATAGCTTGTTCCATATTACGAGGTTTGATTCCCCAAATTTTTTGCCCCATTAAGCGGTGGCGGCTAAGATATAGAATACGAATGTGTTTGTCATTAAGTGATAGGATTTTCCCCACAAATTCACTGCCATCCAAAATGAACATTTTTGGATGGCAGTGAGGCAAATATTTTTTGTCTATTAAATGAATGGTTTCAGGGCCTTCGTGCTTAGTGCTAACGGATTTAATTTGTTCCCAACATCCGGTTTTAAAAAATTCATAACCCTTTGCTAATAGATCAACATCATCCAGTACTTTATCATTTCGATAATCGTCTATCTGCTCTAAGCCGGATCCTTTAGCTTTTAAACGCATATTAACATCTTTGGTGACAAGGCAAACAAAAGCATCGGGATTGTTGTCGGCAGGTTTTATGCCGCATTGATAATTCGATTGTCATTTGCATGTTGGTGGGAAGAGTTTAGGTAGGGGATGTTGCCGTCGCTTGGAATGAGTTGGTGAGTAAAAGCTAAATTTTTCCGATAATTTCATCTGTTCCACTATGTTTAGTGTTGCTGGAGTGGCGGATTTTTACGCCGCGTTGCATTTCTTTTGGCGAGGCGCCGCCAATTTTTTTTCAATATTATCAATGGCTATTCGTTCTTCTCGGCTTACGTCTTTATCTCTGCGATCCTCATGAAAGTTCTTCTAGCACTGTCATGAGCATGACAACACGATGCTCGGCAAAAGAATGAATT
>JBLHWO010000022.1:0-25752 GCA_047629215.1 Cellvibrionaceae bacterium | reverse complement strand
AAAAATTAGTTTTAAAACTTTTTTAAAGTAGTCTCTTAAAAATCGTCTCTTAAAAGCTATACCTTAAAATCTATGCCGTTCTTAAATAAATATCTTGCTGCTCTAATACATCGATTTCATCAGAAAACACATCACTTTTAAGCCAGGCAATAAACTCTTTTTGCCCACGCCCAGAGGCTTTCCAGCCTAAACCATCCATCACAATATTACTGTGCGCAATTACGCGGTCTTCTAAAATCATTCCCGTCATCGTACTGCAAGCTTTTTCGCCATTAAGCAGCAAACCAATCGTACCGAAAGCCATTGCCCAAGTTGAAAAAGACACTTGTTGGGCATCAACATTACTCGTTAAGATTAATTCTTTTTTAGATATCGCTTCTTGGATGATACCGTGCATTACACCAAATAATTTTTCATCTAGCTGATCATGCTCTTCTCGGCGTTTTGGGGAGGCCTTTTCAAATAGCTCTGTTTTAGCATTCATGACCAAGGCAAAATGTTGTGGCGACAGCAATACAGAAACCAAGTAAGCGAAGCCAATTGCCGTCATTTTATCCCGCGTGCTTTCTTTTATTGCGGCCGCGCGCAGAAATAAATTCATTACACTGTGCATATTGCGGTTACACAGACCAGCAAGGACATCTTCTTTTGAAGAAAAGTGATTGTAGAGGGTACCCTTCGAATAAGAAATTCCTGCGACCAGCTTATCCATGGTTAAACCGACAATGCCCTGTTTGGAGATAATATCCAAAGCACCATCGAGAATATTGTCTTCTCTGGCATCTAAAGCTGCTTGGTCGGTATAGCGTGGGGCCATGTTGTAAAGAAACCTCTGGTCAAGTCATGAATTGTTTTGTGATGGTTTAACCTAAATACCGCAGTTGAATCTACTGCTATCACCCCATCAAAAATTCTACCCAGACTTAATCAGAGGCTTCCAAACCGACTGACACTGCAAAAAACGACTGGTGTAAAGCTATTGCAAGTGAATAGCGGGGCGATTAAACTCTTTTTGTGACGAATCGTCAAGTAAGGAGTGACGGATCGTCACAGAAAAATTCTTATAAAACGCAGCCTTTAAGCTGAGTCAGCCTTCAGCTTTTGTTATGATGTTGTTTTTGCCATAAGCCCATTTGGATAACTTTTAGTATGTCTGCTTCCAGAGTAAGCTCAGATTCAAAAGCAACGCCCCTGCAAACGTCCTCAAAAACACTTACGATTGCCACCCGGAAAAGCGCTCTAGCATTATGGCAGGCAGAGTTTGTTAAGGCCGAATTAGAAAAACACCATCAACACTTGACCGTTGAGTTACTGCCCATGACGAGCCGTGGTGATAAAATACTCGATGTACCCCTCGCAAAAGTAGGTGGCAAAGGTCTCTTTGTAAAGGAACTCGAACATGCCCTGCTCAATAACCAAGCAGATATAGCCGTTCACTCCATGAAAGATGTGCCCATGGAATTTCCTGAAGGCCTAGGACTCGCTGTTATTTGCGAACGCGAAGACCCTCGAGATGCTATGGTCTCAAATAAATTTCCTTCATTTACAAAATTACCTCAGGGCTCGGTTGTAGGCACCTCTAGCTTACGCAGGCAATGTCAATTATTGGCCTTACGGCCCGATCTTGATATTCAATTTTTACGCGGCAACGTAAATACTCGCCTTGCCAAACTAGATGGTAATGAATATGACGCCATTATTCTTGCCAGTGCTGGCCTTATTCGCCTTGGTATGGGTGAGCGCATTACTGATACATTGCCACCCGAAACCTGCTTACCTGCTGGCGGACAAGGAGCTGTAGGCATTGAATGTCGAGTAGATGATGCCGCTACACGTAATTTGCTTGACTGCCTTAACCATATTAAAACTGCTGAATGCGTCGTTGCCGAAAGAGCCATGAATCGACGCTTAAAAGGTGGCTGCCAAGTACCCATTGCCTGTTATGCTATCCATAAAAATGAGGGGCTTTGGCTACGTGGTCTTGTCGGCAACCCCGATGGTAGCGAAATCATTTCCAAAGACATGCATGGACAAGTAAACGAGGCAGAATCTATAGGGGTGCAACTTGCCGACATGTTGCTTGCTGCCGGGGCCGGAAAAATACTTGATGCGGTCTACGCTAACAATGAAGCCTGACTTAACGGGCTTACAAATATTGGTCACGCGACCAGAAGCCCAGGCCATACCTTGGGCCAAGGAATTGAATACCCTAGGCGCTGAAACGATCATCCAGCCAATGTTGGCTATTGAAGCGTTAAGCAGTAAGGCCGATACTGCGGCGATTAAAAAAAACTTGATGGACTTAGATAAGTACCAAAAAGCGATTTTCGTTAGTCAAAATGCGGTGGAATACGGTACCGAATGGATAGACCGCTACTGGCCTCAACTACCCATTCGCTTAAATTTTTTTGCGGTTGGCGCAACCACCGCCAATCTATTAGAAAATAAATTGTCGCACTTAAACGCCGTTATCGATTCACCGCAACATGCCATGAACAGCGAAGCTTTATTGCAGCTAACTGGATTGCAGCAGGTGGAAGGTGAAAGAATTCTTATTTTTCGCGGTCAGGGAGGACGCACCCACTTAGGAAAATCGCTTGAAGCGCGCGGCGCTTTAATAGATTATTGCGAACTCTACGCGCGCCTTATTCCTAAGAACATTGATAAGAATAGGATAGGCGCTTTGATTGAAAGCAAACTCGCCACCGTCATTGCGGTTCACAGCGGGGAGACATTAGAAAACCTCTGCAAAGCTGTTGATGAATCGCAATTAAAGTGGATAAAGCAGCGAGCCTTATTACTGCCCGGAAAACGGGTAGCCGATATTGCAAACACCTTAGGTTTTAACACACTGATTATCGCAGACAATGCGACCCACGAGAGCATGATAGGGGCACTCAATGACTGGCGAAAATGATAGCGCAAATAACAACGATAAGAATAAAAAAACACACGGGGATAAACCTAAAACGGAATTTTTAGCGGGTGATAGTAAGGTCGACAGCGGCGTCGTGAACAACAAAAATGACATAGCAGCCGACTCAAAACAGAAGTCGAGCATAACTCAACCCGCGCCCAAAGCGCCTTCTACAACTAATAGTGATAACAAGCCAAACAAGAATAAAGCCGGCTCGCTCTTAATCCTGATCTTATTGTTACTAATACTTTCTGTTCTAGCCGTCGGTGGCTATTTTACCTGGCAATTTTGGAATCAATATTCATCCTCACAAGAGCAACGTATCAAAGCACTAGAAAGTGCGGCGGCTGAACAAGGCAGCCAAGTGCAAACACTGGCGTCTGTGCAAGTAGAGAACACTGAAGGCCAGAATGAAATCGTCAATGCGATTCAAGCCAGCCAAGAGGCAATACAGCAGCGTTTAGACAGCCATACACAACGTATTCGCGCACTCGCAGGAACCAGCCGCGATGACTGGCTGTTGGCCGAAGCACGCTATTTATTACGCCTAGCCAATCAACGGCTTTTAATTGAACGTGGCACCGACGGTGCTCGCGCCTTACTAGAATCCGCTGACAATATTTTACTCTCGGTGGATGATTTTGGTGTAATGCCCGTTCGCAGCGCCATTGCCAATGAAGTGATTGCACTTAAATTAGCAAAGACGATTGATCGACAAGGGCTTTATTTAGAACTCGCTGCGATTAAGCAACAAATACAAGTACTACCGCTGATTCCTTTTAGGCCAAATACAAGAGAGACTGAAGCTACCGCCACGCCTATACAAAAACCGAGCCTTGAAACACCTTGGTATGATTCAGTATGGAATAGCATTAAAAATGCCTTCGGTAATATAGATCGCTTTGTACAAGTTCGTGACCTCGATCAGGCGCCAGAATTATTGTTCTCCGAAAAACGACAATTACGAACGATTAATCATTTAACCTTGATGCTTGAACAAGCACAGTTTGCCCTATTGCACGAAGAAGAAATGATTTATCGCAACAGTTTAGAAGAAGCTGTGAAATGGTGGGATAATTATTATTCTCATTATAGCGAACATGAAATTATTCGCAGTGAGATTAAAAACCTACAAAAAGAAACTATTATTCAAACATTACCTGACATCAGCCGTTCTTCGGAATTGTTAACGGATTATATTGAGCGCTTTCATAAACTGAATAATACTACGCTGCCTAGCACCACAAACTCTAGCAAACCACAAGTTCCAACACCGCTAGATAACGCCAATACAAGACCTAATGTAAGCCCTGAGACAAACCCCATAACAAATGAAGCTATTAGTCAGGAGCCACAATCATGATGCGTAGCTTCTTACTTTTTATTTTATTTTTAGTTATTGGAGCTGGGCTGTACCAGTTAGTAGAGCAAGGAGCCGGTTATCTACTCATTGCTTGGGGTAAAACCAGTATAGAAATGAGCTTATGGTTTGCTCTTTTATGTTTAGTCACCATCTTGTTTATTATGTGGCTGTTGTGGTCATTGTGTAGCGGTAGTTTTCGCGGAGTCATCGCCGCTAAACGCAAAGTATTTGGCTACAGCGATGAACAAGCTCAGGCTAAAACCGTTGATGGTCTGATTGATTTCATTGAAGAGAACTGGTCCTTAGCGCTAAAAAAACTCACACGCTCAGCGGGTAAAGTACAGGCGCCTATTATTAATTATTTAGCCGCTGCGCGCAGCGCTTACGAGCTAGGCGACGAACAAGGGGCGTCAGAGTTATTACATAAAGCAGAGATCAGTAATGAGCGAGGTGGCCTTGCTGTTGCTATTACACAGGCACGCATGCAGTTAGCAAACAAACAATATGAACAAGCCCTTGCAACGCTTGAGAGAGCAAGCTCCCTTCGCCCAGAACATCCTGTGGTACTTAGCTTAAGACAAGAAGTGTACCTTGCGCTAAAAGATTGGCCTGCTCTAAAAGCTTTATTACCACAGCTTAATAAAAATAATATTGGCACTACCGCTGAACGGCATCTCCTAGAATTAAATTTATATCGAGAAGAACTAAACGAAAAAGCTGAACAAATAAAGCTGTTATCAGATGACGAAAAAAAATTACAGCTAGAAACACTATGGAATGAAACCCCTAATCACCTCCACACTGAACAAACTATGCTATCACTCTATGCAAGCCAATTAATGGCCTTGGGCGAACATAATATCGCAGAGAAACTATTAGCTGCGGCCTTAAATAATCAATGGCATGGCCAATGGATTGATCTTTATGGTCTATTGCTATGTGGTGATTCAAAAAAATCGCTACAAACGGCAGAAAAATGGCTTGGCAAATATGCTAACAGCCCCAACCTCTTGTTAGCACTAGGAAGATTATGCATGCAAAATCAACAATGGGGACGCGCCATCGATTTTTTTGAACGTAGCATTGCACTGCAACATCGTGCAGAAGCTTATGCAGAACTGGCTAGAACTTTAGACCATATTGGCGAAACTGAAAAAAGCATTCGTTATTATAAGAAAGGACTAATGGCATCCGTTAGTGTATTAGCCAATATGAGAGGAAAAGCGCTATAGAATGGCGTAGTAAAATTCATACATGGCTGCGTTGTTAATTTTGCCCATATGCACATCATGGGCTGCTTTGAACGCCTTGCCAGCCACAAAAATTACTACATTAAAACTTAAGGGCACCTAGAAATCATCTTCCATGCAAAGGTCTCTGATTAGTTGAATTTAGTGCTCGCATTAATTTCTAAAAACTGCTCGGCAGTAACCTCATCAAAAATACCGCACGTAATTAATATAGCGTTTAATGACTCTAGGGGTCCTCTACAAAGCGATTGGGTATTTTTAAGCTATAAGCCATTACACCAAAAATGAAAAACAGCAATGTTCCTAAGGGTAACCGATAATCATAGACCATAGTATCCGGGCTACCGGGGATAAGCTCGCCTTTGGTGTTTTTATTTCCTTCATTTTGAGAGTTAATATCTCTATCTGTATTTTCTGCCGTAACTGCAGCTGCTTTTTTATCAAGCGGCTTACTAGCGCTGGATTCTTTTAAAGCCAAGCTAACCGAATCATTTTTAGCTTTTTGATTTCCTGCTACTATATTTGAAAATAAATTTTCTGGAATAATTATTATTAAATAATATACCATTACTGTACAACGCACTAAGGAAAAAATGGCGTAAAATCGCTTAACTATTACCGATATACTTTGCAGTATTTTTTGAAAATACGACAATGGCAGCATATTATTACTTTGTGGCAATAACAAGTCCATGGCGTTACTTGAACTTAAGGTAGCAATAGGCGCAGGAATATTGATCATTTTTTCTAGATAATGGTCTGCAAAAAATTTTTCGCGCTGAGGTGAAGTACCTTCATTTTTTTTCTCTTTAACCATATCCGAAAAATGATTTTTAATAGAAGTTTTAATCCACGCTTGATCCATACCAACCACAAGATAACAATCCCCCGATACCGATAGAAAGTTCATTACCTATAGTATATCGATTACATTTTTTTTACTGCAACAATCTAGATCGACAATAAAAATATCGATTCTAACGGCATCTAGATAACTAGAAACATCCTTCAAATTCTTGGCAAATTGTTTTCGATAACTTGGGTCTACTTTATTCTGATCCTGTTTAGCATCACCCCTATCTGTCATTAATTTTTCAGGGTTAATAACAAAGGCCTGTAAGCAGCGAATCAAAATTGCAATAGGGCCAGGGCTACCTAACACCAATATCAATATGTTTTCTATAGTGCCATTCGCTTTCCCTGAGAAATCATCTACTAGTTTATGGGGTGATTGATCTGACCATGAAAACCCTGTCTCAATAACAAACCGAATTATAAAAACAGTTAACATTAATGAGGCTAAGGTGACCAACCATTGATTTTTTAATTCGCTTGGCCAATAAATTTAAACGAAAAATTAAACCTACTCGGGATTACCTTCTCCCTAATATTGGCGTAAAGAGAGGCTAGCAACTGTTCACCCTTCTGATGATGTCAAGCGTTAAAGCACACCGGCGTAAAGCCATAAATTTTTAAGTCGTGATATAACAAGTCCATTAAAGAGCTCTTACCCGAACCCAACGCACTGGTAATTGCTACCGTTAGCGGCGGCTTTGTTGCTGGGTTACACATAAAACGGGATAGCCCTAGTGCAATAGTATTAAAATTTAATGGATCGGGGTCGCCCGGTTCTAGCCGGCGGTCAGAGGCGAGAAAGTCAGAAACAGTTTCTTGGGGTTGTGAAGCGGCTGTAGTTTTTTTGTGATTAACCAGAACAATAAGAGAACGAGTGAAAAACATAATGACCAAAACCAATAGGTGGGGGTACGGGAGTATTGGGGCTGCTGCTAGGTTTGGCCACCGTCGTTGGCTCTTAAAATGGTGGCATCACTACCTACAACCCAACCCTACTGGCCATCCGATAAAAAAGTGACCTAAGATATTCACCCGTTCCACCGGCTTGTAAATGCCATTGCTACCCACCACCCACTTTTTTTAAAATGGTGCCGTTATCTCCAACAATAAAACCTGTTGTTTCGTTAACAAAGTACACCGTATTGAAATCAGGTAACTCCTCTCTAACTGGAGACTCCTCTTTAATAATAACTTGTTCTTCTAACTGTTGCCGCTGCTCTATTTGAGTCTGTTTTAATTGTTGCTGTTTGTGCTGCGGTTCTGGAACTTGCATTTGCTGTTCACGTTGCTGTATATGGACTTCGTGCTCTTGCCGAATCTGAGGTTGAACTTGCGATTAAGTTTTTAGCAGGCTGCGCTCTGCATCTACTCTTTTTAACTCCTCAATTGCTTGCTTTAGGATTTGCTGTTTAGGATCGGGCGCCTCTCCCGCTTGTGCCGAAATAAAAAATGAAAAGTTGATAGGAGAGAATAGCGATTGAGTCTGTGTATTTAGCTGTAGTACTTGAGGTGAAATTTACGCAAGTGACTTATTTCCTAACGTAACTACCGGAAAGTTTTGTTGCTGCCAGGTAAGGCCTCCATCGGGGCTATTGACTATTAAAGCTTTTTCTCTCACCGCCTATATTTTTTGTCCTCTGACAACACGAAAATATCATTAAGGTTGCCATTAATAATTGGCAAATGCATAAAGGCATTTTTTCCTTAGGGTAATAACAATTTCCCCGGGGTGTGGGTTTACTGTAGGCATTAGGCTTGGGGTCTTGGTTAAGCTCAAAGTAAGTTGCGCCTGTAAATATTTCCAAGGCGATTAAGATATATAGGAATAGTTTTGGCCCTGTACCGAAGTCTTGGCTACTATTAGCTCCAGATATAGATGGTACACTTATTTGAGGGCCTGATTTGGTTTCGGCTTTTGACGACATCAACTCTCTCCGTGAATAAATGTTATTTTTATTATTTTTCTATTATCACTACTCAGTTAGGGGTTGTGTATGGATTCGCTTAAATAAAAAGCCCCTATCACTAGAAATAGCTATAGGTTCATAATCCATTAAAACCTGACTCTTTATGAAGTTAAAAAGTTAAAAAGTATCAATATAAAAACTTTCTGTTATTGCGAGAGATTATAAATATTCCATGCATTGATGGCAGATTACCCTCCTATTTATTGACGCGGATCTCATGTATGCCGGTTCGCATCGCTACAGGGAAGTAATTTATTAAAACACCCACAACAGGTGCTTTTTAGGCGAATCTACCTGCGTCCTACCACGCCATTGACCTACTTCCATACAGACACGCAGGAGCAGTTGTCAAGCAACAGGAGCCGGTCACGCTAAGTATCTATATATTTATACCCTTAAATGGCAAAGCACCCTAGCGCTAAAGCGTAAAACGCCGCAATCTTGCTAAAACAACCATTTTTTTGATATCTTCATATCATTTTCTCTAAATGCACAAGGGATTAAAACTTATTATTATCATTCAAATTAAGGTTATTTATTTTTGATTTGCCCAATAGCTTTAACAGTAAGTTCCTCATACTACGCAGTATTGGATATAAAAAATTGGCACGCCTTTTTGATCGAAATAGCCAATAATTAAAGCGGTTAAACCACGCTGACTCACTACCCATTGATGATAATATATGTATGGCTTCTGAACCGTAGTAAAGCTCATCATGAACTTTAACGACCATCCCTTGATCTATATCTAAGCCTAATTGTGTTATTTCTTCCATGACCTCGGAATTTTCTCTGGCATCGACTAACACTAACTCGCCAATGCTTTCTCTAACACGAACAATATTGCAATAAAAATTGCATGCAGGACATTGTTTATCGTATATCAATACAACGCGTGGGGACGATACTTGGGGTTTCATTTTTTAAGCTCTTGTAGTTTTTTAATTCAGAATGATAGCCTTCCCTATAAGTCGGAAAGATAAATTGATAGCCACTATCTAGTAAATGCTTATTCCGGCAACGTTTACTACTGCGCAATGTTCGCCCCAGCGGCTTCGGTTGCAGATAATTATCAGGAAGCTCTAGCTGTTCTGCCAGCCACTGCTTAACATCATGTAACGGCACCGGCTCGCAATCAGTCGCCAGATAGAGCAATTCAATTTTTTCTATTCTTTGCTTTTCAATAAGATGCATTAAAACGCCGGCACAATCGACTGCATGAATACGATTACTATATAAAACGGGCTCTTTAGCCGCACCATGACCTTCCTTAACTTGTTCAATTAAACGCTGACGGCCTGGACCATAAATACCCGAAAAACGAACAATGCAGCACGGCATTTTACTTTTCACAAATAATTTCTCTGCCTCTAACAAACGTTTGCCACTATAACTTGATGGCGCTGTCGTCGAATGTTCATCGACCCACTCAGTATTTTGTTGGCCATAAACACCCGTACTGGATACAAAAATGATCAAGCGCGGCTGACAAGATTTTTTTTCTAAGGACTTTAATAAAATCTGACTCGTCTCCACATAGGCCTGTCGATAGCCTTCGTCACTCATCTCGCTTGGCGTCATGGTAAGTACCACCACATCAAAATTTTTCTGCAATAGTGAATCCATTGCTGACTCATCGCGCACATCGGCTTGAACAATATCAGCATATTCATTACTCACTTTACTGCGCCTCACACCAGTAATAGAATAATGACATGTAGCATCCTGCCCTAACCGTTTAGTCAAGCGCTCGGCAATATCGCCGAACCCGAGTAATAAAATAGCTTCTTTAATCATGTTTTTTAATTGAGATTAGGTTTAATTACATTTGAGTTTAATTGGATTTTAATTGGGTTTTAAATACGCTCCCGAAATACAAGCCGATTAAAATAAGGATGCCGCCAAGATAATGAAACCAGTATAAGCTTTCTCCTAAAATAGGTACGGCAAGAATAGCCGCAAACAAGGGCATTAAACAGCATGATAATGCAGAGACACTAGGTCCCACTATTTTTATTCCATTAATCCAAAATAGATAGGCCAGTATGGATGGAAAAATTGCCGCGTAAATAAAAATAGGCGCCGAACTTAACCCTAAGGAAAATGGTGGCAGCATTGTAAGCTCTATTAAAAAAAATACCGTTAATACGGGTAAACCGGCGGCAATCAAAATGGTTAAAAAAGCGATTGGGTGCAATTTAACAGGGTATTTTCGTAGCATTACAGAATACACCGCCCATAGGCAAACGAGCCCAAATATCATAAGATCGCCTCGATTAAAGCCCGTTCTCATTAACTCTTGCAAGAGAGTGAATTGGCCTCGACTAATAACAATAAACACACCCAACAAAGAAGCAACAATACCCACCAACTGCCAATTCCTTGGCTTTGCATTGAGCATTAACCAACTTGCTAATAACGCAATCAAGGGAAGTGATGAGCTGATCAAGGTAATATTAATTGCCGTGGTGGAATGCGCCGCCAAATAAAGGACAGAGTTATACGTCGCAATCGCCATAAGCCCCAAAACAACAATTATAAACCAACGCTCGCGAATCACCGCCATACTATTTTTTAAATGGGGAAATGCAAAAGGCAAGAGTAATAAAAAAGCGAGCGCCCAGCGACCAAAAATAAGCGTAAGCGGAGGAATATCATCAACGACAAGACGGGCGACAACGGCATTACCCGCCCAAAATAAATTGGTTAAGGCCAGGCCAATTAAGGCTAAAGCATAAGGCGACTGTTCTATTTTAAGTACTATCTTATATTGCATTAGCTCAGCTTGTATTAAATAGTTTTATTGAATCGTTTCAATATTGTAGGGTGGCCCATGCCCACCGAAAACCGCATATAATAAAGCTCATCTCAATGAGCAGCATACTGGTGTTAATTTCTTAGTTTTCTGAGTTGGTGGACATGGGCCCTACATGACGAGGTGCTATTTTTTTCACTTTAACTAGATAAAGAATGTTTTCGTAAAAAATTCATATAAGCGCACCTTAAAACATCATAGCTATAAGCTTCGCCAAGATCATCATAAACAGGTTTCAGCTTACCGCCTTCTGCAATTAGATTGTGATCTATTAGACAACGCTCTATCAACATTAGATCATCTTCACTCACGGACATTACATCCTTAAGCTCAAGCTGGTTTTCTTTTATTAACTGCGAAGCATGGGTATAAATAGTAGTGGTAGAAAGCGACCTTTCGCTCGCTATGGCTTCTACATCTTTACCTTGCTGAAAAAATTGCAAGGTCTTCATTATCGTTGTCGATAGCGTACTGCCGCTATTTACTTGAGCATATTCTTTTAAGATCTGTAAAAAATCATCAGCATACTTTTCTTGTTTTTTGATTCCTACTCCACTGATTTTTGAAAATTGCTCTATTGTTTCAGGCCGAAGCTCCGCCATTTCCATTAATGTACTATCATGAAAAATAACATAGGGCGGCACACCTTGTCCTTTTGCAAGCTCTGCTCGACAAGCTCTTAAGGCATCCCACAAGGCACCGTGCTGCTGTGCACCTGCCTTTTTTTTGCGCTCAACACTTTTGCCTGCTGCACTTTTGTCAATAGAGTCTTTACGCAGCGCTATAGTGGCTTTACCTTGCAATAGAGGCCTGCAACTTTCGGCTAATTTAATCGCATTATAATGATTGAAATCGACCTGTAATAAACCGCGTGCAATTAACTGACGATAAACCGAACGCCACTGCTGCTTATCGAGATCTTTACCTATACCGTAAACGCTAAGGTGCTGGTGATTAAACTGCTGCATCTTTTCAGTTTCTGCACCACGCAATACATCGACCAGATGGCTCACCCCAAAACGTTGCTCAGTTCGATAGGCACAACTAATGGCTTTTCTTGCAGCTTCGGTACCATCCCATACTTCGGCAGGCTTAATACACATATCGCAATTACCACACTGCTCTGGTGAGGCATCGTCAAAATAATGTAAGAGCGCATGACGGCGGCAACTGGTAATTTCACACAAACCCAACATAGCTTCGAGCTTTTGTTGTTCTATGCGCTTGTATTCCATATTGCTTTGAGTGACTTCGCCTTGCCCCATCATCTCCCTTAACTTAATAACATCTTCAAGTCCATAGACCATCCACGCATCTGCGGGCTCACCATCACGCCCAGCACGGCCCGTTTCTTGATAATATGCCTCTATACTTTTTGGCAAATCCAAGTGCGCAACAAAGCGCACATCGGGCTTGTCAATGCCCATCCCAAAAGCAATAGTGGCAACAATAATAATGCCGTCTTCACGTAAAAAACGTTTCTGGTGCTTTTCTCTTACTTCGTAGGGTAACCCTGCATGATAAGGCAGCGCCTTGAACCCTTGACCCGCTAACCACTCCGCTGTCGTTTCCGTTTTATTTCTCGATAGACAATAAACAATACCCGAGTCATTTTCATGTTCATTTTTTAGAAAGCGCAATAACTGTTGCTTGGGTTGATTTTTTAATGCTATTCGATAACAAATATTAGGGCGATCAAAACCCGCAAGATATTTTTTTGCATTCACTAACGAAAGCCGTTCGGATATTTCTTGTTGGGTACGCGAATCCGCAGTAGCCGTTAATGCTATACGAGGGACTGAGGGGAATTGCTCTGCCAGCAAACGCAGCTGCAAATAATCTGAGCGGAAATCGTGCCCCCATTGAGACACGCAATGAGCTTCATCGATTGCAAATAAAGCGATTTTCGCTTTATTGAGTAACCGTAGAGTCCGGGGCTGAATTAGTCTTTCTGGAGCGATATAGAGTAGGTCACAGTTACCACTCAGCAATTCACTCTCAATAAATTGGGATTCTTGAGGGCTTTGTGTTGAATTTAAGAAATGACTTTTAATGCCTAGCTCTTTTAATGCATCGACTTGATCCTGCATTAATGCGATTAATGGAGATATTACAACACCACAGCCAGCCCTTAAAATAGAAGGTATTTGGTAGCACAGAGACTTACCCCCTCCTGTCGGCATAATCACCAGCGCATCCTGGCCTTCAATCACCGACTCAATAATATCCTGTTGCTGACCACGAAACTGATCGTAACCAAAGGTGGTTTTTAATAAATCGAGACCGGGTGACATAAGAGTAAGCTTTTTATTAAGAGACCTCGCAGTGTAGCCATTTATAGTCTAGGTGCAAGTCATTACCACTTTGGCTAAACCTACTGTAGCTGTCCAGAAACAGCGGTTGAGCCATTCATGGTTATTCATTCACTTGCTGTATTCTTCTACCCCATACATGAGCACAAAAGTCTGCACACCAATAATTCGCCTCAGGGCCCCTATGTTGCGCACATCTTTTATTGCGCCAACTGACACTCCTTAGGTTATAGTCTCGTAAAAATAACAATCAAGCTGTGACGCTGTTAAAATTTTCGCTTAAGCTCACTTGTTGCCTATGGAGGAATCTGTTTTACTATTAGTCTACTATTGCCAAATCTTATCAGCTTGGATAGATCAATTATGACTCTAACGGAATTACGTTATATAGTTACGCTCTCTCAAGAACAACATTTTGGGCGTGCAGCCGAACGCTGCCATGTATCTCAGCCAACGCTCAGTGTTGCCGTAAAAAAATTAGAAGAAGAGCTCGGCGTCGCTTTATTCGAGCGCTCAAAAACTCGCGTTAGCCCTACCCCGATAGGGGAGTTAATCGTGACTCAAGCTCAAAAAGTATTAGAGCAATCTTCGGCAATTAAAGATATTGCCAGCATGGGTAAAGATCAGCTTAGCAGTCCCTTAAAAGTAGGCGCTATATTTACCATTGGACCTTACTTGTTCCCCAAATTTATTCCTACCTTACAAGACATTGCACCTAAGATGCCTCTGTATGTAGAAGAGGGCTTTACCTCAACCCTGCGACAGCGCTTACGTAAAGGTGACTTAGATGTCATCATCGTTGCTCTCCCCTTTACCGAAGCTGACGTTGTTACACAAAGATTATACGAAGAACCTTTTGTTGTATCGCTTTCCGCTAACCATCCTCTAGCAGCAAATGAGAGTATCTGCCCAGAACAACTGGCAAATGAAAATGTATTGCTGCTTGGGCCTGGGCATTGCTTTCGCGACCAGATCCTTGAGGCCTGCCCCAATATTCAAACGTCTCCCCATATGAAGCAAGGGACAAATAATGTTATCTCGATAAGCACAGCAACAGAAGGTAGCTCACTAGAAACGTTACGCCACATGGTGGCATCCGGTATTGGGATTACTATTTTACCTGAGTCAGCGGCAACCAGCCGTTATGAAAATAATGCATTAGTAACTAGACCTCTGGCCAATACTCATGCAACACGTGATGTCGCTCTAGCATGGCGAGCTAGCTTTCCACGCCATAAAGCGATTGATGCATTGCGTGAAGCTATTCTTAAAAGCGTTAAGTGCTAGGACCAGTACAGTGGTAGATTACGGTCAACGAAATCATCGCAAGGCCGTCGATAGCGCCTTGGCAACGCCAACCAAATCAGCAATAACATCCAGCTCGCTTCAAAAACATCCGCTAACGACACTTAAAGGTGTCGGCGCTCAACTCTCCGCTCGCCTAGAAAAGTTGGGGCTGTTTACACTTCAAGATCTATTATTCCATCTACCATATCGCTACGTAGATAGAACCAAAATCACCCCCATTGGCAGTCTACTACCCTATCAGGCAGCCGTTGTCGAAGGTAATGTCAGCGGAGCCAATGTGGTTTTTGGTAAACGCCGCAGCTTAGTGTGTCGCTTGAAAGATGGCAGCGGCAGTATCAATCTGCGTTTTTATCACTTTAATGCAAGCCAAAAACAAGCCTTGAGCAATGGCGAAAAAGTGCGTTGCTATGGAGAAGTACGCCCTGGAGTATCGGGATTGGAGATGTATCATCCGGAATATCAAGTCTACAGCGACGCTTCTCCACCGCCACTCGAACAAACACTAACACCGGCCTACCATACGACTGACGGGATCAGCCAGCCTCGCTTACGTGGCTTAATAGAGCAGCTATTTCAATTCGCAAACTCGACTATGTTGCCAGACTTATCGCCCCACAAAGATAGCAAGCACTCACTTCTTGAAAGGCTGCATTATCTACATTTCCCCCCTCAAGATGCTTTACTAGAGGCATTAATTGATGGCGAGCACCCCTATCAGCAACAGCTAATCACAGAAGAGCTGACAGCCTACCAACTGAGTTTATTAAGGCTGCGGGAGCAACGCTTAAACCAACATGCCCCCGCTTTGGTCGATGCTAGTGAACTTATTAGCGCGTTTACACAGTCACTCGCATTTGAACTCACCTCCGCTCAGCAGCGAGTTTGCGATAATATTCGCAGTGATTTGAAAAAAAACACTCCGATGATGCGATTACTGCAGGGTGATGTTGGCTCTGGCAAAACGGTTGTCGCGGCAATCGCAGCCCTGTGTGCCACTGCATCAGGAAAACAAGTTGCGCTGATGGCGCCGACGGATATTTTGGCCGAACAACATCGATCCAATTTTAGTGCCTGGTTCTCTCCCCTTAATATTCGTGTCGCTTGGTTGAGTGGCAAGCAAAAAGTGAAAGAACGACGTGAGCAATCAAGCGCTATTGCCAATGGCGATGCACAACTGGTCGTGGGTACTCATGCTCTGTTTCAGAATGATGTTAGTTTTCACGATTTAGCTTTAGTTATTATCGATGAGCAACACCGCTTTGGCGTTCATCAACGTTTATTACTGAGAGATAAAGGCCACACCCCACATCAATTAATAATGACTGCCACCCCCATTCCCCGAACCCTCGCGATGAGCGCCTATGCCGATTTGGATTACTCCGTTATTGATGAATTGCCCAAAGGCAGGCTGCCCGTGGAGACGGTTGTCATTAGCCAAAAACGCCGCGAAGATATTATTAATCGTATTCGCCATGCTTGCCTAGACGGTCGTCAAGCCTACTGGGTCTGTACGTTAATAGAACAATCCGAAAACTTATCGGCAGAAGCCGCTGAAGATGCGGTAACGAAACTCATGGAGCAACTACCCGACATTAAAATAGGGCTAGTACACGGCCGCTTAAAACCAAAAGACAAAGAAGCAATAATGGTGGAGTTTAAAGCGGGCAACATTCAACTGTTAGTCGCCACTACAGTGATCGAAGTCGGCGTAGACGTTCCCAACGCTAGCGTGATGGTCATAGAAAACCCCGAACGCTTAGGTTTAGCCCAACTCCACCAATTGCGGGGGCGAGTTGGCCGTGGCACTATCGCCAGCCATTGCGTATTACTTTATGGTGATGCACTGTCTCGGCACGGGAAGTCCCGCTTGCAAGCGATGCGCTCAACCAGTGATGGCTTTAAAATCGCAGAAATAGATTTAGAACTACGCGGCCCAGGCGAAGTACTCGGCACTCGCCAAACCGGGGATATCGCCTTTAAAGTGGCTGACCTACAACGAGATTTAACACTCATGCCCGCCATTCACGAACACGCTAAAATCATACTTTCACAACAGCCGCTATTAGCCGAGCAACTGATAGCACGCTGGATTGGCCATAGCGAGCAGTTTGCACAAGCCTAGAACGGATAAGTAGAAACCCTATTGAATAAAAACGCTTCAATCACTGTTCTTTTCTATTTTTGAACTACACTAAACATAACCTCTACTATTAACATCAGGAGATCAATTCGTGTCAGTTCCTTCCAATATCGAGCGTTTACTCGAAGGTTATAAAGTCCCTTACTCTGTTACAGAAATGGCGGGAGTGAGCCCCCAGACTAAAGGAGGTCTGGTTATCGAACTAAAGACCTACAATGCTGCACATGCCATTGTCTTAATAAATGCTAATGACGAGAAGGTGATCGCCATTATTCGCAATAACACTTTACTCGATATTCAAAAAATCAATGCAATCTTTGGTAATGAGCACGAGCCTCTGACGGGCCAAGCGCTCGATGACTTTATGCAACAGTGTGGGGTTAGTGCAGTACCGGCTCTTCCCGCGTTGAATAATTTACCGACGGTTGTGGATAAGGGTTTACTTCAATACGAAACCGTTTATCTCGACATTGGTGTTGGTAGCCAATACGTCCAGCTTGAGAAAAAAAACTTTCGGCAGTTAATTGGCGAAGCCAAAGTAGAAACGATTGTTACACCGCTATCATCATTGGAAGCGCCCAAAAATTCGGCCGATGACATTACGAATATTGAAAAAAGTGTCAGCCTCTTTACTGAAATGCGCATTAAACAACGCTTAGATGATACTCTAGAATTTCCACCTCTACCCGCCACTGCCGATAAAATTATCCGGCTTCGCGTTAACCCTCATGCCGATATCAGTGACCTCACCGACATTGTCGAATTGGATGCGAGTTTATCTGCTCAAGTCGTCAGCTGGGCCGCTTCGCCCTATTATTCTGCACCAGGTGCTATAAAGTCGATTCACGATGCTATTGTGCGAGTTCTTGGTTTTGATATGGTGCTCAATCTAGCACTCGGTTTAGCCTTGGGTAATACCTTAAAAATGCCAAAGAGTGGCCCCCATGGCTGCATGCCCTACTTTCAGCAGTCTGTTTATGTTGCCGCCGCTACCGAAGCATTGATCACCTGCATTCCTAGAGAACACCGCCCTAGCTTCGGCACCGCCTACCTTGCCGGCCTGTTAAATAACTTTGGTTACCTTATTATAGCCGAAGTATTTACTAACCAGTTTGAAGCTATTTGTCGCCATATCGACGCTAACCCTTATGCGTCCGTGCAATCAGTTGAGCAACATATTATCGGTGTTGACCGCAACCAATTGGCAAGCTGGCTAATGGGATACTGGGATATGCCAGAGACTATTTGTAATGCCCTACGCCATCAAAGCGATCCTCTATATGATGGAGAAGATTGTGAATACTCGCTACTACTGTATCTCTCCAATAAACTACTTCAAGAACGTGGATTAGTCATGGGGGCATCCAGCGGTCCTATCGATCAGTCGGTATTTGAACGCTTACATATCGACCCTAAAATGGCCAACGAGGCACTTGATACCTTGCTAGAATCAAGGGAAGAGTTACTAGTGATTTCCAAGCAAATGAGTGGTCAGTAAAAGACCAATAGAATTAATCCTATAACTCGCTTCCCTTAATCCTATAAAATGCCTTGCTAGCTTCATCACAAACGCAAGGCATTACTTTGACAGCCCTCTTCTCCTCTAAAGAACCCCGTTGGCATAAGGCGTCTTATCAACACCGCGCTCTTACTTCGTCACTTAAGTCGTGGCTATTCGATAACCGCTCCCTTACGCAAAAATTGATATCGCATTCTAAAAATCATTTTCACATAGAAGTATTAAAACAAAAAATCGAGCGAGTACAGCGATCAGAATATCGCGCGCTTAAACTTAATCATCGACACTGGGCAGTTGTGCGCGAAGTCATTTTGCATGGGAACAATGTTCCTTGGGTCTATGCTAGAACCATCATTCCATTATCAACCCTACGCGGCGAACTTCGACGCTTGCACTTTCTGGGCAGTCGCCCACTAGGCGGAACACTTTTCGCCGATCCTTCTATGCGCCGTGAAGGCGTTGAGATCGCCCGAGTGAAAATGCGGCATTTACCTCATAAAGCTAAGAGCTTAAAACCACTTTGGGGAAGACGCTCGCTCTTTATAATCAAAAATAAGCCCTTACTCGTAGGAGAGGTCTTTTTAACCGATTTGATTGAGTAGGCCTTTTACTTAGCTTACAAAAGGGTATTACAAGCAAACCTGATTTGTTCCAACGCCTTGAAATCAGTCGATGTCTTATGGCAAGCTGCAGATGAACTTATAATGAAATACAATCGCCATGCGCTCAAAGCTCACCATAAAATCAGTCAAGCCTTACTGGGAGCTTATGCGTTTTCACCGCCCTATTGGTATTTTACTATTGTTGTGGCCAACTTGGTGGGCGCTGTGGTTAGCTGCCGAGGGATTCCCTGACCTCTCTTTGCTGCTTATTTTTACATTAGGCGTCATCGTTATGCGCGCGGCGGGTTGCGTTATTAATGACATTGCCGATCGTGATATAGATAAACACGTTGCTCGCACCCAGCAAAGACCGCTTGCCAGAGGGCAGCTGACCGTATCCCAAGCCAAAAAAGTATTTATTGTATTAATTGTTATTGCGCTGTTTTTAGTGTTATTAACTAACCCATTAACCATTTACTTATCCTTTGTCGCTGTTGCTCTAGCGTGTATTTATCCCTTTATGAAGCGCTATAGCCACCTACCACAAGTCGTGCTGGGCGCAGCTTTCTCTATGAGCATCCCAATGGCATTTGCGGCTCAAACCGATACACTAGAGCCAACCGTGATCATAGTGTATGTCACCAACCTGTTATGGACGGTCGTCTACGATACTTTTTATGGAATGACAGATCGTGAGTACGATAAAAAAATTGGTGTAAAGTCGACGGCCATCTTATTCGAAGGTAGTGAAGCCATGATAACGGGCAGCCTGCAATGTATAACTTTGATAGGGCTTTACTTAATAGGGCAACGCTTTGAGCTTGATACTGTATATACGTTATCAATACTCGTCGCTGCGGGCTTAATGTTCCACCAACAATGGCTTATAGGACAACGAAAAACCGAACTGTACTTTAAGGCCTTCGTGGATAATCACTGGGTGGGAATGACGATATTTCTAGGCATAGCGCTCTCTTATGCTCTGAGTTAAACACATTTAAGCAGCCTGTCATATAATTGTAATGTTATCCCTATTTAATATTCATCTTGAGACCTTTGCTCCGAAAAAAGGGGTTGATGCGTCATACCGACCCTCAAGCGGCACCGAGGTAGATGACCGATCGAGTACATTTTTCCTCGGTGCCCCCTCGTAGGGTAAACCAGCATGCAAGTAAAATGGCTTTCGTGCAAAGGTCTCATCTTATTCTTATAATCTAGGCTGAGGCCAGCATGAATCAAGATAAAACAATATTAATCGTAGATGATGAAGCTCCCATTCGAGATATGTTGCGGGTAGCACTAGAAATGGCTGACTATCATTGCTTGGAGGCAGAAGATGCACAACAAGCTCACGCTATTATTGTTGATGAAAAGCCTAGCTTAATTCTTTTAGATTGGATGTTACCGGGTACCAGCGGCATTGAGCTGGCCCGCCGCCTCAAGAAGGATGAGCTAACTAACACTATCCCCATTATTATGCTCACCGCAAAAGGCGAAGAGGACAATAAAATACAGGGACTAGAAATCGGAGCAGACGATTATATTACCAAGCCCTTTTCTCCTCGTGAGCTGGTGGCCAGGTTAAAAGCGGTTTTACGACGCACTGAAACCGCTGCGCCGCTAGTGCCTATTACTGCCGATGGCTTGTGCCTGGACCCGGCCAGTCACGTCGTTTCTATAAACGAGCAGACCATACAAATGGGGCCTACTGAGTTTCGTTTACTTGAGTTTTTCTTAACACACCAAGATCGCGCCTATACCCGCGGCCAGTTACTAGATCATGTCTGGGGCGGCAATGTCTATGTTGAAGAACGTACGATTGACGTCCATATTCGACGCCTACGCAAGGTGCTAAGTATAGATAAACATGAACGTTTAATTCAAACTGTTCGCGGAACGGGATATCGCTTCTCGACGAAACTAGCCTTAAAAGCATAGAATAGTCGCTCTTCCACATTTAAGGATTATTGTCTTGAACTACTATGGGGTTTCTTCTGAAATTCGACGCCTTGTTAGCTTGTCGATCCTCTGTCTTATTATTGGCTTATTATTAGGCCACGTCGAGATCACCCTAGCAGTAGGGACTCTGCTCTATGTCACTTATCACCTTCGTAACCTTCGACGCTTGCTCAAGTGCCTACAAGGCCGACGCCTAGCCCACATACCGGAAGCAAGTGGTTTGTGGGGTCAAGTCTTCGATCATCTTAGCCGTCTAAAGCGGCGCGAGATCCGTGAGAAAAATAAGCTCAAAGCGGTTATAAGCCGTGTTGGTGCGACTACTGCAGCACTTAATGATGCTGTTATCTTACTCGATAAAAATAACAATCTGCATTGGTGGAATAAGGCAACCGAACGGGTATTAGACCTAAAAAAAGGTGATAGTGGTAGCTCCATTATTAATTTTATACGTAACCCAAAGTTTGTATCTTATCTAGAAAGTAATGATTACAGTATTGCATTAACGCTACCTTCTCCACGAAGTATAGAGCTACAACTTGAGTTTCAGATCACTCGCTTTGGACAAGGAGAGGCGCTTATAGTAGTACGAGATATTACTCGTATTTACAAACTAGAGCAGATGCGTAAAGATTTTGTTGCCAATGTCAGCCATGAATTACGCACGCCCTTAACCGTGATTAGAGGCTACTTGGAAACGCTTGAAGACAGTCGCGACCCCTCTCTCGAATCTAGCCCACATTGGCAAAAAGCCATGAGTCAAATGCAACAACAAGCGGCTCGCATGACCACCCTGATTAATGATTTAACGATGTTATCCAAACTAGAAACTGATCGCATTGGTAAAGATCAAGAATCGACTGTTGCACTCAAGCCGCTACTAGAAATGATCTGCAGTGAAGCGCAGGCTATTAGTGGCGAAAAAAGGCACGCTATCAAGCTCGAATGCGATGCTTACTTAGCGTTGCTAGGTAACGATCGTGAACTTCATAGTGCCTTCTCTAACTTGATTACCAATGCTATCAAATATTCGCTACCAGAAAAAACCATCACCGTAACGGTTACGATTAACTTAGCTGGGCGACTTGTCGTTAAAGTGAAAGACGAAGGCCTAGGTATTGAGCAAGAACATATTAGCCGCTTAACGGAGCGCTTTTATCGCGTCGACTCAAGCCGCACTATTCAAACCGGCGGCACTGGCCTTGGCTTGGCTATCGTCAAACATATTTTATTGCGTCACGATGCGCGTTTGCAGATTGACAGTATTTATAATCAGGGCAGCACTTTTGCGTGTATCTTCCCTGATAGCCGCCTTATTAATATATAATTATGCCTCCTATGCGTGCCAGATTTATAAACTCCATTCACGAAATCCCCTCAAGCACATGGAATCATCTCTGCGGAGTTGACTACCCTTTTTTACGTCACGAGTTTTTTGCTGCTTTAGAAGACAGCAAGAGTACTACTCGCGCCACTGGCTGGGAACCACATCATCTTATAATAGAGGGTGAAGATGAGAGCAAGCAGGGCGAAACTATATTATTAGTCATGCCCCTTTTTTTAAAGCATCACTCTTACGGTGAATACGTTTTTGATTGGTCGTGGGCTGACGCCTACCAGCGACACGGTGAAGACTATTACCCTAAATTATTAAATGCTATTCCGTTTACTCCAGCAACGGGGCCAAGGTGGGGGCTTATCGAATCGGCAGATAGTTATACTGCTCTTTCATTCGCATTTGAATCCATAGAAAAAGAGGCCAAAGAGAAGAATCTTTCTTCGAGTCATTACTTATTTACCACTAAAGAGAGCGATACTTATTTTAAGCCTATGTCTTATAGTAAACGGACAGGCTGTCAGTATCATTGGTTAAACGACGACTATTCTGATTTTGATGATTTTCTATCGCGCTTTAATTCTCGTAAACGAAAAAATTTAAAGAAAGAACGCCTAAAAGTAGCTGAGCAAAATATAGACTTAGTAATCAAGGAGTCCCCCTTGATTACCGATGAAGACTGGCAAAAATTTTATCTTTTTTATCATATGACGTACTTTAAACGCAGCGGTCGGCAAGGTTATTTAAGCGAAGCATTTTTTCCGTTACTAACGGCCCTATTAAGCGAACACTTAATGATGGTTCAAGCTCTAAAAGAGGGCGAAGTTATCGCTGCCGCCTTATACTTTAAAGATAGTCAAACACTGTACGGACGCTATTGGGGCTGTAAAGAAGAGTATGATCAACTGCATTTTGAAGCCTGTTATTACCAAGGCATAGAGTACGCAATTAAAAATAAGCTTCAAAAATTTGATCCGGGTGCTCAGGGCGAACACAAAATACAAAGAGGTTTCACTCCCACTGAAACCTATTCTCATCATTGGATAAATCACCCCCAATTCAACGAAGCCATAGAACGCTTTGTTCGTACAGAAGAAAAAGAAATAAAAGACTATATCAAACTCGCCAGCGAACGCTTACCCTTTAAATCTTTAGGCCCGTAAAGCGCCAAACCAACAAACGGTTATTCGCCGGCATAGCGTTATCTTCTTCAAAAATAAAGCCGTTATCCTTTGCCAGTTTATTCACCCGCTCGAAGTCACGAATACCTCTCTCAGAATTGGCTGCCTTTAACCATTGATCAAAGCGCACGTTACTTTCACTGGTAAACTTACCATTATAATTGAAAGGGCCATACACAACCAATAAGCCCTTATCGTTTATGGCATTGCGTACCTCAGAAAAGCAAAGCTTTACTTGCTTCCAGCTTAGTATATGCAAGGTGTTAGACATAAAGATAACATCATAATGCTCATCATCTTCATCATGTGCTTCACCAACATCGAACTCTATTGGCGACAATACATTTTGTACATCGGCCTCATCTAACCACAAGCAAATCCCTTCATGATTTTCAATAAGATCACTCGCCTGCCATTCGAGATGAGGTAAAGCTTTACCAAAAAAAACGGCATGCTGTCCAGTGCCACTACCAATTTCCAAAACTGATGTTGAACCACTTAACAGTCGCGTTAACTGAACTAAGATAGACGGAGCGTTGTTTTCACAAGCCTGAGAAAAGGGTTTAAGCATAGCTTATGCTGCAATTATTATTGTCGGCAGACTTTACTACTTGGGTTTGATTTACGCAATAGTAAAAAGCCCAGTATAAGCTGGGCCTGTTTACTATTTTGCTTACTCTTCTTTAAGGAAACTCTTACCCAGACCTTGGACCGCTCCTTTTAATTAGGTATGCTTAGTTTCTTCACTACACACCAATCAATTTTTCTTAAAAGTCTGATACTTCCAAGGCTTTCAAGTTGCTTGCATTAGCAGCGAACTTAGCACGTAGATCATTCGATAAAGGTATCATACCACGCTCAGGTAGGTAGCCTTCAGGACCCCACGTTGATTCTTTAGTGAATTCCGCGATGTACTCTTGAATGCCAGGAATAACTCCTACATGGTTATTTTTAACGTAGAAGTAAAGTGGGCGAGAAATTTTATAGCTTTTGTCAGCTATAGTTTCAAAGTTTGGCACAACGCCTTCAACTTTAGAACCTTGCACTTTAGACGAGTTTTCTTCTAAGAAACTGAAACCAAAGATACCTAGTGCGTCAGGGTTTTTATCAAGTTTTTGAACGATCAAGTTATCGTTTTCGCCAGATTCAACATAAGCACCATCTTCACGAACTGTATGACAAGCCGCTTTGTATGCGCCTTTGTCTGTTTTTTTCATCGCTTTGATCCAAGCAAACTTCTTACAACCACCTTCCATTGCTAATTCAGCGAAGGCATCACGAGTACCAGAAGTAGGAGGAGGCCCTAATACTTCGATAGCAACGTTTGCGAGTGCTGGGTTAACGTCTTTCCAGGTAAGGTATGGGTTAGCAACCAATTTTTCTGAACCGTCAAGAGCAGGAACATTTTTCGCTAAAGCCAAGTATAAATCTTTACGCGTTAATTCATACTGAGATGATTTTTTAGAGTTAGCGATCGCAATACCGTCAAAACCGATCAGTATTTCAGTCACTTTAACGCCATTAGCTGAACATTTTTCAAACTCAGAGGCCTTCATACGACGAGAAGAATTAGTAACGTCTGGATGCTGAATACCAACGCCATTACAAAAAAGCTTAAAACCTCCACCAGAACCCGTTGATTCGATAGTGGGTGTTTTGAACGTAGTCGTTTTACCGAATTTTTCAGCAACCACTGTGGCGAAAGGATAAACGGTTGATGAACCAACGATGCTAATGCCATCGCGAGCTGATGCTGAAACACTGACGGTTAGTGCAGCCGTTGTTGTTATAGCTGCAAAGATGGCAACTGACGTTAATTTTTTCACTGAAAGCCTCCTAAGGGGTATTCATTATTTAAGTAAGGGCTAAATGTTGGGAGATATCTAATACTGACCTCCCGAGACCAAAACAATCATAATTCCCAAGTATGACAATAAGATGACAAGCCGGATGGATTATTTTAGGCTTGTTTAGAGCCAATTCCCTTTACAGGCCTTAGTTCTATGATTACTATCAGTCTTATTTAATCAATGTAACCATTAATTAATAGCCATTCACCGAGTTTCGAGCCCATAATTCATGTTTCGTCTTCTTATCCTTTGCTCACTAATCTTCACCCTGTGGGGCTGTTCCAACTCTAAAAGTAAGTTTGTTTACGACGATCTCTCGGTAGATACCGGCGAAGGCGTTGAAACAAGCTCAAAACCGGTGCAGGCTAAAAAAACATTAGC
>JBLHWO010000021.1:0-25954 GCA_047629215.1 Cellvibrionaceae bacterium | reverse complement strand
CGCGCCAAAAGCGATGCCTCGTAATAGCTTATCGCGTCGTTTGTATTGTGCATAAAGTCCAGCGCCTAGACTGAGTAATAAGGTTAAGGCGAGGGGGGCTGCACCTAGTAAACCAAACTCAGAACTAAACTCAAGGTAATCATTATGCGTATTCACATAAAAGCCGCGCCCAACATCCTCGGTTCTATATTCAGGAAAGGCCGTATAAAAAGTACCGGCCCCAGTGCCGGTTAATAACTGGGGCTGCATAAGGTTAATCGTAGCTTTGGCGACTTCGTCACGAGACTCTTTTTCAATACTCGTTTTTTGCAGTCTATCAGCGACTTCCTGAACACCAAAAAAAGTACCGACCACAAAAATATCTAAAATAATTAAACTACTCAGCAGAATAATCATGCTGCGCGTTGCTTTTCTACTCAGAATTAAACCGAGCACTCCCATGATCATTAAGCTGGCAAAAAAAGAGGTATTTCCCATGCGTGAGTGAGTCATTACCAACCCTGCAACTATTATCAGCAATGCAATTCTAAGCACTATTTTCTGACTAAGGAGGGCCGTAAGCCAGCGCCGTCCACGCTCTCTCCAGTTGTGGGAGCCTTCATCTTTTAAGGTCGATATCATTAAGCCTATCCCAAGGGATACGCACATTACTAAGTAACCTGCTTGGCTGTTACGGTTGATAAATGTGCCCGTTGAAACGCCTTGATAGCTCTCTTTAGGGATCAGAAAAGAGAATTCATAGCCGGTCAGGGTCATTAAACTGCCATAAATTGCTTGGAATAGAGCCGAACCCACTAAGATATAACCTGTGAGTAAAATTCTAGATCGGCTCCTAACAAGTTGTAAGGTTAAACAGAAGGTCGCTAATAGGCACCATCCCCACACGGCATCATGCAAACTATCTGTAGGGGATATCGATAGGTTTAATGCTGGAATGGCTTGTAAGCTTATCCAAATATTTCCTAAAGAGATGAGCCCAATAACCGGTAATGATTTTTTTAAGGGTGTGGATAAAGAAACATTATGTAGCTGTTTATAAAGAACAAAAATAGACAATAACAGTACTAAGCCGCATAACAGCGATAGGGACCACAGTCGATTACTGGCTAAAGGTAAAGGAGCCCAAATTAAAATACCTAAAAAGAAATAAAACAACGTGCGATCAGATGATCTGTCCATAAATCAAAAGCCAACATATGAATTTCTATTAATAAGAAGTGAGTATACTAGATCGATATTTCAGTAAAAATCGACAGCTTGTGTTTATTTAATAAATAAAAAAGCGCCTTCAGGCGCTTTCTTATTTATTAAATATCTAGGTTGGGCTTGGGTTCCCACCGCCGCCGCTACCGGCATTATTGCCAAATGGAGGAGGCGTTACCGTTGTGCCTGTCGGGCTAGGAATCGGGTTTGTGCCTGTAGCGGTTGCTCCGCCAGCCGCCGTTGCTGCTGCAATATCTGTAGGGTCTGCGCCCGCTAGTATTGCGGCCTGAGCCATGGCTTCAGGGTTGGCACCGGCTTTGATGGCGGCTTCAACTAAGGTGACTGCATCTAAACCGCTTTCTATCCCTGCTATGACAAAGCTATCCAGTAGCTCTACATCTACGGATGCAACATCAAACATTAACGCTTCTATATCGGCAACGGTGCAACTAGGTGCCTCTGGAGACATACAGTGATTCAGAGCATTTGATAGAATGTCTGTTGTAGGTAAGTTTGATGACAAATCTTGAGATACATCTGCATGCGCGGTGGTACAAGCGAACATCCCAGCGCATGTTAATGCTAATAGTGTGCGGCGCATCATAACACTCCGTGTTTGTTAGATGAATATTATGTAATCATACCACTGAGCTTTAACGCAGACAAACTATAAAAATAGGGATTATTATCCATACTAAAAGTGGGTCTATGGTAGGGTTTGCGCCATTATTAGCCGATATTATAAATAGAAAATTAAACAGGGTGATTCAAAAAAACATCACAAATCGACGGTAGAATATAAGTTTATTTTGCGCTGCAATAAAATTACATTGCTGAATGAATGCCGAATACATAGAATAGACACTCTGTGGATATGGAAAATGGTAGATGATAAGGAATATTAGATGACCGTTAGTAATTTAAATACGGGTACACAGACCGCTATTCGCCGACAAAAGCGGCTGCTAAAAAACCACGAGTCACTTACTTCGTTATTTCAGCTAGCTGCTGACGTATTTGTTGCAGCTACGCTTTTATTTCTACTTACCTGGATTAAATTAGAAAGTTTCCCACCTGCATATCGAGTCTTAACGGTAATAGCCGCATTTAGTTTGTGGTTTATTTATAGTTCTAGAGGCGTATATCGTCAGTCATCAAGTTGTCTGCGAGGCTGTATTCGGTTATCTGGAGCATGGGGCATATTAATGCTTCTATTATTATTAATTGGTTTTGTTACAAAAACCTCTGAGATTTTTTCTCGTGAGATTCTTTTAATATGGGCTGTTTCCGTTTTAATATTTCAAAATATCTCTTTCTGCATCGTTAGCTATTTATCAAAAAAGTATAAAGAAGGCTTTGGACATCACCTCCCTGTAATGATTATTGGTACAGGTTCGGTTGCCCAGCATCTAGTCAGTAGTCTTAATAAAAATCGCTGGTTGCCTGATAAAGTTATAGGGTGCGTCAGAAGTTTAGACAGTGATGACACCGTGTCAGTTGCTAATGTGAACGTACTCGGTGGCTTGGAAAATATAAGGCAACTGATCAAAAAACATGATATTCGTCGAATTTATATAGCCCTACCGATGAGAGCTTCGGAGCAAATCGAAGGCGTAAATATCGATCTGCTTGATGAAAATGTTGATGTGATCTGGGCGCCTGATATTTTTGCGCTTAACCTGCTGAATCACTCCGTTAGAGAGGTTGCGGGAGTGCCGCTTATCTCACTGAATGAAAGTCCACTCACATCCTCCAAAGTCTCCATGATAATGAAAGATGTTATGGATCGTACTATCGCCGCTATCGCCTTATTAGTGCTCTCGCCGTTAATGCTCTGGGTGGCGTATAAAGTAAAACGCTCATCACCGGGCCCAGTCTTTTTTAAACAGGATCGTCACGGTTGGGACGGCAAAGTGATTAAGGTGTGGAAGTTCCGTAGTATGAAGCTTCATGAAGAAGCTAACGGCGAAGTAAAGCAAGCAACCAAAGAAGATCCGCGTATCACCGACATTGGTCGCCTAATCCGTCGTACTTCTATAGATGAGCTTCCGCAATTAATCAATGTACTGCAAGGCACTATGTCACTCGTGGGCCCAAGGCCCCATGCCGTAGCCCATAATAATTACTACTCAGACAAAATTAACGCTTACCTTGCACGGCATCGAATAAAGCCGGGGATAACAGGGCTCGCGCAAATTAGTGGCTACCGTGGTGAGACTGAAACCATTGATAAAATGGCAAAGCGTGTTGAGTATGATCTGTCGTACATTAATAACTGGTCTCTATTTTTAGATGTAAAAATATTGATTAAAACGCCAATCTCTTTATTTTCTAAAGAAATTTATTAAAAATGAAAAATATTAATAGTGCTGTTGTCTTTGGTGGATCTGGCTTTATAGGTACTCATTTAATTAGGGAGTTGGCCCGATTTAACGTTAATGTTTTGTCTATTGACCTTAAAGAGCCGAGAGAAAGGCTTGAGGGTGTTGAATACCGTATAGGTGATGTTAGAAACCTTAAAGGTTTAGCTGTCACTGCTAGCTACGATGTTATTTATAATTTTGCAGCTATTCATACGACGCCGGGTCATGAAGACATAGAGTATTTTGATACCAATGTATTTGGTGCCATTGAGGTGACTAATTTAGCTAGACGCCTCAATTGCCAAGAGATCGTTTTTACAAGCTCTATTTCGCCTTATGGTCCCGGTGAGGATGAAAAAGAAGAAAACACCCCTCCTACGCCAACGTCCGCTTATGGTTATTCTAAGCTGCAAGCTGAAGAGGTTCATCGTCAATGGTATCAAGAAAACCCAGAACGTAAGCTAACAATTGTGAGGCCTGCTGTTGTATTTGGTCCAGGAGAAGGGGGTAACTTTACTCGGTTAGCAACGATGTTGCGAAAAGGATTTTTTGTATATCCAGGCCGAAAGGACACTATTAAAGGGGCTATTTACGTAAAAGAGCTGCTTAATGCGATAGAGTTTGCCCGTAATCATGATAGCCATTATGTATTATTTAATGGTTGTTTTTCAGAAAAATATACAATTGAAAATATAGTAAATATTTTTATTGAGGGTCACTTTCCACAAGCTAAAGTTTTTATGGTACCAAGATGGTGCCTAATGTCCATTGCAAAGCTATGCCGTATTTTTAACTTCTTAAATATAGGTATTGATCCTCAGCGTGTGTTGAAACTAGTACAATCTACGAATATCAAGCCCGCATGGCTTGAAGAGAATAGATATCAATATAAATATGACTTAAAAAAAGCACTTGCTGATTGGGCTTCTGAGTCAGATTTCAGATAAAGATTAGGGTTTATATGAGTAACGGAATATCATATCGCCCTGATATAGACGGGCTAAGGGCAGTCTCTGTACTTGCAGTTATCTTTTATCACTTAGGTTTCGGCTTTGTCGCCGGAGGCTATCTTGGTGTAGATGTCTTTTTTGTTATATCTGGCTACGTTATAACCCTAAGCGTCATGAGTATGCTGGAAAAGGATCAGTTTTCGATCTTAGAGTTTTATAACAGAAGGATTAAAAGGATTTTTCCTGCGTTAGCTTTTATGTTGTTACTAACGTGGGTCGGTGCTTATTTTATATTGCTGCCAGACTCTTTTGTTGATTACTCAAAAAGTTTAGCTTCTGCCTCCGCTTTTGCCTCTAATATCTACTTTTGGCAATCAATAAATTACTTTAATGCCGCTTCGGATATGAAGCCTCTTTTGCATACATGGTCATTATCAGTAGAAGAACAGTATTATATTTTTATGCCTGTATTTCTGTTGATTATGTATCGCTTTTTTAACAGTAAATTTTTGCCCGTTTTAGCTGTTCTTATAACGCTTAGCTTTGTGCTGAGTTGTATATCCTTAACAAAAGCGCCTACAGCAAATTTTTATTTGCTGCCGACAAGAGCTTGGGAACTTTTGTTAGGTGCGTTTGTGGCTTTTATTCCTCAAAAACAATTTTTTAAGCCGTTTGTACTCAAGTTGCTTGGAATAATAGGTGCGATGCTAATTGTTGTGCCTATCCTATTTTATAACCATAACTTAGCATTTCCGGCTTATGGAGCATTGGCGCCTTGTGTGGGAGCTGCGCTTATTATCTGGGTAGGCAGTCAGCATAATTTAGGGGTTGAAAGAGGGGTTAATAGTATTCTCGGTGCCAAACCATTGGTATTTATTGGCTTAATATCTTTTTCGCTGTACTTGATTCATTGGCCGCTGATTGTATTTTTTAAATACTATCGGCTTGATGTTCTGACAACGATCGACATAACAATTATTTTAATATCTACATTAATATTATCGCTTTTTTCTTGGCAGTTTATCGAAAAACCATTTCGTTATAGTAAAAAGATCACACGTACGGGGATGATTAGTGGAGGTGTTCTTTGCTTTGTCTTTGTTGGGGCTATTGGTCTCTTTGGGATTTATAACAAAGGGTTTGAACAAAGGTTTCCAGATTATACTGCCGAAACAAAATTTACTGAGAAATCATCCCGTATAGGTAACTGCTTTTTCCTTAATGCTAAAAATTATACAAAGTGGAATGCTGATACTTGTAAAGTGGCAGGGGGAAGTGGGGATAATAAGAACAAAGTTTTACTTTGGGGTGACTCATTTGCTAATCATTACGTTCCAGGCTTTATTGAACATAAAGAGGCATTGATGTTCGATCTGTATCAGTACACATCTGCGGGTTGTCCTCCTATACTCTCTTTCACTTCTATGGCGTTGCCTGAATGTAATAATTTCAATAAGCATGCTATTGAAGTTATTAAAAAACTAGATATCAATTTTGTGATTATTTCTGCGAAATGGACTGATTATAAAAACAGAGGTTTATCTAGAATACTAAGTACGATTAAAGTATTAGATGAATTGGGTATTTCTTACCTAGTTATTGGGCAATCCCCCCAATATGTTATCGATGTTAATGCGTTGAGTTACTTTAAACATCGAGGGGAGGCTGAAGGGCGTTGGCCTATAGCTTTTGACCGAATAATCAATGATGAGCTAGGTTCCTATATTCCTGAAAAACGTTTTATTGATCCACTGAATCAGCTTTGTATTGAAGGTAAATGCTTATATAAAAATAATAGTCAGCTTATGCATTCGGATTATGGGCATTTTTCTAAGTATGGATCAGTGTTTATTGTTCCTTTTTTTGTTGAATATATTAATGATTTGTTGTTGGATCAGTAGGGTTTTATTATGTGTAAATTAAGTTCTACTTATATTAAGGTGACTAATAATGATAAGGTCGATTATGTGTTTGTTTTTTTGATTGTTTTGCTATTGACTGGTTCAGGATTGTTTGGTTTTTTTTCTACTTTGATGTTTTTAATTATAGGGGCTTGCTTTGTTGTATTGAACTTTAAATATTCCTTAGCTGCTTATGCAGGAAACTGGTTGTTTTTTATGTATGGGGTGGTTGGTGTATTATCTTCTTTCTGGGCTGAATTTCCTTTAGCTGCACTACGGAGCGGGATACAATTTATATTAACTATTAGTATATTTTTAGCGATTTTTTATTGTGTGAAAATAAATGTTATTTTGACGGCGATTAGTGCTGCAATGCTGGTTGTTATGGTTTTTAATGTTTTTTCATCTCAAACTGTAGAGATTGCGTTTACAGGAGAGATTGTAAAAGTAGGTTATTTTGGTAGTAAAAATAATATGTCTATGGTGGCAGGGTTTGCTTTGTTATCTGGTTGCAGTGTGTTTTTGTGTGGTAAAGTTTATTTTTTTTCTCGCCTTTTAGCTGTTGCTTGTATCGTTTTATCTATGATGACATTCTTGCAAGCTCGTTCATTAGGAAGTACCGTCTCATTGTTTTTAGTTGTTGCTTTTTCAATGCTTCTTTTCTTATATTCACGAACTAGTATTTCAAATATTACTAAGCTTAATATTAATATAATTGCTAGCTTCTCGTTGGTTTTAATTATTTGTTTTTCTGTAGTTATGTTTGATTATTCTGTATATGAAAATTTTATGTATAGCCTAGGTAAAGACCCAACGATAACGGGGCGTACTAATATTTGGGCAATTGGTTTTGAATCAATAAAAGAACACCCGATTTTAGGAGTAGGTCAATCATCATATTGGAACTTGGAAAATGTAGGAGCTTTAGAAATATGGGAAATGACACATCGAGAAGAAGGCTCCCCTTTTGGTTTTCATAATTTGTATATACATAATTATGTAGAGTTGGGGGTGTTTGGATTGTTAGCTATTGTTTTGGTTTTTATTAAGCTTTTTTTTGCTATAAATGTACTTGTTTTGAAAAGAATGCGGTCTATTGATATTATTTTTATAAGCTTTTTTTTAATGATATTTTTAAAGTCTTTTTTTGAGTCTGTAGGGTTTTCTGCCTTTTCTTTAACTTCATTTTTCTTATGTCTATCTTGGGTGCATATAAGGCGAGCCTCTTTCTATGATAAACCAGCTAGCATTAAATTAAGGTTAAATTAGGTTGATATGAAAGTTTTGTATTTTGTACATGATCTATATGATGCAGCAGTTAAGAAGCGAGTGTTAATGCTTCAAACTGGCGGTGCCGATGTTGTGCTGGTTGGGTTTTATCGTAGCTCGGTCGCGCCTACCTATATAGGTTCAGCTAAAGTAATACCTCTTGCAAGAACTTACGACGCATCATTTTTACACCGGCTAAAAAGTGTTTTCTATTCTCTATTATTCTCGTCTCACTATATGCCTTATACCTATGATGCCGATGTAATTATTTGTCGTAATTTAGAGATGTTATTATTAGGCCGAAAGGTTAAAAGAAAGCTAAAGACTATCCCTTTAATTTATGAATCATTAGATATTCATCGCCTGTTATTAGGTACAGGAAGGTTTAGCAATATTTTACGTTTTGTTGAGCGTTGGGCAGTTAAAAGAAGCAATTTATTGATAACGAGTTCACCTGGGTTTGTTGAAAATTATTTCAAAAAAATTAATAAGCTTAATAAGCCTATTTTGCTATTAGAGAATAAATTCTTTGATACTGAAATGAGTGTAGCTACAACAAAACCCACGAAGAAACGCCAACAAGATAAAGATTCATATGTGATCGGTTGGTTTGGTGCGATTAGATGTTGTAAGTCATTGATTCTGTTAAGTGAAATTACCCGTAAGCTTAAAGGTAAAGTACGCGTTGTGATAAGGGGCAGACCTGCATATACGGAGTTCGAAGATTTTTTAGGCTCAGTTGAGCGTGAACCTTATATAGAATTTCAAGGTGAATATGAATTCCCTAATGATTTAGCTGAAATCTATAGTGAAGTTGATTTTTGCTGGGCTATAGATTTTTTTGAGGAAGGTGGGAATTCGGAGTGGTTACTGCCCAATCGAATCTATGAGGGGGGCGTGTTCAATTCGGTCCCTATTTTTATTAAAGATACTGAAATTGCCAATAAGTTAGAAAGGTTAAATATTGGTGTTGGTTGTCACAGAGATAGTCCTAACTTGGGGTTAGATCTCTTTTTTGATGCGTTCGATGCTACTCAATATGAGAATCTATCCAAAAAATCCCAACAAGTTCCTATGGCCTGTTGGAGGGTAGATAAACATCAATGCGAAAAGCTCGTTCGTTTTCTTAGGCAGTTAGGTATAGATGATAGTGCTCTATTGGACGGTGTTTATGAGTTATAGGTTTTCCAACTGTGGATAAAAAACAGGTAGCAAAAGGGGTTGCATGGGGAGGCTTAGGTTCTCTTGCTTCACTTGGTTTGAAGTTTCTTACGATTCCTGTTCTCGCACGCCTTTTATCACCTGAAGATTTTGGTGTTGTTGCTATTGCATTAGCGATTATGGGATTTATTGTTATGGCGATAGGAAAAGGGGGGATGGGAGCGGCGATTATCTATTATGAAAACCGTGATCCTGGGAAATATATTCATACCGCTTTCTGGTCCAATTTTTTTGTAGGTGTAGTTTTAGCTATCGCCTGTTATTACAGTGCTGAGATATTATCTGTTTTTTTTGGAGTGCCAGCGGCGAAACCTTTTATTGAAGTAATTAGCTTTTTAATTCCCCTCTTATTGATTGAGCAAATTGGGCGCTCTCTATTATTGTTGAAAATGCAGTATAAAAAACTTGCAGGCATTATGTTTTTTGCGTCAATGCTAGGCGGTATCGTTGCTTTAATAATGGCCTTTTTAGGGAAAGGGGCTTGGAGTTTAATTTGGCAGCAAGTGCTCTATAGTGCTTTTTTGATGGGTGGATGTCTCTATTTAGCAAACTATACCCCAAAGCTTGAGTTTAAAAAGGAGCGATTTATTGAAATTATGCCCTATGCCCTGAGAAATACTGCTTCTGATATTTTAGTGTGGCTTTCCACTCAAGGCGTTACTCTATTTATAGGTCGTTTTTTTGGTGCTTCGACGGTGGGTGGTTATCAAGTAAATAACCGCCTATCTAAACTGCCACGAGAGATAGTGGGTAATGCCTTAGATAAAGCTATTTTTTCAGGCATAGCCAGTGCGCAGAGTGGTTTAGATAAAAATAGATCTCTAAAGCATAAATTAGAAAATGTTTGGGATGATCTAATCTTAGTTACTAAGCTGAATGTGTTTTTTCTGGGGGGCTGTTACCTTTTTTTAGCTATATATGCAGAGTCTGTTGTTCTTTTAGTGTTGGGCGAAGCTTTTATAGAGTATTGGCCTCTTTTCAGGGCCCTGTCTTTAGTCTGTTTGTTGGGCGCAGCGCTTAGTGTTTTGTATCCTTTTTTAAAAGGTGTAGGCGAAGATAAGTTAGTTCTTTATCTGTCTTTTCTTCGTACTGTTCTAACTGCAACTTTTTTATCTCTATCAATTATTTTGAGTCAAGATGTTATTTATATTGCTTACTCTTTAGTGCTAGTCCAGATTATTATGCTAGTAGTTGTTTTAGTGGGTGTGTGTAATAAAGCTGACTATTCCTTCAGGTTGATTGTTAATCAGTTTAAAGGGATTATTTTTGTCTTTTTAGGTGTTTTGTTACTTAGCTGGCCGGTTAACTTTATTGTAGAAATGCAGTTCGATTCTATTATTTTACAAGGAGTGATATCAGGTAGTGTTTTACTGATAGTTACAGCGCTATTGACGCCGTTTTTGGCACGAAAGGATTGGTTGCAGGCTAGACATTGGTTAGAAGTTAAATTGAAGAAGTAACGGTTATTACTTTCTTTTCTGAGGTGGCTAAATGGATTTAAGTTATAAAAAGTTACAATGTAAATTATGGTTTCTTCTCGATCTTATGTTGCAGTCTCGTGTATCTAAGTCACCAATTATCTTGTCAGGTTTTTGGAGGAGTGGAACCACTTGGGTGCAGCAGGTTGTTGCTGAATCAATTTGTGCAAAAACTCAGTTTGAACCACTTGAACCTAATGCATTATGTCCTTTGCATGGCGGGGCGGATTTTAATCCAAGTCAAGGTGCGTATATTCCTTTAACTTGGGATGTTTTTTCTGAAAAAGACTGCAATTTTCTTGACTTAGCATTTAAAGGGATAAGTCCTAAGCGTTCAGGCTTCAATTACCTTGCAAGAACTTCATTTAAAGAGTGTTTTTCTGATCGGGTGGTTGTTAAATTTGTGAGAGCACAGTTTATATTGCCAGTGTTAATGCAACGTTATAGTGCTCAAGGCGTTATTCATATTAGCCGTCACCCTATGGCTGTTATACAGAGTTTAATGAATGCTAAATGGGAGTGGGATTTTGCTGATATAGATTTATCAGACTTGTATTGGCGAGAAAATGAATTGTCGATATGCCCATTGTGGGAAGACTTGAAGATTTATAAAAATGCTTCAAAAGAAGAAAAAATTGCGGCCCTTTGGGCACTTTCTGAAAGAGAAGTTCGGCACTATAAAAATATAATTTTTGTTAAATATGAGAAATTATTAAAAGAGCCGGAATTAGAGTTTACTAACTTATTAAACACATTAGGGCTGAAGCCTCAAAAGAGGGTTGATTATGCACAAGATAGCCCCGTTACTTCTGTCGATAGGCTTGGTGTTAGTTTAGATGAACGGTTGAACTCTTGGCGTACGAATATGCCACGTGATTCTCAAATAAAGGTTCGAGCGGTATTGCGAAGCCTTTGGCCTGAAGTGGATAAGGAATGGGAATTAGGTTGAAAAAATCCTTACTGTACATGGAGTGTGATTTTGTCTGATTATATTATTGTTGTGCCTTGTTTAAATGAGCAGCCTTACATTGCAAATTTGTTAGATTATCTAGTAGATGATTTAAAGGTTACGTCCACTACTCATCAACCTCTAATCATTGTTGCGGATGGGGGAAGTACTGACGGGACTAAAGAGATAATTCAGACCTATGCTAATCAGTACCGTTGTATAAAGTACTTATATAATGAGCGCCGTTTACAATGTAGTGCGGTCAATAGGGCAGTTGAAGAATATGGAGATGACGCTAAATACCTTATTCGGTTAGATGTTCATGCAGACTATCCATCCAACTATGTCTCGCTTTTGCTCAAGGAAGCTGAAGAGTTGGGGGCTGACTCGGTTGTCGTCTCTATGGATACTCAAGCTCAAGGGGGAATGCAGTCTGCTATTGCTGCAGCGCAAAGTTCTGTATTGGGGAATGGAGGTTCAGGCCACCGTAATAGTCTTACAGAAGGTCAATGGATCGATCATGGACATCATGCACTTATTTGCCTTGATGGGTTTAAGCAGGTTAATGGCTACGATGAAAGTTTTAGTCACAATGAAGATGCAGAGTTTGATTATCGGTTTAGGCAAGCAGGGTTTAAGATCTGGCTAACAGCTAAAACAAATATAGTTTATTACCCTCGAGAAACATTAGGCGCACTCTTTCGCCAGTATAAAGGTTATGGTCAAGGGCGGGCGAAAAATGTGATTAAGCATGGTGTTATCCCAAAAATTCGCCAATTAATACCGATGTCTATTTTTCCTCTATTTTTATCTTCCTTATTAGCTCTTGTTTGGTGGCCACTAATGCTTCCATTCCTTATATGGTTTATGGCCTGTTTCTTTGTAGGCGTGATTATTGGTTATAAAACTATGAAGGGGCAGGGCTTTTATCGTTATCTAGTTGGAATAGCGGCTATTGTTATGCACTTTGCTTGGTCGTTAGGTTTTTGCTCTTTTGTTGCTAGAAAGTGTGTCAAGAGAGGTGATAAGTAATGGGGAATGATATTAAAACTATCGATATTGCTATGTGCACCTTTCGTCGAGAATCAGTGGTTGATACTTTGAACTCTTTGCAGCAACTTGAGTTAAATGATCAGTGGAAGGTTAAAATTATTGTTGCGGATAATGATATCGAGCCAAGCGCCAAAGAACGGGTTTTATCAATCAACGCACAGCATATACCCATTGAATATATTCACGCACCTAAACAAAATATTTCTATTGCCCGAAATGCCTGCTTAGATAACGCAACGGCTGATTGGGTAGCATTTATTGATGACGATGAAATAGCTGATAAATATTGGTTAACCAACTTAATATCTAAGGCTGAGGAGACGGGAGCTGATGTTGTTCTCGGGCGAGTTGATGCAAGCTTTATATACCCTCCGTATCCTAACTGGGTTATGAGTGGCGGGTTTTATCATACTAGACCTGTTATTAAGCACGGTGAAATCGTTACTGGCTATACCTGTAATGTCTTATTAAATAATAGAAATGTGCATATAGCTTCAAATCGCTTTGAGCTTTCATTAGGCAAAACAGGCGGTGAAGATACAGAATTTTTCCACCGCCTACATGATTTGGGTGTACAGATCGTTTATGCGGAAGAAGCGTTGGTTGTTGAGCCGGTTCTTCCTCAAAGAGCCAACCTTACTTGGCTAAGGAATAGACGGTTTCGCGCTGGTCAAACCCATGCCTCATTAGTGCTAAAAAATGGGCTAAGTTACCCGAAAAGAGCATCTTTAATGGCCGTAGCTTTTCTGAAAGCTTTTTATTGTATTTTATCTGCCTGTTTCACATTTTTTAAGCCAGATAAGTGGAGAGCTAACTATCTACGGGGAGTTTTGCATATAGGAGTTCTCTATAGGGCGTTTGGTGGTGAAGAAATAGTGCTTTACGGTAATTCCGAGCAACCAGAAAAGGGTGATTCTCATAATGGATAGTCATCAACCTAAAATTAGTATCATTATTACATGCTATAACTATGAGAAGTATATTAAGACCTCTATAGAGAGCGTGTTAAACCAAGATTATGCTAATAAAGAGCTTATTGTTGTTGATGATGTTTCTTCTGATTCATCAAGAGAAATTATTAGCAGATATGACGACCGACTTACTACTGTTTTTCATAATGAAAATAAAGGTCATGGTGGCGCCTTTAATAGTGGCTTTGCTGCAAGTTCGGGCGAACTGGTTATTTTTTTAGATGCCGATGATTACCTGCTGTCTGGAGTCCTAGATATAGCGGCAGCTAATATAAGTGCTGATTGTTCTATCTATATGTATCGTATGGAGTTAGTCGATGCTGCAGGAGTCGCTTATGATGTCTTTCCGAAATATGAAAAACGATTTGACACAAAAAAAGCAAAAAAGCATTTGCTTCAATATGGCAGATATCAATCAACAGTTACATCAGGTTTGGTTTTTTCTCGCTCGTTCTTGAATCAAGTGATGCCAATGGATGAAAGTGCTTTCAGACAAGGAGGGGATGGCTATCTTGTAACGCTTGCTCCTTTGTATGGTTCTGTCTATGGCTTTGATGACAAACTATCGGCGTATCGCCAGCACGGTGAAAATCATTCTGGTTTTAACCATGCACTTCTAAAGCGAGCGGATTGGTGTATTAAACATGATAAGCAGCGTTATAAAGCTTTAACTATTCATGCTAAGCGAACGGGAAATGTTTTGCCTGATGATGTAGAGAATAATGATATTCAGCATTTGGAACAACAGTTCTGTAAGTTGATTTTCTCTGATGGCAGCTCCTTTTCTTCTGCAAGGTCACGTGTCACTTTATTTCAACAAGCAATGAAGGCTATAGGTTTAGCCAACTATTCTAGTGCTAATGCAATGGTTATTAGAATGTGGTGGTGGCTACTAAAAGTACTTCCCTTAGAGTACGCGCGAATGGTTTTTGCATGGAAAATGCTACCATCATCACGACCTTTATGGCTAAAAAAGGTCGCCCGGATTATTCGGAGGGTATAGTGATTAATTTTGAAAAAGGAATTGTATTAATAAAAAATCTTCGTGTGGTTAAAAAACAATATCAGAACATAATTTTATTAAGCCATATGGGAAGCCGTTCTTCCGTCTTATCTCATATATTGGGTAGTCATGCTGAAGTAGCGGGATATTATGAGCAGCATCAAAGGCATACAGATCCGTTTTACGAAATTAAAATAAAGGCGAATCTTCTTCAAGATAATAGTTTATCATATCAGCACCGCTATCTTTATGATAAAGTTTTACATGAACGCTTTGATCCGCAAACCTTAGAAGCTTATAAAGTTGTAGTTTTAATACGGAAACCTCCTTCTGCTTTAAAAAGTATTATGTCTATGGGAGGAATTACTAATAGTCTTTGGCAAGAAGATCCTTATCGTGCTTTTGCTTATTATTGTCAGCGCCTGCAAAGAATTATCGATATTGTTGAAAAAAACAATATCGATTTTTGTTTTGTTGAAGCTGATGACTTAGTTGAAAAAACAGATGATGTTCTGAATGAAATAAGTACTTTTTTAGAATTAGATTCTCCATTATCTAGTCATTGCAAATCCTTTGATAAAACTGGGGATGCTATTTATGGTGACCCCTCAGATAACATTAAATCAGGTACCATAGTGAAAACAAAAAATCATACAAAGGTAATGATTCCGGATGAGCTTTTGGCTATAGCGCAACATTATTATGATAGGTGCCAAAAGCTATGTTCGAAAAAATAATAAAATTTCCTTTGCTTATTATTTTTGTTTGTTTTTTTATTATTAATAGTTCGCAAGCAGAAATACTTGTTTGGCATGATGAGTTTGATTACCAAGGTTTACCAGATTCCAGTAAATGGGATTATGAAGTTGGTTATGTGAGAAATAAAGAACTGCAATATTATAAAGAGGCGTCGTTAGATAATAGTTTTGTATCCGATGGTGTTTTGACGCTAAGAGCAATCCGCCATGATGATACTCGTAGTATGTGGGATCAGTTATTGGGAGAAGAATTTATTCCTGTTACATCGGCCAGCTTAACAACAAAAGGGCTTAGCTCTTGGAAATATGGTCGAATGGAAATTAGAGCTAAATTACCTTTGGGTCGAGGTGTGTGGCCGGCCTTTTGGACTTTAGGTGAGAATATAAGTTCTATTCGGTGGCCTAAATGTGGCGAAATCGATGTAATGGAATTTGTCGGTTCTACACCAAGGCAGATTCATGGGGGCGTGCATTTTTATGACTATAAGCTAGGAAAGAAAAGTAAACTTATTCCTTTAAAAGGGGAGAAGCTTTTTACAGATTCACCTGACAAGTTTCATACATACGGAATTGAGTGGGATGAGAAAGAGATTCGTTTTTTCTTTGATGGGAGGCAATGGAAGAAATTTAATATTTCGACTGCAGGAGATACTAAGAACCCTTTTAATAAACCTCATTTTATAATTATTAATTTGGCAATGGGTGGGGCTTGGGCTGGTACACCTAGTGACGATATTTATCCAGTGGATTATATAATTGATTATGTAAGGGTCTATCAGTAGTTTTCTATCCATATTTTTTGATCGTTAAGAGATTTTATTTACCATGGGAACAGCTAAAGCTACGAGAAACTTAATGAATTTTGGTAAAGGCCCTGTAGTCTTACTTTTTTTTGATGGTTATGACTTGAAAGCTAGGGAAGGTCTATTTGGAACAGCTAAATCATGGTTGCATCATCATGCTCGTAATTACAAGCGTTTGATTGCGAAGCAACAACCCTATACAGGGTTTTATGTGGCTTTTTTGGGGCTTGTAAATTCATTAGAGTCTGTAGGCTGTGATGTCCGGGTGAATGACTTCGAGTTGGCAAAAAAATATCCTGAATATCCTATAGGTGTAGCTGGATACCCTTCAGTTCTGTCATGTACGGATCAGCTCGATAATCCTAGAATATTTGGCCCAGGAGATTTTGGTTTACCTAAATTCGATTGTTTGAACATTGCAAATGATCCACGGTATAAATATTTTATTCAACCTTGTGATTGGTTCTGTGAAATGTATGAACCTTTTTGTTCAGGAAAGATGTTTCGTTGGCCAGCTGGTATCGATGTTGACTCGTTTGATGATCTGTCAAAGACTATAAAAAAGTATGATTTTCTAATATACGATAAGATTCGTTGGTATAGAGAGATAGAAGTTGATCGTGTTTTACAGCGAATTATTAACCACCTAGAAAAGAATGGATTGACTTATAGATGTATCAGGTACGGTCATCATCATTATAAGGAGTTTATTCAGGGTCTTGAAGAATCTAAGTCCATGATTTTTATATGTGAGCATGAAACGCAAGGGTTAGCTTGCCAAGAGGCTTTGGCATCGAATATACCGGTGTTAGCTTGGGATGAAGGAGAGTTAGTTGACCCGGAATTAAAAGCTCTCTCACCTGAAAAGTTAGCTGTTTCTTCAGTACCTTATTTTAGTGAAGAATGTGGTATGCGGTTTAAAATTGATGAGTTTGAAAATACCTGTGATAAATTCATAGAGGGTAATTATAAACCTAAAGTATTTATTGAAAAGAATTTGTCATTATTAGAATTAGGGAATGCTTATGTGGATCGTTATTTTTCCTTGGTAAATAAATATTAAATTTTTGTATTGTTATGCGAGGTTTTTATGCGGAACCCTGATTTTATTTGTGTTGGTGCACAAAAAGCAGGTACGACGACTCTATATAATCGTTTGAGTCAGCATCCTGAAGTTACTCTTCCAAATAAAAAAGAAATTAGATTTTTTAATCATGGCCCTAGTTGGGAACTGGGGAAGGATTGCTATTTAAAGAATTTTTCTAATTTTGAAGAAGGTATTACAGGTGATATAACACCGGATTATTTTTGTTATGATTATGTTCCTGAGCGTATTTATAAAACCTTAGGTCCTGATGTGAAGTTGATCTTTATGTTAAGAGAACCTGTGTCTAGAGCATATAGTCAATTTAATCATTTTAGACGTTTAGGCGTGGAGAGTAATACTGATTTTTTTGATTATTTGTCTACATATAAAACTTTTGACTCAATGAGTGTACGTGAAAGTTGGAACTTTCCTGAGTATTATATAGAGCGGGGTTTTTATCTTAGCCAAATAAATAATTATCTGAGGCTCTTTGATATATCAAATATGCATTTTGTTAAATTTGAGGATTTTGTTGGCGATAATAAAAAAAAGGTAATGGGTGATTTATGTGATTTTTTAAATATTTCTTCCTTTGAATTTGATTATACGGTACATAGTAACCAAGGAATTATTGAGAAAAGTTTGTTCTTAAAATTTTTCGATAGTAGGCCTACATTGAAAAAAAATGTTAGAGATTTAGTATCAAATGAAGTATTTGATTATGTTAAAAATAATGTGCTTTCTTTTTTGTATAAAAAGCCTAATAAGTTGAATGATAAAATGGTCAAAGAAATCTATGAGAAGTATTATCTTTCAGAATTGAAGTCCTTGGAAGTGTTAACAGGTTTGGATTTGTCTAGCTGGAGTAAGTGAACTTACTTTTTGAGGTTTTCTTGTAGGGGATATGAATGCAAAAAAGTAATAAAATCGTACCTAAAAATATTTTTGTGCTAGGTACAGCGAAAAGAAGTGGGACAAACTTTCTTAAGAATATGCTTTGTTTGCATGAAGACTGTTTTAGTCCTGGGCCAATCTGGGAAGACTTCTTGCTAGAACATATAGGTGAGATAGATAAATATGTTAATTATACTACGAATCGTTGGAACGTCTCATGGAACGTTGAGGAAGTACTCGATCCAAAAAATGTGATGAAAGAAAAGTTTGGGGATGCGCTTTTATCTTTTTTACGATCTCAGTTTGAGTCTGATATGTCGGTTCAACGGAATATACCTTTAAATTCTCATTTTATTACCAAAACACCTAGTACTGAAAATATAGAGAATTTTTTTAACTACTTCCCAAACTCTTACTTACTTGTGATTACAAGAGACGGGCGTTCGGTCGCTGAGTCTGCAGGAAAATCTTTTAATAAGCCATTCGATATCGCTATACGGGAATGGGATCTTTATGCTGAGAAAGTGGTTGATCTTCTTGAATGTAAAAATGTTAAAAATAGGAAATTGTTAATAATAAAATATGAGGATTTACATCGAAATACTAAAGATGTAATGCGAAAAATAATAGATTTTTTAGATCTTGATGAAGAAAGATATGATTATGAAAAAATAAAAACAGCGCCAGTAATTGGCTCTTCCGATCTAGGTGTGAAAGGCGATTTACATTGGAAACCAATGGAAAAAAAAGTGGGTTTTAATCCCGAAGTTCGGTGGGGGTCATGGAGTGAAATTAAACATCAACGTTATAATTGGGTGGCTGGAAAAAATCATAAAAAACTAGGCTATAAACTAAAAGATACAAATAGGAATTTTGTTCTTAATGTTGTTATGGATATTTTTTGGAGGCCTGCTTTTAAGATTTGGTGTTTTGCAAAAATTAAATTATATATGCGTATGAAGTAAGCTGTTTATAGCTTTGCGTATCTGTTTTTTTAAATTATCACGTAGCTTTTTATATTAATACTTATTATTTTCGGTGATTTAATTGAAAGTCCATCCAGTCAGAAATAAGTGTTTTTTGTAGACTGTGTCGTGTTTTTTTGTCTAGTGTGTCGTTTACTTCTATCTTTTTTCTCAGTACTTTTTTTGAAATATTTATTAAGGGCTTAGGTAATAAAATGTTTAATCTATCATAATATTTGCTTTTTCTCAATAAGCTTAGTAGAAAGCCATCCATCGCTTGGTTTTCTCTTTTATGTGAATGTTCTTTAAACTCCATTTTATCGAGAGCATGCGGCTCTGTTGAGATATTTAAAAAGCGGGCTGCTTCTTTGTGGGTGTTACGTTTGTTTTTGGAATATTCATCCAAAAAAATAACGAATACTTGCTCTATTGGAAAATGTTCCAGTATCTGATCCATTATATTACTGTACCTGCTGCTATTAATAATTTCAGGCCATTGCTCGAAAGCTGTTTGCCGATCAATTATTGTCCGGTGGTCGGAAAGCATTTGAATATAATGAGATTCGATTCTTTCTATTGGGTCACGGACCATGAAGATTAACTTGGTTTCCGGATTGTTTTTCTTAATTCTAGGTATAGTTTCGTGTACATGATTTGACATAGCATAATCAGGGGTACCTTCCATGATAAGTTTGCCATTAGGAGCGTCTTTAAATAATGAGTAATACCATTTTAGGCCCCTAGAATGGTAATAGGTATTATAAAAATGAGTCTCCTTTTTTGGGTACATGTAAACATCAGGATGCCGTGCTAATGAGTCACACAGGGTTGTAGTCCCTGCTTTTGGTGCGCCGATTACAATGGCTGAAGGTTGTTTTTGTATTTTCATGTTGGCTTTCCATTTACTCCAAATTTTTAGCATCTATCATTTTTACATCTTGATATTTATTTAGTACGAGATGAATTGTACAACAAGTTCTTTCATATTTATTAGTCGCTATCCCTAAACGCTTTATTCATAGAGCTATAAATTGGGCTTAAAAGGTAATCTAATACGGTTCGTTCACCTAGTAGTATAATGACTTCTGCTGGCATGCCTGGGTAGAGTTCTATCTCGGTATTCTGGCTGATTGAGCTTTCATCTAGATCTACTTTAATAGAATAAGCGGGTGTTTGATTATCTGTATCATTTACTCTGTCTGCTGATATATTAGTAATAATTCCATGGACAGGTAAGGTTCTTCTGCGGTTATAGGCGGTGAGAGTGACCTCTACATCAAGCCCTTCCCGTACGACATCAATATCTTCGGTTTTTAGAAGCGCTTCAACTATTAATTTATCATTAATAGGTACGATCTCCATCAGTACTTCGCCGGGAGATATAACGCCGGAGATAGTATGGACACCAAGACCAACAACTTTACCATTTATTGGACTATATATAGAGGTGCGCTTTAATGTGTCGTTAGCCTCTTTTAGCTGTTCATTTAGCTCAATCGAGAGTGCTTTAACTTTATCTAGTTCTCTGTTTTTTTCGTGTATATAGGAGAGCTGTATATTGTGGTATTCTTGTTTTGCTTCGGTTATTTCTAAGTCAAATTTACTGATTTTAGCGTTGTAATCACTGAGTCTTCTTTCAATCTCAAGCTTATCTTTCTGTAATTCTAAATGTTGGTTTTTAGAAGCAAAGCCTTTAGCTAAGAGCTTTGTGGACATGGCTAGTTGTTTATCTATAACGGCGATGGATTTTCGATCTAGTGCGCTGGTTGATATATAAGCATTTTTTGCTTCTTTGATCTGCTGTTGCTTAGTTAAGGCGCTTTCTAGCTCGCCTTTAATTACTTTTTTCTGGTTATCGAACAGCAATATTTGGTTATTTTTTGCTTGTAGATAGATGTCGTCATTATCATTGTTAATTGCTTCGGAAAAATGGATAACATCGTGGTTATTTATTTCTGCGTTAAGTCGGTCTAGGGTGGCTATAGTGTTTACATATTGTGACTTGAGCTGAAGGTAGCGTGTGTAAGGCTTCGTTTTCTTTAGCTCTATTAGTAGCTGATTCTCTTTTACTTCCTGGCCTTCTGTTACATGTATCTTTTCGATCAATCCGCCTTCTAAGTGCTGAATTTTTTTTCTATAGCCTTCTACTGTGATGATACCTGGAGCAATCGCCGCGCTTTGAAGAGGGGCAGTGCAGAGCCATAGGATGGTACCGCCAAACCCAATGATCAGAATGGTTAAGCCAATTTTTATCCAGTGGTTGTTCTGAGTCATGCTGTTCCTTGAGGAGCTTTTTCGATTTTATTTTTCTTAGCTTTGTCTTGTAGTTGTTTGGGATCGTGTTCTTGAATAATACGGCCTTTTTCCATCACGATTAGCTTGTTGGGAATATTGAGTAATTCAGAGCGATTGGTTGTGAAAATGGTAGTTAGCCCTGAATCTTTTCGTTCTTGTAATAGTAAGGCTAGTTTTTTTAGGCCATTAGGGTCGAGAAAACTATCCACCTCATCTAAGAATAAAAGAGCTGGTTTATTGTATATAGCTCTGGCTAAAAGCAGGCGCTGGATTTCGCTTTGGCTGGGTTGTAGGTCTTTGTTTATATCTGTGTCGTAGCCCATTGGCCAGCCTAATATAGTAGAGTGCATATCTACACACTCGCAGGCCTCAATGATGCTGCTATCTTTATTGTCTTTTTGGAACCGAGAAACATTTTCTTTTACGGTGCCTGGATAAAAATGAGCATTCGAGTCGTAGTACCCAGTATTTAATCCTAATGCTTCTGTGTCCCATTGTGAATGGGTGGCGCCGTCTATTCTCACTGTACCTAAATTTGGTGTTTTTAATCCGCATAACAGCTGTAATAGTGTCGTTTTTCCGCTACCGGAACTGCCTATGATAGCTATGCTGGAGCCTTCAGTAATATTTAAATTTATTCCCGAAAGAAAGGGTTTTTGGCTATTCGGGTATAAATACATAAGACCGGTAGCCGAGATATTGCCTTTAGGTGTAGGCAGTTTGGTAGATGGAGTAAGGTGTGCAATAAGCTGTTTGCTCTCAGTATTTAGCTGTTTCCAAGATTTAATCGCTTTTAGCCAGCCACTAAAATTGAGGACTAGGTTTTCATAAGGAGCGAGGGCTCGCCCTGATATCATGCTGGCTGCGATCATAGCACCTGCTGTTAATTCGCTCTTAAGTACGAGTGATGCCCCTATTCCAATGATAGCAATTTGGGCGAGCAGCTTAGTGCCTTTTGTGAACGCTGAAATATTTGCGTATTTTTCATTTTTTTCATACTGCTTCTCAGTATGAACAGCGTTTGCTGTATGGAGTTTATCTGTGATTGTTTTTTCCATTCCCAATGTTGTGATAGCGGGAGCTTGATTTAAAATATTTAAATCGGGGGCTGGGGGCTGAGTTGTTTTTTTGCTTTTGTGGTAATGGATAGCGCCAATTATAATTAGGCTGAATATGGCGCAGAGGCTAATGATGCCATAAATGGGGTGTAATAATGTAAGTATGATTACAAATAAAGGTGTCCAAGGTATATCTAATGCTGTAATTAAATTGGAACTTAGTGCACTTTTAATATTTGTGACCAATTGAATAAGGTGGCTATCTCTAGTGGAAACCTCTTTACTGAGGGAGATACTGTTATAAATTATAGATTTTGATATTTTATCCTGCCATAAATTAGCGCTATTGGAGATAAGTCTTGCTCTAGCCCAGTCTAGTGTTAGATATAGAAAAATCAGCCAAAGAATAAGTACTGTTAATAGTACAAGTGTGTCTAGGCTTTGAGATGAAAGCACTCTATCAAAAACTTGTAACGAGTATATGGGAACCGCTAAGAGGAATAGATTAATAAATAGCGAAAATATAAACGCCCAGATCACTGATTTTTTTAATTGTGCGTTGGCAGAGGAGATTAGATCAGAAAGGTTTAAGTTATTTTTTTTCTGTGCATCTTTTTTCATTATAAGATTCTTAATCTTCTACATTATAGGGAATATTATAATTTATAGGTGCATAAAAGAATATAAAACCCTTAGGGTTTGATCCCTAAGGGTTTATTTATTGATAGTTTAGAAAATTAAACTACATCAATATCTGTGCTTAGGTCTTCGCCATCACGGCTATCAAAGATCTCATCTAGGCCAAGATCTGTGATGATCTCTACAGAATCACCATTAGCTTTAGTGAATGTGTAAGCATAAAGGTCAACCGCTTTAGTAATACCTAGCATTTCTAGATATTGAGCTTCTGCTGTTGCATCTAAATCTACAGTAGTTGTTGTGATTTCACCGGTATCACGCCATAAGCCGTTGGCTTCAAGAGTAATAGAATCAATACCTACTGCAATAAAAGTATTATCTGTATCAGGCGTGGTTTCATCGCCATCATCTTGTGACTGGGCAAGGATATTACCTAAGCTAAGTGTTGCATTAACCTCATCTCCACGGCCTTGGCCATCACCTACAATTGCTTCTATACCGCGAATGCTACCGTCGGTGAAGTCTACATCTACAATGTCGTCACCATCAGTATCCTTAACGGTTAGAGTATCGAAGCCCCTGCCACCACCAACGAAAACATCATCTTCATCAGCAAGGAATGTATCATTGCCTTTTCCGCCAACTAAAGTATCAGCGCCAATACCACCGGTAATGCTATCATCACCAGCGCCACCTATAACTGTATCATCACTATATCGGCCGTTCAGGTCGTCATTACCAGCTCCGCCCAGTAGGGTGTCTACGCCGCCACCGCCTTCAATAGTATCGTTACCAGCGCCGCCAGCAATCATGTCGTCACCATTGCCACCATCAATATAGTCATCACCACCTAGGCCGAAAACTGTATCGTGCGTTGTTGGTGCGGTGTTAGTGCCTACAAAAGTATCATCACCAGAAGTTAATATCGTTTGCGTTGTAGTCATGATTTCATCCTAAAATAATTTAATAAGTTATAGCTAAGCTTTAACTGATTACTACAAGTTTGTTTTTTAATACTTTGAAATTTAAGTATTAAGTTTGACATCCTTTTATTCGGTCTCTTCGCTTAACTTCAGTCTGGTCTATTATATAGATAAAATTTTATCTATCTATCTTTTTGTGTGATTTTTATTCAATTAAATATGATTATTTTATCTTCGAATTTAAACGATCGTTTGTTTTTGTTTTTTATTTTTTGAATGAATATTTGTTTAGCTAAGGTTAAGGTTTGTTTTTTAAAGGGTTTCTTTGTTTAGGATGAATTCTTGGCTTATATATGTAATGCCTTTTATTTTATATGGTTTTTATTTGAGGGAATGTCTATTTTAAATTCATATTTATGGGGGGTGATATGCATTATTTATAGGTGAGATGGGGGAAGGTTATTTGTTTATGAAGGATAGAGGTTCGTTTTTAGTAGAGCCTTATTTCTGGGTAAATAATCGAAGAATGGGGTTGTTGTGGTTTTGAGGTTGCTTTGTTCTGACCGCTGTTCCGAGTATTAAAGGTGAGCTTCTGCGGATTTTGTACGTAGGAGGCTGGCTTCTGGTCGAAGAGGGGTTGATTGGGTTTAGCTGCGTAATTCGTTTGCTTTGGCCCCCGTTCCGAGCATAAAGACCGAGCTCCTACAGGGGGGTGTAGGAGGCCAGCCTTTATGCCCGGAGCGGGTATCTAGTCGAAGGGGGGAGTTAAGCCCAGAATTCGCTGACTGCTGGGCAGACAATGAAATGTGGGTTTAGTAGTGTCTCTTTACGGCTGTTGTAGATAAGTGGTTTCATGTCTTCTGCGCTAAGAACTTGGCCGCCAGCAGCTAGAACCACCGCATGAGCGGCTGCTGTATCCCATTCGCTAGTTAAACCAAGGCGTGGATACAGGTCAGCTTTGCCTTCGGCCACTAAGCATAGTTTAAGTGAGCTGCCCATTGCGATGATATCCGCTTCGGGTAGCTTTTCCATAAACTGTTTAAACTCTTCGGATTGGTGTGAACGACTGCCAACAACTTTCCAGCCGGTGTTAACGGTTGGAACTTTAGCAACACTGATAGCTGTTGGTTGTTGGTCGCCTTCTTGTTTGAATGCGCCTTCGCCTTTTGCACCCCAGTAAAGTACATCTATAGCAGGGGCGTAAACGACACCGAAGACAGGCTCACCATTTTCTATAAGGGCAACATTGATGGTAAATTCGCCATTTTTCTTGATGAACTCTTTAGTGCCATCTAAAGGGTCGATAAGCCAATAAGTTGTCCAGCTGAAGCGATCCTGCTTCTCTTCCTCATTGGATTCTTCTGATAATACTGGAATATTAGGTGTTAGGGCGTTTAGACCTTTAACAAGGAGGGTGTGAGCGGCTAAGTCTGCTTCGGTTAATGGGCTGCTATCGGATTTGTCGTATATAGCAAAATCTTTATCGTAAATATCCATCACCGCTTGGCCCGCTTTGCGGGATAATTCGTTGATCGGTTTGGAATAAGTCTCTAGGTTGTTCATAGCTCTTCCTTGTTAAAAATGCCAAATAAGAGGGATTAAGCTGATCGAGCAGGCGGCAGTGATCAGGCTCATGGGTAGCCCAATCTTCATATAGTCTCGACTGTGGTATCCGCCTGGGCCCATCACCATTAAATTAGTTTGGTAGCCTAAGGGGGTTATAAAGCTGGCGGATGCGGCAAACATCACGGCAATGACAAAAGGCAGGTAATTAACGTCCATTTTATCTGCTACCGCGATGGCTATAGGGAACATTAAAATTGCTGCTGCATTATTAGTGATCATTTCTGTAAATGCGACAGTTAGTAAATAGACGATACCTAGCATAACCCAAGGGGACCAGTCGGAGCTTAAGAATAGCTGGTTGGCTATAGCTTCTGCCGCGCCGGTTTTTGTCATAGCGGTTCCTAGTGAAAAGGATGCTGCGATGACCGTTATTACGGTGAGATCTACATTACGTCGGGCTTTAGCAACCGAGATGCAACGTGTTGCCAGCATTGCGCCTGCCGCTAACAGTGCTGATTCCAGTATGGTTAATAAGCTGGTAGCGCTGAGCATGATCATTAAAAATAAGATAGCCAGTGCTGTAGGCGCTTTATCGAATGCTGGGG
>JBLHWO010000020.1:0-26399 GCA_047629215.1 Cellvibrionaceae bacterium | reverse complement strand
GTAACCCCCTCTAATCTCAGCGAGGTATCCCAAATTTCTTGGGCCGCACCATCGTCCGCTAAAAATTCACGTAAGACCGCCTCTTGCTCGAAAGCCTTTTCCAAGGTCATACCGACATCCATGGGAATCATTTTAGATAATTTATCGGCTAATCCATAAGGCTTACCCTGGACCCTAGCCACATCGCGCACCACCGCTTTTGCTGCCATAGTACCGAAAGTGATAATTTGCGAAACTGCATCACGACCGTATGTTTCCGCTACATAATTAATCACTCGATCGCGATTATCCATACAAAAATCAATATCAAAATCCGGCATAGAAACCCGCTCTGGATTCAAAAAACGTTCGAAAAGCAAATCGTATTCCAGCGGATCGAGATCAGTAATTTTTTGTGAATAAGCCACTAGAGAGCCTGCACCGGAACCACGACCCGGGCCTACAGGAATATCCTGATCTTTAGCCCATTTAATAAAGTCCATCACAATTAAAAAATAACCCGGAAAACCCATTTGCATAATAATATTTAATTCATATTGCAAACGGTCTATATAGTTTTTTAACTCTCTTGCGTAATCGGGCGAGTCTTTAATTAGTTCTTTATTGGTAAAAATAACCTCAAGTCGCTCATATAAGCCTTCGTAAGATACTTTTTGGAAAAACACATTAGTTTGCAGCATCTCTGCATATTCAGGTAATCCTTTACGATCTTTCCACTGATCCTCCATTGCTGATCGAGCATGTTCTTCTAGAGTAACGTAAGGTACATGCTCCTTGAAAAAAAGATCTTCCTTAAACTTATCCGGGATAGGGTAATCGGGAAGGTAATATTTACCCAGCTCGATATCGACATTACAACGCTTGGCAATTTCAACCGTATTGACCAATGCTTCGGGAATATCACAAAACAATTCTGCCATTTCTTCTGGCGTGCGTAGGTATTGTTGCTCGCTATAGCGGCGCTCTCGACGAGGGTCATCTAAGGTTCGACCCTCCCCAATACACACTCGCGCTTCGTGGACCTCAAATTCATCTGAATTTAAAAAGCGAACATCGTTGGTAGCCACCACTGGCACTTGCTCTGCTGCGGCTAGTTCAACCACACTGTGCAAATAATTTTCTTCATTTTCACGGCCGGTACGCTGAAGTTCGATATAAAATCGATTGGGGAAATTCTCTTGCCACTGTTTAAGTAAGCTGACAGCTTCACGCTGCCTGCCGCCTAATAATGCCTGGCCAATCTCACCCTGTCGGCCACCAGACAAGGCGATAATGCCCTCGCGATATTCCTCAATCCACTCCCGTCGCAAGTAGGGAATACCGTGATACTGCCCTTCTTGAAACGCGATTGAAATCAATTTGATTATATTGAGGTAGCCCGTGTGGTTCATGGCTAAAAAAGTGATCAAGGAAATTTTTTCATCCTCACCTTCCTCTCTAATCCAAAAATCAGCACCGATGATAGGCTTAATACCGGCTGACTGAGCTGCGGTATAGAATTTGATCAAACCATAGAAGTTACACTGATCCGTCACTCCCACCGCAGGCATGCCCGCTGCAGCCAATGCAGGCATCAGTTTTTTGATGCGTATGGTGCTGTCAATTATTGAAAATTCAGTATGTAAGCGAAGATGGATAAAATCAGTGGTCATGGGGATATCATTTATTATTGAACGAGCATCTTAACCTAAAAACTGCAGTTGGATAGCAGCGAAAAGGGTTAATGTACGGAATATAAAGCAGTTTTTTGCTTCTTTTGACAAATTCGTAACAACTCTACGGGTGTAGCCCAAAAAAGTAAAAAATCGCTTTACATTCAGTGTGTTAGGCAGCTGCAGTAGATTCAACTGCGGTTTTTGATATGTATTGAGCTGTCAAATTTTAGCTCCATATCTTTCGTCTGGTGGCCGTTCAAACTCTTGAGACAGGACACAAAAAACATAACACGACGGTAGATCACTCTGACATAGGCGGATCGGAACCGCCTGACATGTCTTCGCGAGCCCCCGATAAGACTCGCATGGCTTCTTGTTCTGATCCGGGAACCGCACCACTGTGAGCGCCCCAACACGGTGAAGACATGCCAAGCCTTCACCATTACGTCGATCTGTTTTGACTTTACCCCCTGTATTTATCGAAATCAGTGAGGATGCAACCACACTTAAATCATGCCCTAGGGCAGTCAGTTGATGGTATATACCATACCCACATGGTGCGACTTCGTAACAAACTTTCAGCACCCCACCCGCGGGGTTGATTTTTTTAATGAACTCATCGATCGCTTTAGGCGTATTGGCAATTTCACCGTGAAAACGAGTCTGGCTTCCGTCCACTGGGACGAGGGGACAGCAATAGTGCCTTAGTGCACATCGAGCCCAGTATAGAGTGGGTACGAATATATTGAACTCTATTGCTACTTTATTAACGCTAATACTGTTTCAGTCTTTATTACTAAGTCTTTTGCGTTAAACCCTTTCATTACCCGTCTTCCCAATATGGCTCCGCCGATTTCTGTTGTCTCAACGCCTAGGGTAATCCACAGACGTTGAGGATGGGTAGCTCAATACATTAATGTCTAGGTTAGGCTACATCAGCATAGATTCAACAATAGGATGAAACACTGATGCCGAGTCGATCAGTGTATTGGCTGTCAGACTGGGCACACCGTAAACCTCCGCTTGGGTAGCATAAGTCCTTTTGATTTTTTCTAGCAATAAATCAAAATCACCATCACCAGAAAGAAGGATTACCTTATCAACTTTTTTCGCTATATCTAAAACATCAATAGCAATACCCACATCCCAGTCCCCTTTTGCCGAGCCATCGCTGCGCTGAATATAAGGTTTTAGTTTGACGGTAAATCCAATTTCTTTAAGTGTATTTTGAAACTGTAGCTGCTTATCATTACCAGCAAAATTGCTTCGGTGAATAGCATAAGCATTGGCGCTAATAATATCCCCTTGCTGCTGAGCATTTTGCCAAAAATGGCGATAGTTGAAGGAGCGACCGTAAGCTTGACGGGTGGTGTAATAGATATTTTGAACATCGGCAAAAATGGCTATTTTGGTCACGACACTGTTCTCTCTTTTGATTTTAGCATTCAGCTCTTATTCAGCGCTGAGGTAATTTTTATTTTCTGGAAACTAGCCTAATAATAGATATAGCAGTACCATTGCAGAAGGTATTTAGAATACTAGTAACACAACTAAAAATTCACTCTAATATACAACAGCCTATGTTCAAGCAGCTCAACTGCAGCGAAGTGACTCGCGAAGACCATCTTTCACCTCGTGATTTTATCGCTAAGTTTAAGAAAACAGCGACACCCGTTATATTAAGTGATGCGACTAAGGGTTGGCCTGCTCGCGAAAAATGGGATGTAGACTACCTGATTGAAGTCGCAGGCGACAAAATCGTTCCGGTTTATAGCAGTAATAGAGCTGAAGGTAAATCACACCAGCATGCCGCCGCCGCCAATATGAAGATGGGAGACTATCTCAATCTCTTAAAAACAGGTGAAAAAGATCTGCGCATGTTTTTTTACAATATTCTTCATGGTGCGCCTAAACTAATAAAAGATTTTTCTTACCCTAAAATTGGCTTGTGGTTCTTTACCCGTTTACCCGTTCTTTTTGTCGGCGGGAAAGGCGCCAAAGTACAAATGCATTACGATATTGATTTAGCGGATCTTTTACTATGCCATTTTGGTGGCAGGAAGTATGTGCTTCTTGTTCCGCCGGAACAAACACCTTATATGTATAAGGTGCCCTATTCTTTTAGTGCTTTGTATGATGTTGATTTTGGAAATCCCGATTTCAATAAATATCCGGCTCTTAAAAAAATAAAAGCCTATTCGGCAATTCTAAATCATGGTGATGCGCTTTATATTCCTTCGGGCTTTTGGCACTATATTATTTATGAGGATATTGGCTTGTCCTTAACACTACGTTCTTTTCCGAGTAAATTATCTCAGCAACTCACTATCCTAAAAAATATATTTTTTATTCGCAATGTCGAAGGTATTATGCGTAAGTTGATGGGTCAATCATGGAATGATCGAAACGAGAAACTAGCGGTAGAGCAAACCCATAAAAACCTGTAATGATCTAACGCTTAACCATGCTTAAGTATTAACTGCTCTTTGGTCCAGAACTGGGGTTATTGGCGTTTCTAGCACCACTTTTAAATGAGCGCTTATTATTGCCCGCTCCAGCCCCAGAGCCTGCACCCGCTGATTTTGACGTCTTATTACGAGAACGATTTTCAGCACCCGAACGTTGACCATCGCGATGATCTACTTTGGGTTTTTTCGGCTTACTGGGCCTGATGGGACGGTGATCTAAACGCGATTCCGGCAGCACATGAATGGGGTCGAACTCTTCAATAATCTCTCGCGTCAGCAATTGTTTGATTAAGCGTTCTATTCCTGACAATTCTTTAAACTCATCGGCACTCACAAGCGATACCGCTTGACCACTCGCTCCCGCACGTCCAGTACGGCCAATACGATGAACATAATCTTCTGATACATTCGGCAAATCAAAGTTAACCACTTGTGGCAATTGATCAATATCCAAACCCCGTGCGGCAATATCAGTTGCTACCAATATTCGCACACCACCCTGCTTGAATGCGGCTAAGGCTCTGGTTCGCGCCCCTTGGCTTTTATTGCCATGAATTGCGACGGCAGTGATACCCTCTTGCTCAAGATACTTTGTTAGCTTATTCGCACCGTGCTTCGTGCGAGTAAATACAAGTACTTGGCCCCACTGATACTTATGAATCAAATGACAAAGTAATGCTGCTTTTTGTTTTTTATCAACAGGATGAATCCATTGCTTAACGTTTTGTGCCGTCGTATTACGCGGCGAAACAGAGATCTCTACCGGTTGATTGACAATCGTTTTTGCTAAGTCGCGAATTTCATTTGAGAACGTGGCAGAGAATAATAAATTTTGTCGCTTCGCGGGTAGTACGCGTAAGATTTTACGAATATCGTTAATAAAGCCCATATCCAGCATACGATCGGCTTCATCTAAAACTAATACTTCCAACTGATGAAATTTCACAGCATTTTGATTATAGAGATCAAGCAGTCGGCCTGGTGTCGCTATCAATACATCGACACCTTTACGTAGTTTAGTCATCTGGGGGTTAATCTTAACGCCTCCAAATACAATTGCCGAACGCAATGGTAGATACTTGCCGTAGGTCGCGACACTCTCTCCGACTTGTGCAGCCAACTCCCTGGTGGGCGTCAACACTAGCGCACGAGCTTGATTGGGTTTAGCGCTTTCGCCTTTGCTTAAACGATCTAATAGTGGCAAGGTAAAGCCAGCTGTTTTACCTGTGCCCGTTTGTGCCGCAGCCATCACATCATCACCTTTGATGATGACGGGGATCGCTTGGGCTTGAATCGGTGATGGTGTTTTATAGCCTTTGTCGGCAATCGCTTTTAATAGGGGTTCGGATAAACCGAGAGAATCAAAACTCATAATGGAATCTGTGTCTGAATGAAAAAATAAGAAGAAGGCCGCGCAGCTTACAGGAAGCCCACACGAAGCACCAGAAAGGAATAAACCACGAGCAAGCTAAGCAGCTCTTAATTGCAGATAGAAGCTACAAAGCAAATACAATCAACATTATGGGCATTAATAGCCCCGCCAGTAGCGTTTGCACAGTAATAATGGTTGCCATCAGCTCATAATCTCCACCCAATTGCTTTGCCAAGACATAAGAAGCCGTTGCGGTTGGCAGTATCGTAAAAACCAGCATTGCATTTCTAACCATGGGTTCTACTGAAATCAAAATACACAGACCCATTGCGATAGCGGGTAAAATAAGAAATTTGGCAATACTAGAAATGAGTATGGGCCTAATTGATGCTTTAATAGAATTCAGCACTAAAGCCGCTCCAACGGTTAACAAACCTAAGGGCAAAGCCGCTCGTGAAAATATACTCAAGGCTTCGAGGATCACAGAAGGTACCGGCAATCCAGATAAATTGATCCCCATACCAATCACACAACCTAAAATTAATGGGTTAGTCACCACAGATTTAATGATACGTTTTTGCGTATTGCCCTGATCTTTATCGCTATAGAATTCAAGTAATAAAACACAAAATATATTAATAATTGGGATCATGATTGATACCACAATGACGGCTACCACAAGCCCCTCAGAACCATAAAGTGAATTAGCCACTGCTAAACCAATATACGTATTGAAACGAATCCCCCCCTGATAAACAGAAGTAAATTGCGTTTTTTGTAATTTTAGTAAGGGTTTAGATAAAACAAAGAACATAGTGATTATAAAATACAATAACCCAATCACAAGAATGGGTTTTATAAATTCAATGCTCGATAAGTCGGCTGTAGCCATTTTACTAATCAGCAAAGCAGGGAAAAGTAAAAAATAGGTAATTCTTTCTGCACCGCGCCAGAAGCTATCATCCAGAAATTCATAACGTCGACACAGATATCCACACAAGATAATAATAAAAACAGGAATAATTGCGTAAATTGCGGCCATAGGAAACTATCACTTAAAGAAAATAATACATTTATTTGACTGAATAATGTTTTTTGCAGAACTAGTATGGCCCAAAAAATCAGTCAAATCCTAATTGGATGTCGCTTGAGTCAGGCAATACTTCAGAGAGGGGAAGTCGAAGCCAAGGGGAAACTGTAACTCACAGAAAAAGCTGACTGATAAGTAGTCACTCCAATACCAAAAGCCAGTGTGGAAAATCACAAATACAGATTTTAATTTGTTGTAGATGAGTTGATCGTACAATTATTACGCTTTAAACCCTTAACCTTTAGAAAGCTTGAGTTTTCGTGCAGGCACTAGTGAATAAAACAATCACTGCCAGATATTAAATTATATTAGGTAATTTGTTGGATCTTTAACGCTAGCGTCGATGAAACCTTGACGCCGAAGATAGCAACTATCACATGTACCACAGGCTCTTGCGTGCTCATCTGCTTGGTAGCAAGATACAGTTAAGCCGTAGTCTACGCCTAATTCAATACCTTGCTGAATGATCTGAGCTTTAGTGAGATTAATCAGTGGTGTTCTGATACTGAGCTTTTGACCCTCGACTCCGCTGCGAGTCGCCAAGTTTGCCATTGTTTCGTAGGCTTCAATATAATCTGGGCGGCAATCAGGGTAACCTGAATAATCGACTGCATTAACCCCAATAAACACATCTTGAGCGCCAAGCACTTCTGCCCAACCTAGCGCTATAGACAAAAATATGGTGTTGCGAGCAGGTACGTAAGTCACGGGAATGCCAACGCCACCGTGCTCCGGAACATCTATATCACTATCGGTCAATGCTGACCCCCCTATAGCTCTGAGGTCTAAAACAACCGTTTTATGCTCCACCACACCCATAGTGCCTGAAACACGCTTAGCGGCCTTTAATTCAATACGGTGGCGTTGACCATAATCAAAACTTAAGGTGTAACAATTAAAACCTTGAGCTTTAGCCATTGCCAGTACGGTTGTTGAATCTAAACCGCCTGACACTAAGATGACGGCTTTAGGGGTTTTTGCATCAGCCACTTTATACTCCCGGCTTATCGCCCCAGAGGGCTTTATGTAATTGAGTTTGTAATCTCACGGGTGCTTTATCTGCCAATATCCATTCAGCTAACTGCTGAGGACTGAGCTGCTCATAGGAGGGGGAGAAAAAGACAGAACCTACTTTCTTATCAAGTTCATATTCATTAACCTTAAACATCGACCATTCATAATCTCCACGATCACAAATCACAAATTTAACCTGATCATGATGCGTTAATAATGGAATATTGGTGTAATCATTACGGGACACTTCACCCGAGGCAGGCGTTTTAAGATCAACAACTCTGGATACCTTTGGATCGACATCAGCAACTGACATAGCACCACTGGTTTCTAAAGAAACCTGTAGTTGTCTTTCACATAAATCTTTTAATAACTCAATGCAGTTAGGCTGTGCTAATGGTTCACCACCTGTCACGCAAACATGACTTACACCATAAGACACAACCTTATCAACAATCTCGTTAATAGTGTGTTTTTCGCCGCCATAAAACGCATATTCAGAATCACAGTAATGGCAACGTAAAGGGCAGCCCGTTAGTCTGACGAAGACGGTTGGACAGCCAATTGTATTAGCCTCACCCTGTATAGATAAGAAAATTTCGGTAATTCTAAGGGAGTTAGTCGACATTTAGTTTGAACGTTTTATAGAGAGTAAAGCTATTTAAATCAAAATAGCCTCTAATCGATATTATGAAAAGCTATTTATACTGATTAACGAGAAATGCTTTAGCTAAGCGTGATGCATCACTATTACTGGACGCAACGTCACTCAACATTTTTTTAGCTTCTGTTTTTTTACCTTGATCGTAAAAAATAGTGGCTAATTTATACTTAGCATCTGGTGCTTTTTGATGATCTGGATAGTCATTTAGCAAAGCCGTAAATGATTTTTCCGCTGCTTCTTTGTTACTGTCGGTCAGGTATATTTGCCCCTGCCAATAATGAACATTCGGAGCATACGTTCCAGAAGGGTAATCACCAAGGTACTGAGTAAAGCTGGTTTGAGCACCACTATAATCTTGTTGGTTGAGCAGCTGATCTATCGCTTTACGATAAAGCTTTTTTTCCGCTCCGATATCATTAGCTAATGCACCTGATAAATTTTGGCTGCCGGATAAGGTAGATAGGGCATCTGAATTTTTATTTTGGGCTACTATGGCGGCTTCGCTGGAGCTTGAATTTGATTGCTTCTGCTTATTCAGCTCTACAATACGCTTATCTAGATCTAAATAATCGTCTAGCCTCTGTTGCTTCAGGCGTTTAATTTGAAAGTTTTGCTCTTCTAGTAAACCTCGAAGCTCCGAGACTTCTTGTTGCATCTGTTGAATTTGATAAATCAAATTATAATTACCAGATTGCTGTGGGGATGTTACCGCCGAGGTACTAGCAGGTGCAGAGCCAAGCGACGAGACAGGAGCAGAGTCTCTGACTGTTGCCTGTGCAAGACTATTAATGCTAACACTGCATAAAAAGAGTACCGCAATAAGCTTTTTAATTGGCTTAATTGCGGTAAGAAAAGCGGCCGCTGATGCGGCCTTAATACTAGTAAATATAGGCATAAAAATAAATTCTATTTAATTCTGGCCAATTATTTTAATTCAACACGACGATTAAGCGACCATGCATTCTCACTGCTAACAACATCGGCTGGCTGTTCTTCACCGTAGCTGATAACTTCAATTAACGAATTAACGCCCTGTGAGCGCAAGTAGTCGCGAACTGCGTTAGCACGCCTCTCACCCAAAGCCATATTATATTCACGCGTACCGCGCTCATCTGCATGGCCTTCTAAACGAATATTACGAGGATTTACTTGTAACTCATTAGCGTGAGCAGTTAAGAGGTCTCGAATTCCAGCAGTTAATGTAGCTTGATCGAACTCAAAGTAAAAAATAGTTCCAAGAGAAACTACAGAAGATTGTACGCTACTAGTAGTCGTTGGTTCTGATGCCGTTACAACAGCAGGCTGAGGGGCAATAGGAGTTGGATTGGTATCAGTTGTATCTGAGGAAGTAGCACAACCACTGATGACGAGTACTGAAACGGCTAGCGCAAATCCTGATTTAATGGTCTTACTTAACACTTTTTTATTAAACACTTTTTTATTAAACATGGTGGTCTCCAATGGTCTTGATCTGAATGTAGTTGTGAATGTAGTTGTGAATCTTAAAAAAGCCTTAGAAAATATTGCGATGCAATAATAACATACTTAGGCATTCCCTCTCTAGCTTGATAGTTTTCTATCATTTAAGCTATTTTTTACTGCTTATTATCTGGATAGGTAGGGAGACCATGCTGGCTCCCTAACATCACCTGATTTGGCTGGTAATTTATAACGTACGCCACCATCTAAAGAAACGCCTGCCAGAATACCGCGTCCGCGATCTTTAGTCGCATAGAGTAAGGTAGCACCGTTAGGCGCAATGGTCGGTGATTCATCTAATGGTGTTCGCGTTAACACCTGAATATTACCCGTTTTAAGATCCTGTATTGCGATATGGAAAACACCATTTGATCGATGCACCATAACAACCCCTTTACCATCCGGAGTCACTTGTGGTCTGGCATTGTAATCACCCTCGAAGGTTAACCGCTCTGCTCGGCCGTTAGGTAAATTTATTTGGTAAATTTGGGGTTTTCCTCCACGATTTGAGGTGAATATCACAGCTTTACCATCTATCGACCAGGTCGGCTCGGTATCTATACCAAAATGATTAGTAAGGCGAGTGAAGCGCTTAGACGCAAGATCCAATGTATAGATCTCAGGATTACCATCTTTAGATAGCACTAATGCTAACTTTCTACCATTCGGCGACCAAGCTGGTGCGCCATTAAGACCTTGGAAATTAGTGACTTGGGTTCTAGCACCCGTAGAAAGGTTTTGAACAAAAATAGCCGCTCGACGTGTTTCAAAGGAGACATAAGCGACTGATTTTCCGTCCGGCGACCATGATGGCGATAATAGAGGCTCAGTGGAACGCAACAATTCTTGCGGACGGGCACCGTCCATATTGGCACGAATTAAGCGATAATCTTTTTTTCCTTTTTTTTCAACATAGACAATATCGGTAGAGAACGCACCACGGATGCCTGTAATTGATTCGTATACCTTATCGCTAATAAAATGCGCCATATCGCGCAGACCAGTCGATGGGACGTCAAGTCGAACATTGTTCATGATAATACGCTGGCTCACAACATCGTAAAGAGAAAAATTAGCACCATAGCCGCCGGGAGTTGCTACTACCTGACCAATAACTAAATACTCAGCCCCTAAAAGGCGCCAATCACGAAAAACAACATCCTGTCGTCGAGTAGGGAAAGACAACATATCGGTAGAAGCTAGTGTGTTGAATTGACCAGTACGATATAGGTCGGCAGAGACGATCTTTGAAACACTCTCCGTTAACGCGCTGGCCCCTCGATAACCAAAGGGCGCAATAGCAATAACGGTAGGGTTATCGACACCTTCTACAATGGGGATAACCAATTCAGCTTTCACCGATATACTGAATGAAAATAAAATAAGTGCTAATGCATTATGGATAAAACGGTTCACTGTCTTAGGTCCTGTGGTTCGAAGGTTAAGGTAAATTTTCTATATTCTCTTTCAAAAATACGAGAGGGCATCGACTTAATTTCATCAAATTGTCTTACTCGCTTAACGGCTTGAATAGCAGAGCGGTCAAATGCACCATTTCCACTACTCTTTGCGACAACCACATCAATTATTTCACCTGTTGGCACTAATTGAATTGATAACTCTGCTTGCATTCCATTTCTTGCCGAGGGTGGTCGACTCCAGCTTTGTTCTACTCGCTGTCGAATCATATTCGCATAAGACTGTGACAACTGTTTATCATCTTCAGCCTGCTGAGCTAACGCGTCGGCCTGCAGTTCGGCTTCAAATCTTTCTCTTTCTTTCGCAAAGTCGTCTTTAAGCTTTTGTTTATCTAAGCGCTCCCGCTCTTGCTGCTTTTTATTACGTGCTTCAGCCTGTATTTTCTCTTTTTCTCGTTTTAGTTTTTCGGCTTTTTCTTTATTTTCTTTTTTAGCTTTTGCAAGAGAAATTTGCTTTTGTTTTGCTTTTTGCTCAGACAACCTTTTCTCAAGGCGTTGTTTTTCAACTTCAACCTTATCAACTTTTGGCTCTGGCTTCGTCCGAGGCTCGGGCTTAGGTTTTGATGGCTTTGGCTTGGGTAAAGACCTAGGCGCACCTTGCTTACCTTGAGCTTTTAAGTCCAGCAATGTCGCCTTTATATAGCTTGGCGGCTTCGGCGGTTCTGGTGGATGAGTATAGCTCCAACCTTTAAAAACTAAGAGGATCAACACGCCATGTGCAATGATACTCACAAGGGCAGCCGGAAAATAAGACATATAAGCGAAGCCCTAGCGTATCGGCTCAGTGACTAAACCCACTGAGTCAGCACCCGCCTGTTGTAATAAAGCCATTAGATCTACTACCTTGCCATAGGCAACTTGAGTATCACCCCACACCAATATCGGTGTTTTAGGCTGTAGTTTAAGGACTTTAGAGACTTGCTCGCTAATGAGGTCTAATGATTTAGGCGATTTCTCATCATTACCTAATTTGATGTAATAACTACCGTCTGCTTTTATGGAAACGATAAGGGGCTCATGGTCTTGATCTTCTATCGGCGTTGATACTGTTTGTGGCAACTCGACTTTAACACCCTGTGTTAGCAACGGGGCTGTCACCATAAAAATAATTAACAATACCAACATTACATCGATATAGGGCACGACATTGATTTCAGCCATTGGCTTGTTTTTGGCTTTCTTACTCGAAGACATAATTTAACTATTTCTAACTAATAATGGTTGGCTTAGCACTTAACATAGCTCTTAGTGATGTAGCTGACGATGCAATATAGCCGTCAACTCTTCAGAAAAAGTTTCATAATTACCAATCAAAGAATCGGCACGAGCAGAATAACGGTTGTATGCCAAAACAGCAGGAATAGCCGCAAATAAACCCATTGCCGTTGCAATTAACGCCTCCGAAATACCCGGCGCGACAGTTGCTAAAGAAGCCTGCCCCGCCGTTGCCAAGCCTCTAAAAGAATTCATAATACCCCATACCGTACCAAACAAACCGATGTAAGGGCTTACCGAAGCCACGCTCGCTAGAAACGGTAAATTAGCCTCCAGCTCCTCCTCTTCTCTTGCAAGAGCCACTCGCATAGCACGCTGGGTCCCTTCCATAATGGTATCTTGGTCAATTTTTTCTTGCTGTCGCAGTCGCGAAAACTCCTTAAAGCCTGCTCGAAAAATATTCTCGATCCCACTGGTACTGCCACTACTGGAACGATCATTACTCTGACGATAAAGCTGCGTAAGATCGACACCTGACCAGAATAATTTCTCGAACTTAGTAAACTGAGCTTTAGCTCGACGCTGATAAGCGCCACGTTGAATAATCATGACCCAAGAAATAACAGAGGCTAATAATAATAACAACATAACAAATTGAACCACTAAACCAGCTTCGCTGATCAGTGACCAAATAGATAAAGTCTGGTCTTGATTACTCATGGGTAGGGTGGCCTTAAAGCATAACTCAATGATAATTGACTGATATATTTCAGCTCTTTAATAATTTTTTTCAGTAAAACTAAAAACGAACAGTTTACTGACGTATGTATAACAATGCCATGACGCTGATCATACTTTTAGATATTGTTCATAAAAAAACAGTGCGATACCTACACTTACTTAGCACTACTGAACGGGACTACGGGACAACACTGCGCATTAAGCAGAGACAGAGGCATATTCAAGTAATGCATTACGCACTCCTTTAGGGAGTGCCACCGGCCGCATGACTCCCTCTTTTTGGATTACGCAAGCAACGTTGACTGAAGCTCGACATAACACGGCATCACCTCGCCTTACTTCTTGGTGGAAAACCACATACGAATTGGCCACTTTTTCTAATGCGGCCGTCACTAGAATTTCATCATCTAATTTAGCGGGCAGTAAATAATCAACTTGTGCACTGCGCACAACCAATAAAGAACCATCCTCTAAAACCGCCGCTTTTCCGTAGCCGAGAGAACGCAACAATTCAGTGCGACTTCGCTCAATGAATTTTAAATAGTTAACATAATAAACAATGCCCCCAGCATCCGTATCTTCGATGTAGACACGAACTGGCAGTATAAATTCCTTAGCGAGTTGATTATTCATAATGGTAGGACAAATGATTTTAAAGGGCTATTGATGAAATTATTGAGGCGACTTAGACTGTATCAGTTCGGGCAGATCAAAGTGTTCATAGGCTAACTGAGTAACCATACGACCACGAGGAGTTCGGGTAATATAGCCCTGTTGGATAAGAAAAGGCTCGAGCACATCTTCAATGGTATCGCGTTCTTCACTAATAGCGGCTGCTAAGCTATCAACACCCACGGGGCCACCGGAAAACTTCTCGATCATAGCGAGTAATAATTTACGGTCCATATGATCAAAACCGCGGTCATCAACATTCAGCATATTTAAGGCTTTATCAGCGATGTCCAAGGTGATACGACCATCACCTTTGACTTCTGCATAGTCTCGCACTCGCCGTAATAGGCGATTAGCGATACGCGGTGTCCCACGTGAACGCTTGGCAATCTCGATAGAGCCCAACTCATCGATAGCCACTCCCAGCAATTGAGCCGAGCGGCCTACAATATGGGTTAAATCTTTTACATTATAAAATTCGAGCCGCTGTACGATACCAAAACGATCTCGTAGCGGAGAGGTCAGTAAACCCGCGCGAGTAGTGGCTCCTACCAAGGTGAAAGGCGGCAAGTCTAGCTTTATTGACCGCGCTGCCGGCCCCTCACCAATCATAATATCGAGTTGATAATCTTCCATCGCAGGATAAAGCACTTCTTCTACCACTGGCGACAAACGATGGATTTCATCAATAAAAAGGACATCTCCGGGCTGTAAATTAGTCATTAGAGCGGCTATATCGCCTGCCTTCTCAAGCACAGGGCCCGATGTGGTCGTAATTTCAACACCCATTTCAGAAGCGATGATATTAGCCAGTGTGGTTTTACCTAAACCAGGAGGCCCGAAAATTAAGGTATGGTCTAGGGGCTCATTACGACCTTGAGCCGCCTGGATAAATATATTCATCTGCTCTCGAACCTGAGGCTGGCCGATATAGTCCGCCAAGCGCTTAGGACGAATTGCCCTATCCTGCTTCTCCTCTTGCGGTAGGGCAACGGCTGTTATGACTCGTTCCGATTGTAAGTTATCTTTGGTAATCATTTATTGTCTGTTTTGTTTAGAGGCCTTTGCACGAAAGCCATTTTACTTCCATGCAGGCTTACCCCACAAGGGGGTACAACACATAAACTCCCTCCTTGGGGTATGCCTTGCCCTCCATGGAAGAAGAGTACAATACCTATATGAATATAGGTACATAACGTCAGGAGGATGCGGTAGTAGCAAATAATGCTGGCTCTTTTTTGCTCTTGCTAAAACGACATTCACACGATCCATGGCGTTCGAGCTATTTTTAAGCGCCTAAAAGCATACCCCTAGGGCTCCTAGAAATCATCTTTCGTGCAAAGATCTTGTTTAACTATTTATAGTACTTGTTATAGTACTTGTACCATCAGCACCATTATTTTACTTCAGATGCACTTAGCTCGCTAAGCTTTTAAGTGCTAAACGAATTAATTCTTCGCTATTTTCTGGCGTTTGGTTGCGCTGAACTGCCGCAATAACCTTTGAAGCATCGACTGGCTTATACCCCAAGGCAACTAAGGCGCTTTCTGCATCGGCACGAATCATTGATGACGCGTAAACTGGGGACGATGCCGACGACTGAAGCGCATCGATAGGTATACTCGAGTCGGTATTCTGTGCCCAATCGTTCAATTTATCTTTTACTTCAACAATTAGCCGTTCCGCTGTTTTTTTACCAACGCCCGGCACCTTAACCAATGCATTCAGATTGTCTGATACGACACAATGAACAAATTCATTAACCGGCATTCCAGATAATATTGCTAACGCCATTTTAGGCCCTACCCCACTTACTTTAATTAAGGTGCGAAATAAACGCCTCTCTTCTTGAGTGTAGAAAGCAAATAACTGATGGGCATTTTCAGAAACCGACAAATGTGTATGTAGAGTCAGCTCACCTCCAATAGCGGGCATGGGATAAAAGCTAGTCATAGGTGCTTGCGCCTCATAACCCACGCCATTCACGTCCAACAACAAATAAGGCGGCTGCTTTTCGAGGAGAACACCGCTTAATCTACCTATCATTAATCATATCTCTTAAGTTAGCTATCGAAAGCGTCAGCTTTTGGTGTTTTGTTCTATCCATACCATTCAGCCACGGCGACCTAGACCATTCTGCCACGGCGAAAGCGGGTTGCCTGAACAATATTGACAAGGTGCTGATGAGTATTAGCATGGCAAATGGCGACCGCCAAAGCATCGGCGGCATCTTCTTGTGGCATTGCAGACAGTTTAAGCAACTGCCTCACCATATGCTGGACTTGGTGCTTATCGGCGGCACCCGTGCCGACTACCGATTGCTTAACCTTCTTGGCTTCGTATTCGGCAACCGAAAGTTGACAGCTAGTAGCAGCAACGATGGCCGCACCACGAGCTTGCCCTAGCTTGAGAGCTGAGCCCGCACTCTTAGCCATAAACACTTGCTCAATTGCCATTTGCTCGGGCTTATATTCATGAATAATTTCACAGACGCTAGCAAAGATGACTTGCAGACGCTCAGGCAATTCTGCTTCGGGTAAACGAATTACTCCACTGCTGACATACTCATGCCGCCCAGAAATATTATTGATAATACCAAAACCGGTTTTACGGGAGCCGGGGTCTATACCTAGAATCAAAGCCATTGCAGAAAGCCACTGTTTTTATACCCAGCATTTTGACTAGTATCCTAGTATCAACTAATCAGGTCAAGCCTTTAGAATGAGCAATTTGATAGCGTGGATAGAATTGCTGATGCTTTGATTAAATGCATTACGTTAAATGATAACGAATGAGTGGGAACTAAACTATTTTATGGTAGTGAATACGACACCCTCCTTCCTCAACAAGAATTAGTCTGTCTGGGGTTTGAGTGTTAATAAGATAGCTCAACATAGTATCGTTGGAGCCTTGAATACTGAGTCGGCTCTCATTTAGTTGCTGCCAATCACCTCCATGCCATATAGCGCCTTCATTGACCGCTTCTGGAGAGTAGTAAATACCTTGTTTTAAAAACTCAACTTAACTGGGATATATGATTTCACAATCACCCTCTGCGGCCTTTTGCCAGCGCCCAGCTATTGATTGCACTGTTGATTGCGGCGCTGATAATTTAGCTGCATCCATAATTCTCCCTTCCCGCGCAGAAACTAAGACATAAATACTTAGAAAAAAAGTGGCTGCAAGTACGGCCAATGAAAGTTTATAGTATGAAGCCATCTATTCTATTCCGATTTTCTCAAACCGTTTTTTTACCGCTTTACTTTCGTTAGCGCACTGCTTGAATTTTGCTGCCAATGACTTAGGCAATTTTTTGAGCGCGGATTCACTGGCATCATCCAGGATCACCGTCATTTTTTCTGCCTCAGATACCGATAGCACTGGATTTTCCCCTAATGCCTTGAGAGCTGCATCGGGGTTCGCTTTGCGCTTACCAAATCGCCGCCCCAGGTTCTTAGCTTTTACCAGTGCATAATGCGGCGCCAATACACAGTTGTTCATGGCGGTATCTAGAGCTTTGTTGCCTTCCTCTAAGTGATCACCACCAATAGCAAGCGTGAGTAATAAGTCAGGTTCCGATAAGGTCACTAGCGCTGCAATAGCATGCTGCTCATCCTCAGCTGGCGAAATCATCAAGTTACGTTGTCCTGAGACCCGTACATCCACGCCATCAATTTTCCATGTGGTATTAAGCCGAACAGTATACAAACCCGATTGCGGAAACAAGGCACCATCCGCACCGCGCAATAGCGTCATATCGCTGGTAAGACTGCTTCCAGGCTTCAACGAATGCAATTCATGCTCTTCTAAGCAGCGCATAACAGAACAAAAACTGCGACGACCTTGCGAGGGGTCTATCACCTCACCCGACACATGCCCGTCCTTTAAGGACAAGGTATCCGGCACTTGGATTGAGCTATCAGAATCGTTGGTTAAGGTGACACTCACTCTCACTGGTGCGCCGATAGGAACAGCGCTTAAAAGCGGCTCTACCTCCAATAATAGGGGGCCACTCATATCAATAGAATCAGCTAGGCTGATGGGTGCTGAATTGTAAGGGCTACCAAATGGAATCATTCCCGGACGCACCCAAGGATCAGGCATATGACGTAAACGCTTTGCATCTTGGCTATTAAAAGACCACTGAATATTCCCAGGAAAAACACCTGGACTGTTCGCAACAACACCGGTGGTATTCATAAAACCATTATCCGCCGCATTATGATAAAGCCCTAATGCGTGACCTATCTCATGAACAGCGGTACGAAAATACGGCGCAGCCGCCGCCCCAAAACGTTGACCCTGTACCGCGCCCCATTGACCTTGGTTGGGAATACTCCAGTGGGAGGCAATACCGGCGCCTTCACGAGGAATATTGTTAGAATCAGTAGAAAACGCATCGTACATTACGCCTCGACTCGTAAAATCTAAACGACGCACTGCAATTAAATAATAACGCCATTGACTGTCTAGATTGGCAGAATCTCGCCGCGATAACATGACGGCATGCATTTCAGGATTTGACCAAGATTGGCCTGATGGTTCGCTTAAATTGGTATCACTTTCATAGACTTCAAGATCCCAATTAACCGTATTAAAGACATTTTGCCAATTAGTTGCGCCACCATTATCGGCTGGGTACTCAGACTGAGAAACTCTATCCACTTCTAACGTTGCCTTACGCAAAAAAGAAGATACCCAGCCCATTGAAATACTACCTAAATCTACCCCTGCTGGGCTTTTAAGAGCGCCTTTTAAATAAGTTACGCCGGATGGGTAATTCGCCGGTGCCGATTTAAAATACATTTGCGCCGAATGTATACCTTGGTTTATCCATGTATTACTGGAGCTATCAAAATCAAATTTTTCAAACCTCAGAGTAAATTTATTGGCTATCGTAAATGACTCTAAAATTTCCGTCACTCGTAAATAACAGTGGTAGCGCGAACGAGGAAAAATAGGAATACCTGCCGATGGGCTAGGATCTGAATTAGGCGCCAGACGAAATGAAGGAAAAAAAATGGGCTTAAACGCATGGTGAGAGTAAAGATCTCCCGATGCTGTCACACCACTGCGATGTCGTTCAACACGCATGGTCCCGTTGTAGCGAACAAAACGAGAGTTTTTAGGTTGCCACTGTAAAAAGTAAGCCCCCTGTTTTAAAGATCGAAACCTCCAAGGATTAAAAGCTGAGAAATTACCTAGCAAAGAAAAATCCGGAGTATGATTAACATTAAGTGGCGCCTTGATCTGCGGTGATTCATCCGATAAATCTTCTTGCTCATCAAAACCTATTTCTTCGGGAAGTCTTGGATTCTGGTTGTTGTGTGACATGCTGTCCTCCTATCGAACTTATTGATTACGCTGTTTGTATCTCTCATTAATTTTATAAAGATACCTAAGCATCCATTCATTACAATGAAAAATGCCACGAGATCATAACAACCATAGAGCGAATAGAAATACCTAGAAATAGTGGTTTTGTGTCAAACTCACTAAAACTAGTGATCAACAAGGTAATTAAAAGACTGATAAAAACAGGAATATATTAAAACGCAATATCAAACAGTGCTGACAATAAAAAACTTTATATTGCATCACTACTCCACTTAAATAAAACCAAAAAATTATTAGAATGTATACCACACCCAGCAGGATAAATGTCTTATCGCACCAAAATCATGATAGAGCCATTCAACATATTAGTAGAGGGACGTGATAGTTTGACCACCGAAAGAACATCACACTTTATGGAAAAAGTTTAGTCGGGCGCTTACGTGATTTGTGGCAAACCAACCCTCTACCCCCTTTTATTCTGGCGAAGATCGCTCAGGGAAAAACCCAAGATATTTTGTTGCCGTTCTTCGTGCGACAATTACACTTCTTCATAGCGGAAACTCCTCTTGTGTTGGTAATTATGCTTGGTGGTACGATTACTATTTTGAGGGGTTTCAGTCCCTGATTTTTATGACTTACTATAGCTGACTAAATACCGCAGCTGGATTGTTGCGAGGGTGACTAAGGGGCAGAGTATAAAGTGATTTTTTGCTTTTTTAGGCACATTCGTAGCCACCTTACGGGTGCAGCCTAAAAAAGTGAAGAACGCTTTAAATTTTGTGCCTTAGGCAGCCGCAGTAGTTTCAACTGCCGTTTTTAGGTTTAATCGGTAATCTAATTTTTCTCTTTTGCCTTAGGCTCTATATTCAATTCGTAAGTGCAATTTTAGAGAGGTGGCCAGCTGATATCATTCTCGCCATTTTCTCACCAAAGGAAATTGCAAATGATTTATACACAGCTTACCGAAATAGATCGACACCCGATTCACGCATTTTTGAAAGTGGGTTATTCGCAAGCTGCGATCGCAGACGAGCTTATTCGTCACCCATCAACGATAGGTCGTGAGCTAACAAGAAATATGGGCTTGCGAGGCTATCGCACTCAGCAAGTACAACGATTAGCAAAAGAAAGAAAGCGTTTGCATTGTCATACCCAGATTACCGCAAGCCGCTGGGAGATAATCGAATAATTACTGAGAGAAGAGTGGAGTCCAGAACAGAGACAAGGGTGGCTAATAGCAAACGATGATATTCCTTTTCTCTCACGGAAGAAGTCCCGAGCCGAATTAATATCTGTATTGATGTTGTATTAGAGACGCACTAAACAATTCGTGTGGCTACTCACTTCCCTTTTATCATCTACCGTTTTGCCATACCAAAAGGCATGAGTAGTTACCAATCAGCTTGATTAAACACTAAAACAATAGGGTGTTTCCAATGAATAAGAGTAAGTAAACGTTAGATTGGATGCTAGGGTCTAAGGCGATTTTGATTAAATCAAAGTTTACGCAGAATATAAATAGGTGTCTTCCCCCAGATAAAGGAAGCAGTAAATTGCCCTTCCAGCTCAAAGAGTTTTTCATCAGTAAAGTCGTTTAACAGAAAAGTCACGCTAATAACAATAGTACCCGGTTTCAACCCCTTAAAATGTTCAATAATATTGAGACCAGCCTCTTCAGTGAGGGCTGAGCCATAAAGATAGATGTGAGTTGCATCACTGTAATCGACGTCTAATAGGTTAGCGTACTTAAATTCCATCTTGGTTAAATCCATTTTTTGGCGAACTTTTCTGGATTTATACACAAATATCGGATTAATTTCCACTCCTATTGCTCGACAACCACAAACTGCATGAAACCAGAATACGGCACGGCCGCGGCCACAGCCAAGATCATAAATCGTGTGCTCTGCAGACAGCTTAACTTTTTGGGCTATGGTTTCTAAGGTAGTGAACGACGTCTCACCATAGACTTTTTGGACCTGGTCATCGGGGAAGTGCTGTAGGTATCGCCGGCATACGGTATAGGGGTTTATTAACAGGTAACTGAATAATACCCTGAGATCCGCCTCGCGAAATACCTTGTTGGGATAATATTTATAAACCGCGCGTAAATAGTCAAACAAGTTAATGACCATATAAACAGGGAAAAGTAGTACGCCTTTAATTAAATTGATCATCTAACCTAATCCGGTAATCAATAACTTGAAATTTATGTCCTTGTGATGGCCAGTTTGGCAGTAAGCTCGTTGCGTGAATAATTTTGGTTAAACAACGCTGGAGCTTGCTTGAAAATCTCTGGGGTTAATGCTGTACCATCACATCGACATTTTCGCTTTTCAAAAAACTTCCGCGCATCCAAGCCATATTGATTGACTGAACGGATGGGTATAGGAAGTATAAACCACCTATTTTTCTCAGGCTTGAAGTATCTTACCTGAAATCCCAGCGAACTTTCACCTCTTGGAAATTTGGGGCGATAAAACCCCTCATTGAATCGGAGGAGATGTGCTAGTCTATGGCCCAGATGCGCTATAGAAGAGCATGCACTAAGGTTACTAACGTCAAAACAGTGAGAGGTAACCTTGCATTTTTTCAGTTATATCATGTCGCGAAAATCAATGTAATGGGAAATTTTAACTGCAAATTGAACGTTAGAAGCGCGGTTGCTGAACAAAGAGACATTGCTCCGGTTAATAACCTGCAGGTTCAGCAATCCCAAATAGTGGATGCCGTTCGGAGGACCGTTTCAGATGGTGAGCTACTGTCAAGGCCTGTAACAGCTTCTACTACGCAGGCAAGTATGGGAAATCTGGCTGAGAGGGTAAAACGGGTTAGTTTTAATGATGATGCCGAAGAGATAATGTCAACGTCTAACATCGAGAGATACCACTCAAGCGTCTGAATTATACAATCTCTAGATATTATTTAATCAGGCGAGTACGCTGGCAGCCGACATTAAAAATGAGCGTTTAGCGGCTCCCAATGGTAGCCGCATGAATTTACAGGTGGCGGTGAGACTTTTGGAAACGGCGCAAGCAGAGTTACTCGATATTTTAGAGCGTTAGCGCTTTTGCCATTATCATACATACGAGTTTATTTCGATTCGTTAACGCTTTAGAGAGCTTTTGTCGCAAAGACTTTTAAAGGTCGAAACGCGTTTATCTTCCCAATACAATTATCCTGCTATGGACATGCATTGTTCATGAGCAGGGAGAAGGTTATCGAGAGCTCGCCCTTGCGAATCATATGAGCCACTTCTATGCCTACGAGCGAAGCACTTGCGGAATGAAACGCGTTAAAGCCGAGCATAGGCTGAGTGATTTTTTTGATCCGTCGGTGGTCTTGCTCAACGATAGTATTCAAATATTTGATCTAAGGCACGTAGATGTAACATCAAAAAAAGGCGAGGGAAAATAAGCCGTTGATGTAGCTTTATTCGAAGCGCTCTGATCAATGACCACTTTTTCATGTGCGCCATTGTTATCGATGGCCGGCTTAAAATAGGCGGCCGCTGCTACTTCATCTCTTTGCTTAGAACGCTTAACATCAATGGTATTCACGAATTTATCAAGGGATCGATATAAATACGCCCACTCGCCTTTTACTTTACTGTAGGTTTATTCGCCTCTTTGGTGAGGTTCTCCCTTTTGGGGACAGCTAAAGCGGTCCAAACTTTTTCCAGAAAAACTAGGCATCTATCCGCCAAGAGACCGCCAACATTTGCTTCTTTGTTTGGGCTCTTTTAGCTATTTGAGGTGAGTAACGAATGACCCATCGATTCAAGGTAGAATGACAACGTTGACACCTCGCTCTGCTATGATTTCCTCGAGGTCTCGGTAAGACACGCCATATCTCACATAGAAAAAGACAGCGTATATAATGACGCCCTGTGGGTTTTGAACGCCCTTGAAATTTATCCTGAGTATTCTTTTTAACTGAACTGAAAGTGCCTATTATCCTCTATCCTCGAAATCACAACACTATGCGACAGAACCGTCCAGGCTTCTTAGTCACGACATGGAGAGTTATTTTCAGTTCAGGAGAGTCGCACACAAATTCTGCTGTTCTAACCGGACGATCGCCCTGACAAAGAGCGATATGTATCAATTTAGTTGGCCTAAGGAACTATTTTCAAAATAAGTCACTCAAATTAGATAGATCACTATATTTTGTTATTAATTTGCCTGCTCAGTTGTACTTTTTAGCTTCTTTAAAATGTTCACAACTTCACAGATATAGGCTTTGAATTAAAGGTAATATTTATGAAAGCGACTTCTACCATTATGCTTGCTTTAGTTGCAGGCGTTAAGGCTCAAGGTATCAGTTCGGCTAGTGGACCACTTGATCTAGGTATTGGGGATCAGTGTGACGATACTAAAAAAGCTGTAACCAAGTTGGCTAAGCAGCTTTTGCCTGAAAATAGAAAAAATTTAAAAGGGCAGTTTCCAGATAAATGCTTGACTGAAGACAAGGTGCTTAGTTATACAACTGGTGAGTATCATCAAACGCTTCAATCGTGCTATTACAATGATAAGCAAAAACCGTTAAATGAGGGTCAAATTAGGTACTTCACAATGCCAAGTAAAACCCAACAATATGACCCAAAGATCCAGCCGAATTTACTTAAAGAGATTTCGAAACATAAAAATGAGTTCTCAATAAAGCGCATCGGCCCTGACTTTGTTGCTGTATCTAAATCTGCGCCTGCCAATACGCAGCAAGTTTTTAAAAAATTTGATCCCGCTGGCATGCGCTTCGATCGCCCTGAAACAGTTGCTAACACCATGGAGTTTCTTTTCTTATCGGGTGAAGGTGAGGTACCTGATTTGGATCGTGCATTGTACGCCCTGTCTGCGGAAACCAGTTTTACTGAGTTTTTGAAGCAGAATAAGCTTAATGCGCCATTTGAAATTCCAACTGAAATTGTAAAGGTGGCGGTTGAAAATGATACTAACTTAAACTCTAAGCAAAAAGTATCTTTCTTGTTACAGTTAGATGCATCGGGCGACAAGTTAAACATTGGTAAAGGTGCGGATTCTATTGGTAAGGCGGTTCGCGCTGCTATTCAGTCAATTAATGATGAGTGCCCATCAAAAACTGGTGGCTTACCCATGAGACAGAAAACACTAACAGAGACGTCGCTTTATTTCCCCATGCAATGGAGATTGAACGCTGTTATTGACCAATCAACTCAAAAGAAAGATGAGTTGTGACTGTTCACACTCTCAAGTTTTAAAAAGCTTCTCTAAAGCCAACAATTAATTTATTTATAGCTTAAAGCACACCACTGTCCATTTCAAGACGACCATCATTCACGTAGACACCCTATAGCCCTTCCCCTCTTTTTATCTTATTATTCACCAGCCACTAAGCTCTCCACTGACTACCGTCTATAACCCTACATGTATGATCTCGTAAATAAAGGCAGCATAATATGAAAACAGACACTATTTTAGATACTATCGGTAATACTCCCCATATTAAAACACAGCGTTTATTCGGTGCGGATGCTTCGGTATGGATTAAAAGTGAGCGGTCGAACCCCGGCGGTTCGATCAAGGACCGTATTGCACTAGCAATGATAGAAGCTGCTGAAAAAGACGGTTCACTCAAGCCCGGCTCTACCATTATTGAGCCGACATCGGGTAATACCGGTGTTGGCCTTGCCATGGTAGCTGCGGTTAAGGGTTATCCTTTGGTGTTGGTGATGCCCGAGAGCATGTCCATTGAGCGCCGGCGCTTAATGCTGGCTTATGGAGCCACGTTTGAGTTAACGCCTAAAGAGAAAGGCATGGGCGGAGCGATTGCTAAGGCAGAAGAATTAGTTGAATCAACACCTAACTCATGGATGCCTCAACAATTTGAGAACCCAGCCAACATTGATGCTCATGCTGACCATACCGCTCAAGAGATTTTAGCTGATTTTCCAGATGGCTTGGATGCAATTGTGACGGGTGTGGGTACCGGCGGGCATATTACTGGCTGCGCTCGCGTTTTGAAGAAAGCATGGCCTAATTTAAAAGTGTTTGCGGTAGAGCCAGAAGCTTCACCGGTTATTTCAGGTGGTAGCCCTAGCCCTCACCCTATACAGGGTATTGGCGCTGGCTTTATCCCTAAGAACTTGGATACAGATTTATTGGACGGTGTTATTAAGGTCGATGCGGAAGATGCAAAAGATATGGCCCGACGTTCTGCAGCTGAGGAAGGCATCTTGGTGGGCATTTCCTCTGGCGCAACCCTAGCCGCTATTAAACAAGTTTTGCCATCGCTCGACCCAGGTGCGCAAGTATTAGGTTTTAATTACGATACCGGTGAACGCTATCTCTCTATTGATGGTTTTTTGCCACAAGAGTCATAAGCTTAAAATCATACTATGCCTAAAGAAATAGAACGTAAATTTTTAATCGACCTCTCTGCTATTGGTGCCTTAGATAATGGCATTAATATTAAACAAGGTTATATTGCCACCAATGGTAAAACCGTTGTGCGAGCACGTGTTGCAGGTGATAAGGCATTCTTAACCTTAAAGGGAGAGAACAAAGGTATTACTCGCTCAGAATTTGAGTATGAGATTGCTGTAGAGGATGCGAATAATATCATCACAGAGTTATGCAATGGGCCGGTTGTAGAGAAAATTCGCTACCTCGTGGCCCATGCTGGGCATACATGGGAGGTCGATTTATTTTATGGTGACAATGAGGGCTTGGCCTTAGCTGAAATCGAACTTGGCAGCGAAGACGAGGCTTTTGAGATACCGTCTTGGGTCACGCAAGAAGTCAGTGTCGACCCTAAATATTACAACTCTAACCTTCTAGATAAACCCTTTAAAAGCTGGCGCTAAACTTGACCAAAACAAAGGCAGCCTTGCTGTTATTGGGTTACGCAACAGCTGTTCCGGGCAAGTAAATCCAGACACATAATTTTTATAAAAAGCACTCACGCGCTTCGCTTGCATTCCACTTCAATTGCTCGACGGTTTTGTGCAAAAAAAAACGGCACAAAATCCTTAATCAATTTAAGCGGCTTGATTAAAAACCCTTTCGTATTTTACGGGCGACATATCATCATTCGCTGTGTGCAAACGATATGAGTTGTAATATCTCATGTAGGCGGCCACATCTTTTTTCATGTGGTCCCGTGTTGGTTGAGAAATTTTAAATATACAATCGTGTTTCAGGCTACCAAAAAATCGCTCTACCACAGCATTGTCCCAG
>JBLHWO010000019.1:0-26820 GCA_047629215.1 Cellvibrionaceae bacterium | reverse complement strand
TCTCAAAATACAGACCAGATTGGACTTGTCCGCCGGTATTTCCCAGCATTGCTATTGCTTCATTGCGGCTAACCCAGTCACCCGTTTCTTTTAATAATGTTTGGTTGTGGGCGTAAAGGCTCATATAGCCATCGCCGTGATCAAGGATAAGTAAGAGTCCATGGCCGCGCAGATAGTCAGAAAATATCACGCGCCCGTGATGCACTGATACAACCTTGCTTCCGGCTTTGCCTTGGATAAAAATTCCGTTCCAGCGGAGTTTGCCGTTGAGGCGATAGCTGCCAAAACTATTGGCCACTTTCCCTTTAGTGGGGTAAGGGAGAGTCCCTTTTGCAGCGCGAAAGGCTTTGGCGTCGTTAGGGAGTTTAAGGTTGGTCAGCGAGCGTGTGGCTTCTTCTAGTAGGCGCTCAAGTCTTTCTCTGTCGTCGGTTAGCTTTGAGAGGCTGCCGCCGGCTTCAGTTATTGAGCGAGTTAATGTGCCCAGAGTGGCTAAGCGATTTGTCTGAGATTTTTTAAGTTCTTGAAAGCGTTTATTTAGCTCTTCTTTACTAGATTCTAAGCGCTCAGAGGTAGTGGTTATTCGGCTTTCAACGTGATTGATTTCTTTTATGGTCGTTAGGTAGGCATCCATTTTTTCTTTATGGGCGCCAATAACGTAGTCGTGATAGCGTAATAAGCGAGTGACCTTAGAAGGCTCTTCCTGATTTAGCATTAATTTCACTTGGCTTTGACGGCCGAGTAGATAGGCTTTCCGTACAATCAAATTAACTTGTTGTTGTTGAGTTTGTCTTGATTTTTCCAGCTCAGCGCGACGGCTCCGATGCTGGGCTAACTGCTTTTTTTCGCGGGACAGTTCCTCCTTTATATAGTCTATCTTCTTGGTAAATGAGCCGATTTCTTCTTCAGATTTTTGTAAGGCCTGCTGCAGCTTATCTTTTGAGTTTTTAGTCTTGCTCAATTCTTTTTGTAGCTTTTCTATATTGACACTCAGTGCTTTCAGCTGTTCTTCGTACTCGGTCTCAGATTGAGCCCAGGCGGGTTTCAGGGGTAAGCTGGTTAAGAGTATAAGGGTGAAAGTGGTCGTCAGTATTGAGCAGAATCTCAAGGTTTTTTCCTTCTAGTAACTTATTCACTAAGTCTACCTTGTTGCTTTAATAAAGACTATGGCGGAGACTTAATCGTGTATAGTAACGCCCATTTTAAAGTGTTAATCAACTGGTTGGCCAATTATCTTTAGAGGTTATTTGTGGAAGAAATTCTTGTATTTGCTCAAGAGCAGGCGCTCATCGTTGCAGCCTTGGCTATTCTTATTTTTGCATTTATGCGTCGTGAGTCCGCATCAGCGGGCGCAAAGTTGTCTACAAGTGAGGTTATTCAGGCAATGAATGCTGATAAAGCCATTTTAGTTGATGTGCGCGACAGTAAAGACTTTGACCAAGGCCATGTGGTTAATGCTATGCATATTCCCCATTCTAAGATTAACGCTAGTTTGGGGCAGTTAGAAAAACATCGTGAAAAGCAGGTTATTGTGACAGATGCTTTGGGGCAGCACTCCGGAGCCGTTGCTCGCGTACTTTTAAAAGCAGGTTTTACAGCAGCACGTATGCGCGGAGGCATGGGTGAGTGGAAGCAAGATGGCTTACCTCTAGTTAAATAAGTCTGGGGTTAAATAAGTGTGGAACTTAAGTGGGGCTGATTAAATTGAATTATTTGGATAATGAGCACGAGACAAAAATGGTAAACGTAACGCTATACACTACTCGTTCCTGCCCTTTCTGTGTAAGGGCTAAACAGCTATTGGCGTCTAAAGGCGTAAAATATCGCGATATCGCTGTGGATCAAAACCCCCAGCTGCGGCATGAAATGATGCAAAAGAGCGGGCAGCGTACCGTACCGCAAATTTGGATTGGAGATGAGCACGTGGGCGGTTGTGATGAGCTTTATACCTTAGAGCGCTCGGGTAAGTTGGAGTCCCTGTTGAAAGGCTGAGTGTTAAAGAATAAAAAAATGTGAGTGCTTTGCACGGAGAAAGGATTATTCGTACAACGTTCCCAGCGTGATTTCATGAAGAAGATTGATAGGATTAAATATGACAGACGAAAAAGCGGCAGCGGCAGAAACGGCAAATGAGCAACAATTTCTGATTCAACGCGTGTATTTGAAAGATCTATCGTTTGAAGCTCCAATGGGAGCAAAAGCATTTGTTTCTAAGGTTCAGCCGAGTGTCGATCAGGAGTTGGCTACAGAAACAACGAAAATCGATAAGGATTTATACGAAGTTGTGCTAAAGCTAACGGTGACAGCTAAAATTGAAGAAGAGGCAGCATTTTTAGTTGAAGTGCATCAAGCAGGTTTGTTTTTTATTAAGGGAATAGAAGGGGTTGACTTAACGCGTGTGATTAACACAGTTTGTCCTCAGATTTTATTTCCCTACGCGCGTGAAACCATAGACTCCTCACTTATTAAAGGTAGTTTCCCCCCTGTTATGCTGCCGCCTGTTAATTTTGAGGCGCTATTTGCCCAGGCGATGGCGGAGAAGCAAGCGAAAGCCCATTAGTGATTTGTGAGTTTGCGCGGCGCTTTTAAATATACAGTCAAACAGATTTAGGTGATTAATGGAGCGTTTAAGCAAGGCATGGGTTATTTTTCGATAATTAAAGTTGCCTGCTTTTTCGTTGCCTACCATAGGCGTCGGTAATTAGCGTGATCCGGAGAGGAGGCAATTGAAGGTTTCACCAATAGCTCGCTATTACCCTCAATCCTCGCTTCAAATTAGATAATTTCACCTTAACAAAAACCTACCCAGACTTATTCAGAGGTTCCTTATGTTTAATCTTACTCATAACCAGCTCCTTCCTACTGAAAAATTGGAAAAAATTGCTGATGATCAAGCCTCAATTTATCAGCAGGCAAGCCCCTTTGCGCATGGTGTTTATGATGATCTCTTTGATCCCTCGCTGTTAGATAAAGTTATTGAGGAATTCGAAGAAGGCGAAAAACAGTGGAAAGAATTTGATACTAAGTATGAAAAAAAGTTTCAGATGAATAAGGACGCTAATCTGCAGCCGGTCACGCGTGCATTTATACATAATTTAAATTCCGAACCTTTTTTATCTTTTCTAGAAAATTTAACGGGTATAGATGGCTTGATCCCCGACCCCTATTTAGAGGGTGCCGGTCTTCACAAAATACCAAGAGGCGGTAAGCTTGGTGTTCATGTTGATTTTAATGGCCACAATAAAATGAATGTTTATCGTCGCCTGAACGTGTTGATCTACCTCAACAAAGACTGGAAAGAGGAGTACGGCGGACATTTCGAATTATGGGATGAGCAGCAAGGGTCTTGTCAGAAAAAGCTATCGCCATTATTTAATCGTATGGCAATTTTTTCTACTACTTCAACCAGTTTTCACGGACACCCAGAGCCTCTGGCATGTCCCGAAGACAGAAATAGACTTTCTTTGGCTTTATATTATTACACGGCCAAAGATCATGGGGGTCAAGTTGAAAAGTTGCATAGCACACAGTTTCTTGATGCCAAGGGTAAGCGCGAGGAGCTAAGTTATTCGCCGAGTCTCTCTAGGCGAGTCAAAGATAAAATCAAAGCGATTATAGGTAAGGAGTAATCACTTTAGGTAAAAAGCGAAGTGAGAGGGTCGCTTTTTCTTAGTAAAGAAAGAGAGCTAATACGGTGGTTTGACGCAGGTTAGGCTATACCCACTAAGAAGCCTCTAATCAAGTCATGAATTGTTTGTTGACGGCTAAAATAACTGTATTTTTTGTTGATGGTTTCGCCAATAGCTCGCTATTACCTTCAATTGCCGCCTCAAATACGATCATTTTACCCTATTGTGGATGTAGGGTATGGTGCAAAATTCAGGAGCAGTTTTGTTTGCCCCGCCAAAAATTCAACTCAGATTTAATCAGAGGCCCCGTAAAAAAAGAGGATAAATTCTGATGGCTTATAGTATTTCTCGTTTTTTCGCGCTGGTGCCTCTCATATTGTCGATAGCGGGCTGCTTTGTGCCTAAAGTCATTAATCAAGAGAAAATATTATTTAATGATTTGGTGGCTAATAATGATCAGGTTTATCGATACACGCTAGAAAATGGTCAGGACCGACTATTCTACGCCGCTGCTGGCGATCCCAAGAAACCAGCAATAATCGTTATTCACGGTACGCCTGGTGACTGGCGGCAGTATGCGCGTTACTTGGTCGATGAAGAGTTATTGAAAAATTTTTATGTGCTTGTAATCGACCGTCCTGGCTGGGGGCAGTCATTTTTGGGTAGTGAAAAGAAAATCGCTAGCTTCGGTGAGCAGGCAAAAATAATTTCTCTTTTGGCGGAAAAGTTAAAAAGCGACAGTGATGATCAGCCAGTTATTTTGATGGGGCATTCCTTAGGCGCTTCCATTGCACCTAAGGTTGCAATGCATTACCCGCATTCAGTGGACGGCTTATTATTATTTGCCGGGACGTTAAGTCCTAGATTGTCCGATCCTCGTTGGTTTAATCATCTTGCAAAAATGCCAGGGGTTAATTTTATAATCGGTGACATGATGAGAAGGTCCAATGAAGAAATTCTTGCCTTGAAAACCGAAATGACGCTGATGGCGGCCCAGTGGGATACCGTAAAAGCCGAAACACTAGTCGTGCAAGGTATGAAAGATAAGTTTGTCTATCCGAAGAATATTGAGTTTGCAGAAACGTATCTTAATGCTAACGTAACTGAGGTTATTCGTCTTCAAGAAGAGGGCCATTTGTTTCCGATGACGCGTCGAGACGATGTGGTGATGTGGGCAGTTTGTTTGCTGAAAAAAATTAATGCAGAGGTCAATGGTTGTGAGGCTTAACCATTTATCCCGAGTATAGCCTTGGCGCCGCTTCGTTGCTCCTGTCGCAGCAACGCTAGCGCAGTACTAACTTTTCTGTATTTCACCTAGAGTGACTAGTGTGTCAACCCAGAAAAATCTTCGCGCGACGCTATATATGCCATTCAAAAAGCGCCTAAGCTTAAAAATTAATGCAACCTTAAAGTCGAGTGAGTCGGTAGAGTCGATAATTCACATCGCCGGATGTTTTGTCTTTGGTCAGCGCCCATGTCGGCTCTATATCTAGGTGTTTATTCTTAGGGCTTTCGATATAAATAAGCGCCTCCGGTGCTAGCAGCTCACTCGCGCTGAGAGCTTGTGTCGTTGAAAGCCATAAGTTTTCAGAGAATGGCGGGTCAATAAAAGCTAGGTCGATAGAGTGTTTGGGGTAGTTGTTATTGTTAAGCCATGCCAAAGCATCTTGATTAAGGACACGTGCCCCGTGAGCGTGTAAACTTTTGCAATGTTGTTCGAGTTGCCTCGCTGCGTGTTTGTTTTTTTCTAGGAACCCCACAGATTGCGCGCCTCTGGATAGGCACTCTAAGCCAAGCGCGCCCGAGCCAGCAAAAAGATCTAGACAGCGGCTATCGCTTATATTCGGCATTAACCAGTTAAATAGGGTCTCCCTGATTCTGTCGCCAGTAGGTCTGAGCCCAGGGATGTCGGCGATGTCAAGTTTACGGCCACGCCACTGGCCGCCAATAATACGTAGTTGGTTTTTTTTAGGCATAGGTTCAACACAACAATAAACAAGAGTGGTAGGATAGCGCGGGTTAAGCCAAGCTGTAAATCGGGTAACTAAATTATATGTTTTTTAAGCGTTTTAAATCGTCCAATAAACCCGATACCTCCTCATCTAAAAAAAAGCAGGTATCTGAAAAAGAACTGGCGTCGGAGCAAGAGCAGGCGCCCGAAAAAGAATCTGTGGTAGCAGAAACGGAGTCCTTAAACCTATTTCAGCGCTTTAAACGCGGTCTTTCCCGCACTAGTGGACAGCTAGCTGATGGCATCGGCAGTCTCGTGTTAGGTAAAAAAGAGATTGATGATGCGCTTTTGGAAGACCTAGAGTCAGAACTGTTAATGGCCGATGTTGGTGTTGATGCGACGACCAAAATTATTGATCACCTGACGGAGAGTGTAAAGCGTAAAGAGCTATCTGATGGGGATGCGCTTTATGCCGCACTACAAGCTCAGCTAAGAGAATTATTAGTTCCCGTTGAGCAGCCATTAGAATTGAATCAAGCAAAAACGCCCTTCGTTATTTTGGTTGTCGGTGTCAACGGAGTAGGTAAGACAACGACTATTGGTAAGCTGGCAAAGCGTTTCCAAAACCAAGGTAAGCAGGTGATGCTAGCCGCAGGGGATACCTTTCGCGCAGCCGCCGTTGAACAATTGCAAGTATGGGGTGAGCGCAACAATGTTCCGGTTGTGGCCCAGCATACGGGTGCCGATAGTGCATCGGTTATTTATGATGCTTTTCAATCGGCGCAAGCTAAATCGATTGACGTATTGATTGCTGACACCGCTGGCCGCTTGCACAATAAAGACAACCTGATGGATGAGCTTTCTAAAATAAAGCGAGTAATGGGTAAGTTGGATGAGTCCGCTCCTCATGAGGTGTTGTTAGTGCTCGATGCGGGTACCGGACAAAATGCACTCAACCAAGCGCAACAGTTTAAAGAGGTGGCAGGCGTATCAGGCATCGCACTCACTAAATTGGACGGCACTGCTAAAGGGGGGGTTATATTTGCTCTCAGCGAACGTTTTAATATACCGTTGCGTTTTATCGGTATAGGGGAAGGCATTGATGACTTGCAGCCTTTTTCTGCGTTGACCTTTGTCGATGCGCTTTTTAATAAAGATAGTAATAAGAATAGTAATAGAGAAAAATAGTAGAGTCATGATTCAGTTCGACAATGTTAGTAAGCGTTACAGCGAAGGTCACGATGCCCTCTTGGCTGTTAATTTTGAGCTAGAGCAGGGTGAAATGGCATTTTTAACCGGCCACTCGGGCGCAGGTAAAAGTACACTGCTGAAGTTAATTATGTTGATCGAGAGGCCAACTCGTGGCCAGGTTTTGATCGGCGGTAAAAATTTAGCCAAGATCAGCGCCTCACAAATACCTTATCTGCGTCGCCAAATTGGCGTGGTATTTCAAAATCACCAGCTCTTGTTTGATCGGTCGGTATTTGAGAACGTAGCTTTACCGCTACAAATTTCAGGCATGCCGCTAAGGGATCAGGGTAAGCGCGTGCGTGCTGCCTTAGATAAAGTCGGTTTGCTACATAAAGAAAAAGAAAATCCGATGGCTTTATCTGGCGGTGAGCAGCAGCGTGTGGGTATTGCGCGAGCGGTTGTTAATAAGCCCGCTATCTTATTGGCTGATGAGCCGACGGGTAATCTCGACCCCCAGCTGTCCTCAGAAATCATGCAGCTCTTCCAAGATTTTAACAGTGTGGGTGTGTCGGTATTGATCGCAACCCACGATATTACTCTAATCGAATCTATGCGTTTGCCGGTGATGGAGTTATCGGGTGGCCGACTGGTTCGAAGTGATGTTCATGAGGGCTCTTTAATTGGAGCTGATGGCTCTCAATCTGGTGTTAAAGGCTCTCATGAATAGACGAGCAGATGCTGTATCCATAAAAAAAGTATCATCGTCAAAAGCGCGTGGAGCGAAATCAGCTGAGACATCGAGCTTACAAGAGCTGGCTGCGTGGCGGCGGCACCATAAAAGTTCTTGTCTCGATAGCTTGGCTCGCTTGTTGGCAACCCCTATTCAAAGTTTGTTGACCTGGATGGTGATTGCAATTGCCGTCGCGTTACCTACAGGGCTCTACCTTGGCTTGCAAAGCCTTCAAAAGTTAGGTGACGGTTGGCAGGATAGTGCTCAAATGTCGGTATTCTTAAAGCGTGAAGCCAAACCGGTAGCGATAGAAAAGTTTGAAGAGTGGTTACAAGGTGACGCTGAGATAAGGTCTTTTAGCAGCATTAGCCCAGCCAATGCACTGGTTGAATTTCAGCTTTTTTCGGGCTTGGGTGATGTGCTAAATTCATTAGATGAAAATCCGCTGCCCACTGTATTTGTGATTCAACCAGATGTTAGCGTCACTATGCCTGATCAATTAAGTGTTTTGCGTCAACGCATACAAGTTCACCCTTTGGTCGATAACGTCCAGTTAGATCTTGGTTGGCTCAGGCGTTTACATGAATTGTTGTCATTGGGGGAGCGAATAGTGATTGCTTTGGCGGGCTTGTTATCTTTGGGTGTGTTGTTGATTATCGGCAATACGATGCGTCTAGCGATTGAAAATCGTCGTGCTGAAATAGTTGTTACCAAAATGGTCGGAGGCACCAATGGCTTTGTGCGTAGGCCTTTTCTCTATACGGGTTTATGGTATGGGCTTGGGGGAGGGTTATTGGCTTTATTGTTGATTCTTATTGTCGGTTTATGGATATCCAGCCCAGTCAATAATTTAGCAACCTTATATGAAAGTGAGTATTCACTCAGTGGCATGAGCTTGTACAGCGCTATTTCTTTATTAGCCGCTAGCGCCTTCTTAGGGTGGTTAGGGGCGTGGATAGCTGTTTCCCGTCACCTTAAGAGGGTCCAGCCTACTTAGGCTAATTTAGTATAGATTCTAATCTTTTTATACGTTATTATTTGCCGCGCTCTGGGAGGAGGTTTTGTCTGAGCTGTTAATTAACAAGTTAGCCTTTTTCAGGCATCAAGGAGTCGTTATGCAGACCAAACGTTATATTCAAATATTTTCCTTATTCTTTCCACTCGCTATTATGGCTTGCGGAGGCGGTAGCAGTAGTAGTGATGATACCTCTTCGGGGTATTCTGGTTCTACGGCAAGTGCAATCGTTGAGAGTGGTAATAGTGAAGATATTTCCCGCGCCGCAAATGAAGTTCTTCTACGTTCAGCTAATTACTCAGCAGCCTCAGGGTTATTTAAGTCACAGGAAACTGTGTCAAATCAAAACATTGATACCATTACCACTCGAGCTAAGTTAGGGTTAGAAAATGCTTTACGCCTTAAGTTCGATACTGGTCTTGTGGCGCGCATCGATGACACCGAAGCATGTTTAGGTGGTGGCAGCGTTAGGATTATATCCCCTGATCTTAATGCCAATATTACTACTGTTCCGCAAAATGGTTCAGGCACGTTGATTTATAATAACTGTAATGAATTTGGTGAAATTCTCGATGGCAGAATAGATTACGTATGGAATGGCTTTGATGATATCAATGGCTTTATCAACTATACCTTAGATCTTGATCTTACTTATACCCTTTCAGGTATGCCGGCAGAGTCTTTCGTAGGTACCATTAGTTGCACCAGATTCGAAAGCTGTGTGTCGACAGAAGACTTTATAGCCGCAGATGGACGTGAAGTGAGGGTAGAGGATGTTGCTGTAACAGGCGATAATTTTTCTGGCTATAATGTGACTGCCCGAGTATATGAGGTTAATCATGGTTATGTCGATATAGTCGCTACTGGAATTATATTCTGTGATAACGGTAACATTGAATTAGGCGAAATTCAGGTTTCTGATTTTACAGGGTTGCCCGTACTCGTTGTTAATTTCTTTGGCTGTAATGAATTTACGGCAATCTATAATGGTGTATCTACAGTTTACGCGCAGTAGTAGTTCTCGGCCCTCAGCTTTGCTGGGGGCCGTATTTAAGGTTTCGTTACCTAAATTAGTCAACCTTAAAGAAGTTGTCAGCGAGGTTTTTGTGAGTAAAGAAAAGACTGCTGTAATTATCTAGGTTTATCGCGATCTCTTTTTTGAGAGGGTAACAGGTTTAGTGGGTTTTTCAGGGTCTACTAATTACTTTAATGTATGCTGGGAACTATTCCATTTATTCGCGTACTAATAATTCGCGTGCTAAACTGGCGAATGCGGTCTGCCGTACAAGTAGGTGGAACGCAAGTTAATCAAATATTTATGTAATTGGAGAGATTGAATGGGGACTAGCTTACAGCCTGTCGACATGCTTGCACCTGGTGCGAATATTAATGCCTACATGCAAGCGGTTAACAGTTTTCCGGTTTTATCTGTAGAAGAAGAGCAAAGTTTAGGCGAGCGCCTCTACTATAAAGAGGAAGTCGATGCAGCGCGCCAATTGGTTATGGCGCATCTGCGCTTTGTTGTGCATATCGCTAAATCCTACGCGGGCTACGGTCTATCGCAATCTGATCTGATTCAGGAGGGCAATGTCGGCTTAATGAAGGCCGTTAAGCGCTTTAACCCTGAAAAAGGCGTGCGTCTAGTGTCCTTTGCTGTGCATTGGATCAAAGCTGAGATGCACGAATTTATTTTGCGTAACTGGCGCATTGTTAAAGTCGCTACCACTAAAGCGCAGCGTAAATTATTCTTTAATTTACGCGGCCAGAAAAAACGCTTGGGTTGGTTAACTCACGACGAAGCTAAAGCAGTCGCGAAAGATTTAAATGTTGAAGTGAAGCATGTCCAGCAGATGGAAGGCCGTTTAGCGTCTTATGATGCCTCATTCGATGCCGGTGCAGATGATGATGACGATTCAGCCTTTTTAGCGCCAGCAAACTACTTAGAAGATGATCGCTATAATCCTGCCAAGCAGGCAGAGGCAGCGGACTGGAATACCGATAATGTATCTCGATTGCGTGAAGCCTTAAAAACATTAGATGAGCGCAGCCAGGTAATCCTTCAGCAGCGTTGGTTGGATGACGATAATAAGTCTACTTTGCATGAATTGGCTGCGGAGTTTGGTGTATCTGCCGAACGCATTCGCCAGCTAGAGAAAAACGCAATGAAAAAAGTGCGTACCGTTATGGAAGCATAATTGTCTACTTGTTGTGCAAAATAAAAAGCTGCTCTCGAGCGGCTTTTTTTATGTGGTCGAAAATTACTCCTGTATTTGCGACACTTCCGCCTTTCTTGGCGGTCGTATCCCGCGATAGGATGGGTGGTTTTCGGTAAGTTTTTCATTGTATTAATGTTATATGAAAATATAAAAATGAGTGTGGGGAGATAATGCCTAAAATATGGTTAATGATTGCAAGTCTCAGCGGTTTTCTTGCTGTTGCCTTGGGCGCTTTTGGTGCTCATGGCTTGAGCGGGAAAATTAGCGATAGCCTGCTGTCTGCATTTCAGACCGGAACGTATTACCAGATGTTTCATACTTTGGCCTTATTTGCGTTAGCAGTATTGGCTATGCAATTAGACCATATGCCGAAAGCGATAATCGTGAGCGCTTATTGTTGGATTGCCGGCATCATGTTATTTAGTGGTAGTCTCTACGGTTTAGCTTTAGGTGGTCCAGTTTGGTTGGGGCCCGTGACGCCATTAGGCGGCTTGTTATTAATGCTTGGATGGCTGAGTTTAGTGCTTGGTTTTACTACAGGTAATATCGAGCATAAGGTATAATGTGCGACCTTTTTGGCCTAGCTCTATTGTCCCATGTCTCAAACCTTTGAAATTAAACCTGAATATAAACAAAAAGCCATCCGCAGTTATGTGATTCGCGGTGGTCGAATTACTGAAGCTCAGAAAAAAGCGTTTGATAGCGCTTGGCCTGATTATGGTTTAAGTTTGTTTGATGGTACTTTAGATTGTCAGCAGCTGTTCGGGCGTCATGCGCCTGTAGTGGTCGAGGTGGGTTTTGGGATGGGTGATTCTTTATTGGCCATGGCCGAAGCTCAGCCAGAATCTGACTTTATCGGTATCGAAGTTCATCCCCCTGGCGTGGGACGTTTAATCAACAATGCTAAAAAAGGCGAGTTAGCTAATCTGAGAGTCTTTATGGCTGATGCGGTGGATGTACTCGAAGATTGTATTGCCGATCACTCTCTTGATCGTTTTCAGCTGTATTTTCCTGATCCATGGCATAAAAAAAAGCATAACAAGCGACGTATCGTGCAGTCAGAATTTATGCAATTAGTTCGACGCAAGCTTGCGGTGGGAGGAGTGTGTCATTTTGCGACTGATTGGCAGCCTTATGCAGAGTATATGATGGAGGTCATGTCCCTAGCGGAAGGCTTCAGTAATCAGATGTCGGAGTATTGCTTCTCCCCTCGGCCAGATTATCGGCCTTTGACCAAGTTTGAGAATCGAGGCCAAAAGCTGGGGCATGGAGTATGGGATTTACTCTTTGAGCGACATCCCTAGCTTCGCTAGCATTATGTAGCCTACAGAAAGCGATAGGCAATCATTTCTGTTAAGCTATTGATCTTTTGTGGCAAGTCCCCACTATATTGTTTAAGTAATGGCACGGTAAAAGCGTTTATGGATAACTATTTTTTCAAACAGCTGGAGCCTAGAGCCAAAGGCGATAAAGTTGATCTTAGTGGTGCTTTAGAGCAGCTCAGGTTTAATGAAGATGGTTTAATTCCCGCTATTGCTCAGCAGCACGATACCGGCGAAGTCTTAATGATGGCGTGGATGAATTCTGCTGCCTTATTAGAGACCTTGAGCACCGGCTGTGTGTGTTATTGGTCTCGTTCAAGACAAGGCTTGTGGCGCAAGGGCGAAAGCTCGGGAAATACTCAAACGTTAGTTCAATTGCGAATAGATTGTGACGGAGACACGTTGCTGTGTTTGGTGGATCAAAAAGGTCCAGCTTGCCACACAGACCGTACAAATTGTTTCTATTTGCAGGCGGAAGGCGAACAGCTTTGCGTCATTGCGAATCCCGTTAAAGCGTAGCTTATGATTTACGTATATTAAGCTGACACTTAGCGGATTCATTGTCATTAACACGCTTTAAAAGCAATCTATTTTATTATGAATTCATACACCAAGCCGGATATGCCGGATGTGGCTGCTAACCAGCCCGCTCAACAAAATGGTACCCTTGACTGGGTTGGCATGAGCCGTATAGCCTTACCTCTTGCCATTAAGGATGATCAGCTCGGCAACTACAAAGCCAATGCTTTTGTTGAAACTTACGTTAACTTAATTAATCCGCACGTTAAAGGCATACACATGTCTCGGCTGTATTTGTTATTGGCTGAGTTTGCAAAAGAAGATGTGTTAACGATTGATAATTTATCGACATTTTTAAGAGATAAGCTGGCAAGTCATGCTGATATCAGTGATAGCACCTGTCTCCATGTCGATTTTGATTATTTTATTAATCAACCAGCACTAAAAAGTGAATACAGTGGCTGGAAAGACTACCCTGCTTCTATTCGCGCTACTTTTGATGGTAAAAAAACCGATATAGAATTATCGGTAAAAGTGCCTTATTCTTCTACCTGTCCTTGTTCGGCAGCCCTCTCTCGACAATTATTACAACAAGCTTTTGCTGAAGATTTTTCTGGTAATCAAAGCGTTGATAAGGACGTGGTTGAGAAATGGTTACGTTCTGATCGCGGAAGTGTTGCAACGCCTCATAGCCAGCGTAGCTATGCAAATATTATGGTTAAACTTGACGACAGCTACAAAGATGGTTTTCCTATTAGTCAGCTAATTGGGGTGGTTGAGTCAGTACTAAAAACGGCGGTTCAAACAGCGGTTAAAAGAGAGGATGAGCAAGAGTTTGCGCGTTTGAATGGCGCAAACCAAATGTTTTGTGAAGATGCTGCCAGGCGAGTTAAAAATCAACTTAATTCACAAAAACAGTACACAGACTTTTGGGTTCGTATTGAACACATTGAAAGTCTTCATGCTCATGATGCTGTGGCCATTACCACAAAAGGAGTGGCTCAAGGGTATCGGCCCATATTGCATCGTTAAACCTAAAAGCCACAGCGGGATAACCAAAGTCAGCGCAACTTTTCGATGCGCTTAGAAAAAATTAAAATTACGAACAAGCTGCTAGGTCTCCCTGTATGTTTAATTTCCTCTATGCCTATGGGAATGTAGGTAAGGGAAGTGACTGGTTTTTGCACCTGCATACCCCAAGGGCACTTAGGATCCAGCACAAATCATATCCATGTGGATAAGCAGAAGCGGAAGCTTTGTACTCCAATAGGTTACACATTTTTTGGCGCCCAACTACGGTTTTTAAGTTAAATAAACTCCGCTTGAGTATTTATGAAGTCTGTGGCGATTATAGTATGTTTGCTTCTTAGTCACTTTGCCTTGAGTGACTTTAAGGTCGATGTTATTGCAGAGGGATTGAATAAGCCTTGGGGTTTGGCTAAATTACCTGATGGTCGTTTTTTAGTGACAGAGAAAAAAGGCGATTTAAGGTTTATCGATGCCGATGGCAGTGTCTCACCTCCTATTACGGGCCTGCCTCTTATATCTGCAGTGGGTCAAGGTGGTCTACTTGATGTCATTCTCCATCCGCAATTTTCTGGCACCCAATTAATTTATTTTAGTTTTGTGGCCGGTAGCTCTTTTGATGGTTATGGTACGGAAGTGATGCGTGCCAAACTGTTAGGTAATCGACTTGTCGATCAAAAAGTGATATTTACGGCCTTACCAAAAGTAAGGGGAGGTCGTCACTTTGGCAGTCGCTTGTTATTTGATACTGAAGATTATTTATTTATTTCGTTAGGTGATCGAGGTCGCCGCGACGAAGCGCAAAATCTGGGTAGTCATATAGGTACGGTAGTTCGACTTCAAAGTGATGGCTCTATCCCCAAAGATAACCCTTTTATTTCTACTCCCAATGCTAAACCAGAAATCTTTTCCTACGGACACCGCAATGTACAGGGCTTGGCGTTGCATCCTAAAACAGGTCAGGTCTGGGCCCATGAGCATGGGCCCCAAGGCGGTGATGAAATTAATGTGCTTGACGTGGGTAAGAATTATGGTTGGCCAGTTATTACGTACGGCGCTGAGTATGGAACGGGCTTTAAGATAGGTGAGGGGGTCGTAAAGTCAGGAATGCAGCAGCCTATTCATTTCTGGGATCCGTCAATTGCGCCATCAGGTATGGCATTTTTTGAGGATGATCTATTTATAGGCGCGCTAAAATTTCAATTACTTGCGCGTTTGAGTTTACAGGAAAAGGCTGTTACAAAAGTGCAGCGCTTATACGAAGGGAAATTCGGACGAATTAGAGATGTAAAAGCATTTGGTGGCGATAATTCCAACGCTAACGCTATTTACTTATTGACCGATGCCGCTAATGGAAAATTAATTCGGCTCACGAAAATAGTAAAATAAATAGTTTTGTACAATTTTTAGAGGTGCCCTTAAGCTATAAACAAGTTATAAGTGTTTTCTAACATTAAAATACAAGAAATAAATTTATGAATTCGATTACGATTACCATGCCCGATGATTGGCATCTTCATTTCCGTGATAATGATTTTTTAAATGAAACGGTGCCCGCAACGGAACGTTGTTTTAAGCGCGCTATCGTTATGCCTAACTTAGTGCCCCCGGTTAGCACTGCCGTTATGGCAGAAGAGTATCGCCAGCGCATATTAGCAGCACGATTAGAAGGCAGCCAATTTGAGCCGCTAATGACCTTGTATTTAACAAATGCTACGACGCCAGAAATGATTCGGGAAGCAAAGCAAGCGGGTGTTGTGGCCGTTAAGCTATATCCTGCTGGCGCAACAACTAATTCTGACGCTGCCGTGAGTGATTTAGGTCACCTTGAGCCTGTATTTGAAACTATGTCTGAGGAAGGCATGTTGCTTTTAATCCATGGTGAGGTTACCGATAGTGATATTGATATCTTTGACCGAGAAAAAGTATTTATAGATCGTCATCTACGAGATATTGTTGAAAGCTTTCCAGATTTAAAGGTTGTTTTTGAGCACATTACGACTAAAGATGCCGTCGATTTCGTGCAATCTGCTTCCGATAATGTGGCGGCAACTATTACGCCGCAGCATTTATTGTTAAATCGAAATGATTTACTGGTAGGGGGGATTCATCCTCATAACTATTGCTTGCCCGTTTTAAAGCGCAATACTCATCAAATAGCATTAAGGGAGGTTGTTGCTAGTGGTTCACCTAAGTTTTTTCTGGGTACGGACTCAGCGCCTCATGAAAAACATCGTAAAGAGTCGGACTGCGGCTGCGCCGGTTGCTACAGTGCTTGGAGTGCAATTGAACTTTATGCTCAGGTTTTCGAAGATTTGGGTGCGCTCGAAAAACTAGAAGGTTTCGCTAGTTACTACGGTGCTGACTTTTATGGCTTACCGCGAAATACCGAGACCATTACATTATTTAAATATCAGTGGCAGGTGCCGGAAGAAATTATCTTGCCTAATGGTAATCCTATCGTTCCATTTTATGCGGGAAAACAATTAAACTGGAAAATCAAGGAATGTTAATCGCTATGCTTAGGTAGCGCGGGCATTATGTGCCAATTAGTTGCGGTTTTTTCTGAGCTCTCTTGCATGTCTTTGGCTGCGTCAGTCTTCACCTCGGCTGGTTTCGTTGAGCAGTTGGTTTCAATTTTGGCCTTCTCGTTTATATCAGGTGAAAGACTTTTTTCTGCTGATAAAACAGTTGTAGTCTGAGAGGGGGCTTGCTTAGCTGTCGCCTCCTTTACAACGATATTGTTTGGCTGCTTAGCTTTAGATGCTAGCTTTTTAAATTGGGCTTTGTTTTTTTGGTGGCTGGTTGCCAATTTTTTGTTAGTTGCTTACTTTTTTTAACTACCGGTTTTGATAAGTCAGGCGTTAATGGCTCAGCTTTAGCTACCTTTTTTACTATTTTCTTTACCGTTTTCTTTTTCAGTGCTGTTCTTGATGCTTGTTTTTTTTGTTTGCTCAGCAACCCTTTAACCGTATTGACTACTTTTGCTAGTTTAAGTGCTGTTTTTGCTTTGGTTAGCTGGTTTTTGATCGAGCTTAGCTCTGATTTGAGATCTATAATTTTGGATTTAAGAGCAAGCTTTTGGCGTTCGGCGCTAGCTGTTTTCTTTTTCGAAAGCTTGGATAGCTTGGCCTTAGATTGCCTTAGTGTTGCATTGAGGCTGCCAGCAGCCTTTGCAAGTTTATTGGCCTTATTTGAGCGAGCGGACATTAGCCGCTGTTCGACTTTAACGACTTCCTTTTCAAGAAAGGTAATGGTGTTAGATGCTTTTTTAGTTGAATTGGCTGTTTTTCTAGGCATGTGGCCTCTATAGAAAGCTGTTCTGAAAATGGAGTAATTATTCCAAAAAAATTAGGATTTATCCAATAAAACTGAGCTTAATATTTAGTAATGTTGTAGAAGGTAAGTTTTTTATTGATTTTTGTTGCCCGCAATGAAATTTTTAAGCGTGATCGAGTTCAAAGACTACCTGGTCAATAGTATCTATCTAAAGTACTTTGTTATACCATTGCGGCCTTAAAATAGGCATGTATTAAACATGTTATCGTTGAATTTATTTTTTATTGCTCATATAAACAATATATTGTAATAAACAAATAGTAACTATTTAGGATATTCTCATGAAATTGAAGCTTCTTATAGCAAGTATGGCTATGCTAACCCTAGCGGCCTGCGGTGGAGACAAGGGCGAAGATCAGGTGTCTGCAGAGCCCATATTAGAGTCGGTTGAGCAGCGTTTGAGCTACATGGTCGGTAGTAATATGGCCAAGCAATTTAAGCGTGATGACGTGGTAATTGATATTGATGCGCTTAAATTGGGTATAGATGATTTAATGGCGGACAAAGAATCTCGTTTAAGCGAAGAGTTGATTCAAGAAACAATCGCAACCTTACAGGCTCGTGGTCAGAAACGTCAGGAAGAAGAACAGCTAGCTGGACAGAAAGAGCAAGAAGAAGCTTTAGAGAAGAACAAAACTGAGGGCGCAGCTTATTTGGCCACCAACGGTGCCAAAGAGGGTGTTGTAAGCACTGAAAGCGGTTTGCAATATAAGGAGTTAGTTGCAGGTGACGGAGAAAAGCCAGAGTACAGTGACACAGTATCTGTTCATTACAAAGGTATGCTGACCGACGGTACTGTATTTGATAGCTCTTATGACCGTAATGAGCCCGCTACTTTTCCTGTTGCTGGTGTTATTCCTGGTTGGATTGAAGCTTTACAGTTAATGGATGTTGGGGATAAATGGGAATTAACTATCCCTTCTGATCTTGCTTATGGTGAAAATGGCGCTGGTGCTAGTATTGGACCTAACTCGACCTTGGTATTTGAGGTTGAGTTATTAGATGTTACTAAATCAGAAAAACTTGACGTTTCTAAATAATTCTTAAATCGCTTATTCAAGTAAGTAGATGAAGCCGCTTGAGCCAGCCGCATAATAGCGATTGGCTTGAGAGGTAAACGCCAAGTCTATAACCGACACTCCTGTTGGCTGCCATGCGTTACGCTTTGTTAGCTTCCATTTTTTCAACAGTTTACTAGTTGCCACTTCCCACAGCTCTACATTTTGGTTTGTATAGCCCAGCAGTAAGTATTTGCTGTCATCGCTAAATCTAGCGGAGCTAACTTCTAATCCGCGTTTGATCCTTTCTTTGGATAGGGGGATACTATTGAGTGCTTTGCCAGAATTTATGTCCCAGACCTCAGCTCTATCATATTTTGCTGATGTAAAGGCAAAACGGCCATCGGGGCTAAGGGCAACTTGTTGTACATCTTCTTGATGCTGCATGGTCATTAGCTTTTCGCCACTATCGACTCGCCATACAGCGGCAGTTTGGTCCTCGGACCCGGTAATCGCTAAGCGTCCATCACTACTGAGGGCAACACTGCGCACTCGACCCTGATGATAGAAGCTACGAACAATACCGCCTTCGATAATATTGAATATTACCGCAGAGTGGTCGGCTTGACCTAATAAGGCATATCGTCCGCCATTAGCCAAATCTACATCGAGCACCTCGCCAGGCGCTGTCCAAAAGCGGGCGGCGCTCCCGGTCTTCATATCCCACAATACAATAGTGTGAGCTTCTGCTGTTATTGCCCAATTGCCGCTGGGCTCAATGTCAGCGCTGATAACGACGCTAAGTTTATCTTTACCGTGATTCCAGTTAAATAATCGTTCTCCATCACTTAAGCGCCAAAGGCTCCCGCCATGTTGTACCGAGCCAACAATGGCGTGCTTGCCATCATCGCTCAATGCGCCACCATGTATTCCGTTAAGCGCAACCTCAATTCGGTCGATAGGTGGTGCGGATGAGCCGCATGCATTCATAAAAATAGACGCGGCTATTAGGAGAATGGTTTTATAGCAAAGCTGTTCAGGCATGAGTTGGTAGAACCCCATAAGGCTAATTCAGATTAAATGTGTTCTTTAAGTCTAGACAGCTCTGATCTTTAAACAACTATCTTGGCTACGATCAATTATCCTAAAACCCGCAGTAGGTTCAACTGCGGGTTTTAGGATAATCTAAAGTAGTACGAAGGACGTTATTCGGTAAGAGTATTTTATTCTGGTATGATTTGGTCAGCTTGAAAATAAGAGGAGGCGGTAATCTCAGATTCTCTCTATGAGAGGATAAAATGAGAAACTTAAGGGGGAAAGCTAAAGTGTAGATTGATGACAGGTGTAAATATAAGAGAGGGTCTGATGTTTCAGGCTCTCTCTTATTATAGGCATTAAAATGTATAGGTGATGGGTGCTAGGCAAGCATTTCTTTGTGGGCGTCGTGGAGTACGGAAATCATTTGGTCTTCTGCCTCAAAACGAGATTCTAGCTGTTGTCCGACATCGGAAAGGTCATTAGCTAAGCTAGCAAGGTCGTCAGTTTCTTGGTACTTATCATTAAAGTCGAGTATGTGTTCTGTGGTTGAGTCGATCATTTTATAAAGTAAAGCTGCTGCTTCTAATGCGCTTTTATCGCCAAAATCTTTACCTTCTTTGATAAGCTGATCGTAAACTTCAAAATGCCCCGCCGAGACATAATCCATCATTGTTTGGCAGAAGCGGCGAAATTTTTGGCTGTGTTCAGCGTTATTTTCATCGAATTCAGTAAGCTCTGATAATGCGCAGTAACCAACGAGTAATTCTTGTCGCTCTTGTAGCCAGCGATCCACTATAGCGTTTACACCGCCCCAGCGTTCTTTGGCTGTTTTACAATTTTCTAGCATGGCCTAACCCTTAGAAAGTAAGCGCACCATATTACTCTTATTGATGCGGTTTTATTATAGTGTCGTGTTTGAGCAGAGGGCATCGAATTGTTCCGCACCCCCTGGATCCTAAAACTTAAGATAGGAGAACTTAAGCGTATTAGCAAGAGCTAGCCCTTTTTTAGTTAAATAAGATCTAAGCTAGTGCTATTACTTGCCGTTCTGGCTTATAAAAAACAAAAGCATTGATTAAAAATAATCCAATAAAGGCCACTAGTGTCCAGCCCGGGATGGTGATGTCTAAAAGAGACCAACTTACGTCTGCGCAGTTACCATCACCTTTTAACAAGACGGTTAATGCCTCAAAAAATGGTACGGTATCTAACAGATAACCTAGGCTGGGCCCGCATGCTGGTGCAAGGTCCTCAGGCAGGCTCTGTAGCCAAAGGTGCCGAAGTGAAAATGCCCCTCCAATAATGGCCGTCAGCATGCCAAACGCACTGTATACGCGAAGGCCTACTTTGCCTAGCGAGCTGGAAGATGCGTGCAGCCAAGCAATTAGCGCAACAACCCCTACAGCGATTATGAACACTCTTTGTGTCATGCAGAGCGCGCAGGGAATTAGCTCCATGAAATATTGCATATAGAGAGCAATGGCTATCAGTAGAATAGTACCGCTCCAAATCAATAGCAGTAATTGTTTGGTTGAGGGCATGTAGCGAATCCTTTTTGTTGAGGCGAATAGGTTACTTGTTTTTAATTTAACTGGCAATCGTGGTGAGCCATCTATACTTAAGCTCTTCGTATTATTTTCAAATTAAAGGTGGGAGTATGTTGTTTCGGTACGCATTGATTTTATTGATTTTGACTGTTTTTTCTCCTGGACTTTATGCAGCTGATGATGAAGAGAAGGTGGGGGAAGAGTCTACAGTAATGGCGCGCCCGATTTATATTCCTGTAAAGCCTGCCTTTGTGGTCAACTACGGTGGCCCAGGGAAATTGAAGTATATTAAGCTAGAGATATCTCTAAGGGCAAAAGATACGATGTCATCTAATGCTATCCGTCATCATATGCCACTTATTCGTGATTATTTGGTGCGAGAGTTTAGTAAGTTAAGCGATATCGATGTAGGTACCCAGCAGGGGAAAGAAATGGTTAGAGTGACGGCGCTAGAAGGAGTGAAGCAGTTGTTAAAAGACGAGGATGGGGAGGAAGGTGTAACGGGTCTCTATTTTAATAATTTTGTTGTTCAGCGTTGATAGCGATATTAACGCATGGTATTGGCTATGCTAAGGCCTGAATAATATTTAAGCCTTTAGAGCAACTATTATATTGCGCATAATAATCGGCAAGGTATTGCTCAAAGCATATGCTGGTGTCAGTTTCGAAGGCTAATTGTTTTTTTAGTGATTCTCTCGCCATTATTTCATAGTATGCCACTTCCGTTGGGTTTGGTGGAAGCTGTAAAAAATGATTGCGGTTCGCCAGCGAGGCATTCATCGCCCATCTATAAAACGTCACGTCTTGTTTTTGCATGCCTTCAAGTACTTTTGCCGATGGCGTCAGTGACTGATTATTAAGCTTGTTTAATTCGTTTGAGACACTTTGTTGATAGTTCTGGCTATTAGAGTGGGTATCCAGTATTTCCGCAATAGGCTGCAGTTTTGAAAAAATGTCTTGCCCCCATTGTTGGGCAGAGCGCTCTTTGCCGTAGTGGTAAAGTTCGAGTTTAGGGTCTCGGCCGTTATAGACCATACGCCGTTGGTTTTCCTGAAGCTGTTGATATTCGTATTCACTGGATGCCGGGCTTTCTTCCAAGAGGCAGAATAGTAAGAAGCAATCTAAGAACTGTATTTGCGTTTCCGATATTCCTGTGGGCTCAAAAGGATTGAGGTCTAAGCAGCGCACTTCAATATATTCCACTCCGCCTGTTGAGAGAGCATTTAATGCAGTTTGTCCTGCTTTACTGGTGCGTTTGGGTCGAATAACGCTGTAGAACTCATTTTCGATTTGTAGCAGGCTCTCGTTAAGTTGTTGCTGACGGCCTTCTTTATCAAATAGTCCTATATCTTGATAGCGGGGGTGCGTTTGTGTAATTGCCTTGCACAGTGTTTCGATATAGCTAGATAGGCAATTGTAGGTAATGATAAGAGATTCTTGGGCTGAACTTTGATAGCCAAGATCACCCATCCGTAATGAGGTTGCATAAGGGGTGTGAAGGCTATGGGGATCGTCACCAACCTGAACCAGTTGATGCTCTTGGTCTTTAAGAAAACTGCGGCAAATGGCGGGCGCAGCTCCAAATAGGTACAGTAGTATCCAGAAGTAACGACGAAAGTTTCTAATCAGTTTAAAGTAGCCTTCAGTTTTGTAATCTGTAAGCGATAAACCACTTTGGTCTTTTTGATGCAAAAATTGCCAGAGGTCATTATCGACCGAAAAATTAAAATGTATCCCTGCTATGGTCTGCATGGGCCGTCCGTAACGATGGCCAAGACCCAAGCGGTAGACACTTTTCATCTTCCCGCTGTTCGATGAGCCATAACGGGCAATGGGAATATCTGCGGCAGTGCGCAGCATGCAGGGCATGCTGTTAATCCACAAAGATTCATCTCCAATATGCTGATAAGTAAAGCGATGGAGGTCATTTAAGGTGTCAAGAGAGTGTTTAATATTTTGGTTTGGTGGAGTAATGAATTCCAGTAAGGCTTCACTATAATCAGTTGTTATTCTAGGGTGTGTTAATGCCGAACCTAAAGCCTCGGGGTGCGGGGTTTGTGCAAGGGTGCCATCTTTGTAAACGCGTAGGCTCTCTTTTTCAATGCCTCTAGTCATATTGGCAAGTCCGGCAAGGTTAGTCGCCTGCTTTATACTGTCTAGACGGCTTGAAAATGATGGCATGTAGGGTGTTTCCTTTTGGTGTTTTCTATAAGGATCTGCTGAAAAATAATCCATGACATGTTCAGAAATTCCTTAACTTTGCTCTAGGTAAGTACCGCGATTTTTCATCTCGGAAGATTCTCTGACAATGGATTCTTGTCTTTGAATGATTTCTTGGGCGTCACTCTAGGGATTATTAGGAGTAGCCAGCAATAACGCTTGTTCGCTAGCATCATCATTTGTTGCTATGTTTACTATAGATAATATAGGGGGCGGTAAGAGTTCTTCCGCAATTATGGGCACTTTTTTTGGGTTCGTTTCACAAGTGACTACCGTAATGCGGAGATTGTAATCTTGGCTGTTAGCTTCGAACAATTGATTCGCCGCTTCGTCTCTGTGAAGTGTTTTGAAAAGAGTGTTTGGTTCGCGACCATCTGCCCAGGCTCCAGATTTTGCAAGAAAATAGCCATTTTGGTTTTGTAAAATAAACATATATTTTCGAATTAATGTCTGTAATGTGAATGTTGAATAGTTATTTGCTTGGCTAAGATCTCGATATCCTCAACCGGCGCTGTCTTGAGTGTGCTTTTAGTTCGAGTTGCAAATAGTGGCTTAAAACGAGTCAAACCACAACATCTTGTTATACAAATAGTGAGAGAGTAAATGTTTGTGTAGGGGTTCACAGTTTCGTCATGCCGTTGCAACTATAGTGGCCCTAGGCGGTATCACTTAGACTTGTGCTGTGTTAATGTCGCTGTTATGTGTTTTCTCAAGAAGCCGCTATAAGTTTATGTATTATATAGTTTTTGTTGGGTTCTTGTAGGGAGTGAGTTGGCTCAAGATTTCCTCGGGAATGTATTGTTGCGCATGCCAGAATAGCGACGGTTCTAATGAGCTGCTTTGATATCTTCTGTCAGAGATGACAGAATGGAATTTTTTTAAATGAATGTAGACAGATTCTCGACTTATTACTTGCTGCAAACGGGCGCGGCTGCGCCGTTACTACTGGCTAAGGGGCTTTTAGTGGCGTTGCTGCTTGCATGGATGGCTGTCAGTTTATCGGGTCTGTTTTGGCGCTTGCTGCCTCAGCCTGATCTCAAGCCGGTCGAGATGTCAAATAATGCCGCAGCTTTTGCGTCGGCACAATCTAGCTCTGCATCTTCGGTGGATATATCGAGCCTGAAAAATATTCCATTGTTTGGTAGGGCAGCTGAGGTGGCTTCAGTCGTCGAAGTTGAGCCAGTAAAGCAGGAAGAGCTAGAAGCGACAAAGCTTAATCTTGAGCTGGTCGGTTCCTTTGCGAATGAAAATCAAAAGCGGGCTTATGCCATCATCGCGAATGGTAAAAAGCAGGAGCTATATCGTATTGAAGAGGAGATCACGGGGCTAAGCAATGTAAAGCTGGTGAGTGTGTCAGCGGACAAGGTGATTATCAATAACCGTGGGCGCCAAGAGGCGCTTCATATGTATCCAGAAGGTAAACCTATTTCTTCTGGTGTCAATGTCGTCTCGAGTCAATTGGGGTCGGCTGTTCCTTCTACGCCGGCGCAGGGCTCTTCAGCATTGGCCACATTAAACCCCAATCAGCGTTTAGAAAAAATTAGTGATGCCATTCGCTTTTCTCGTAAAACTCAAGATGGTCAAATGGTCGGTTTCAGAGTACTGCCCGGTCGCAACCGAGCAGCGTTTGAGCAAACGGGTTTACAGCTAAATGATGTGGTGACGGCTATTGATGGTCAGTCCTTAGATAATCTACGGGCGGCTAATCAGATCTATCAAGAAAAACGCAACGCAACACAGGCATCTTTGACCGTGCTGCGCGGTGAAGTAGAATTAACGATCTATGTCGATCTCAACAATATCAATGTGAATTAAATGCTGATCTCGCACGTGAAGACTTTGTTAGTGAAAAAAATGTTAATGCTAAAAATGAAAATACTTTTTTTAACGCTTTTGATGTTAAGTGCGGGGCTGATGGCTCAGCCCCCTAATAATGAGGGTCAAAAGTGGCAGGTAAATTTTAAAGATTCAGATATTCAGGAAGTGATTAAATTTGTCGCTGATGTCACGGGTAAAACTGTCGTTATAGACCCGCGTGTAAAAGGTCGGGTGAAAGTAATCTCAGCAGAGCCTTTAACCGAGCGTGCACTGTATGATTTATTTCTATCGGTGTTAGAAATTCAAGGTTTTACAGCGATCGAAGTGGGCAATGTTGTTCGAATCCTGCCTCGTAAAGACGCGCGGACATCGGCAGTGCCGGTGACCAATAGCACCAATTTAGGTAGCGATGCCTACATCACCCAAGTGATTCAGCTTTATAATGTATCTGCCGCTAAAGTATTGCCGGTTTTACGACCGCTCGCACCACAGCATGCTCACCTCGCTGCTTATGCCCCTAGTAATGCTATTATTATTTCAGATACGGTAGCCAATATTGCTCGGCTTAGAGATATTATTAACCGTATTGACAGAGCCGGTGTTGCCGATACCGATATTGTGCCATTGAAGTATGCGCAAGCAGAATCAATGGTGAAAACGTTGCAGACGCTGCAAAAAACCGATGAAAAAGATGCGCCAAAGAATTCTATTGCAGTGCTGGTAGCCGATGCCCGCAGTAATAGTATTTTGGTGACCGGCGACGATGTGCGTCGTAAGCGCATCAAGGCATTAATTGAGCGCTTAGATGTTCCTCGCCAGCAATCGGGCAATGTCCGAGTAGTTTATTTAGAATATGCCGATGCTGAAAAAGTAGCAGAAGTGTTATCGAAAGTGGTTTCAAGTATTTCAAAGTTAGATCCCGAAAAAGGCGCTGCTCCTGGCGGGGGTGCGGCCGCTACAACAGTTGAGGCCGATCCTAGTACAAACGCATTATTAATTACGGCTGATGCCGCTACATTAGAAACGCTGTTACCCGTTATTGATCGATTGGATATTCGTCGAGCACAGGTATTAGTTGAAGCTATTATTGTAGAGGTGACGGGTAATTTGGGTCGGCAGTTGGGGGTTGAGTGGGCGGCCTTTAAAGAAGAAAGAGTCATTGCTTCTTCAGGTAATTCGGGTTCACTGGCGGGCGCTGCTGGAGCTGCAGCAACTCTGGATCCTTCCGCTATCAGTGGATTGCTTTCTACGCCTGCATTACTGCTTGGTTTTGGTGGTTCTGGCGGCGATGGCGGTACTAGTTTTGCCGGCTTAATTAAGGTGCTACAAAGTAATACCGAAGCTAATATTTTATCTACGCCCAGTATTTTGACCACCGATAATAACGAAGCCACTATTTCTATAGGTGACAATATTCCCTTTGTGACAGGCTCATTTTCTAATGACTCCGGTGGTGGTAACCCGTTTCAAACAATCGAGCGTCGGGATGTTGGTATTAAGCTTTCTGTGATCCCTCAAATTAGTGAGGGCGACACGGTTGTGCTTGAGATTGATCAAGAAATTTCTGGCGTGAGTAGTCAGCCCGTTGCCGGTGCTGTCGATATTGTGACGAATGAGCGCAAGATTACTACTCAAGTCATTGCTAAGGATGGCGAGGTTATTATTTTGGGCGGTTTGCTTGCGGATGAAGTGCAGCAGACCCAACAGAAAGTCCCTTTGCTGGGTGACATCCCTTTACTCGGCGCGTTATTTCGTAATGATGAGACTCGGTCGAGTAAAACGAATTTAATGATATTTTTAAAAGCCACGATTGTGCGCGATGAAGAAGAGCTGCGTGGTGCAACGGCTGAAAAATATAATTACATCCGTAATGAGCAAATCAAAAGTAGAGAGAATGGTGTTCCCTTGATGAGGGATGATGTTATTCCATTGCTGCCCATTTGGGATGCGTATGTGGAGCAGTCAGTTCCTTCGGCTCAGAACGAGTTAAATAATTCAGTCGACAGCCCAGATACCGTTAATTAATAAGTGAAAGTTTATTGATCTAAGTGTTGGATTGCTGAGCAGAATGTAAAAGCGAAACCTATAGCGACATTGAAAATAGTTGATGCAGAGAATCTTGTGACCGAAGTAACTCAAACAGAATATAATATCCCCTTTAGCTTTGCTGAACAGCACGGTGTTTTTGTTGAGGGCAGCGAACTCATTTGCAGTGGCGACCCATCTGCGGCTGTTCTGCTTGAGTTGCAGCGTGTCGTGGGAGC
>JBLHWO010000018.1:0-27011 GCA_047629215.1 Cellvibrionaceae bacterium | reverse complement strand
GAAACATACCAGTATAAAGGAACGAATTAAACCGACGTTCAGTATTGAGAAAGCGCTACTAACCAATCCCGATTTTAATCCTCACTACCTACAGCGTTTTGCTATTAAAGCGCTCTTGCCCTTTGAAAAAAATATAAAGCAGGACAATCAAGAAGGCGTATTATTCAGCCATAACGACTACCTTATTTTAATAGATACTACAGGCAGGATTCAACGTAGTGACAAAAGAGGGACTATCCCCAACAACGTTTTACCCATTCTTAAACGTCTTGGCATTGACGCTGATGAATGGATTGAGAATACCCAACAGTTTGAAGCGCTCTACTACAGCAAATTTTATTACCAAAGAAACGAGCGTAATACGGCTTAGCCCCTTCTAAACCTCAATTTTATTAAATTGATCCTTTATCTAGAGTCCGTCACGTCCACAATTTGTAAAATTCAAGGATTCGTGCAAAAAACTTAAAAAAACTATTAATCCCCTGCAAGTCAGAAATATTTTTTTGACACGGCCGTCAAAATTTATTTTTCCTACTTGTGGTGCCTGTGGTGGGTGGGTGTCCTTCTTAACGGTTACTTCTTAACGGTTTTCTTCTTAACGGTTTTCTGGCCGAACATCCAACAGGGAGTTCGAAATACTTCTCATTTTCTTTGATTTTACTGCCGCATCTATTCGCTCACGTATTAGTGCCTGCAGCTCCCAAGGCTCTAAATTACTACCTATACCCGCCCAATTTTCTGCTGTAAAAACATCACAATGCGCTTTGGCTTCTTGCCTATAAACGGACACATTGTCAGAGTCCGTTGCGCATCCAAACATCACTAGGATAAAAGGTATACACATTATCTTTACCTTCGTAAAGCTCATTAACACTTTCATCGTTTATTGCTTTTAACCGTTAAATACAGCACCAAGCTGTGATGGTGATTGAAGCAACTGCTTAGGGTAAGTATCGATTTCATTTATAATTACTTTTCCTCATCTTCCATTAAACTAACAACAGCACCTTTTATTGAGCCGAAGTAGATGAAGGCTGTGCTTTCTTTTTATACGTTTTTTTGTACGGCTTTTTAGACGACTTCTTAAACGATTTTGTCGACGCCTTTAGCCCTTTCAAACCTAGCAAATCTTCGGACTGACTTTGCGCTATTAATTGTGTTAACGACGTTTCCAAAGGCTGCATAAAATTGTTATAGTTAGCTTCACGACGGCTAATGGCATTTAACTCCATCTCCCAACGAGCAGTCATATCCGGTTGAGTGGCGATATCTGGCAAGCCATCTATAAGGCCTTTGCCGGCATCGCTGGCGCGAATTTGTCTACCTGAACGATAGAGAAATTCGCGCTTAAACAATAATTCGATAATGCCTGCGCGCGTCGCCTCGGTACCCAAACCATCTGACTCCTTTAAAATAGCTCTGAGTGCTGCGTCGTCAACATAACGCGCAATACCTGTCATCGCAGCCAATAAAGTGGCATCGTCAAACGGTTTGGGTGGCGTAGTTTGTTTTTCTACTAGCTCGCCTTGGGTACACAGTAAGTGTTCACCTTTTTTAATGGTGGGCAAGGTCGCGTTAAGGACTTTATCGCCCTGCTCACCGGTTATATCCATTGATTTATTATCTTTGCGTTCAAACAGTATTTTCCAACCGGCTTTTTTTGCCTCTCTCGATTTGGCAACAAAGCTACCGCCTTCGATTAATAAACGAACCTCGCTATCACAATATTCATAGGCAGGATAAAACTGAGCAATATATTGACGCGCCACCAATTCATAAACCTGGCGTTCGGAAGCGGTTAAAGAGTTGAAATTCGCCTTTTTCTCTGTGGGAATAATCGCGTGATGCGCCTCGACTTTGCTGTCGTTCCAGGCTTTACTTTTAAGGCGGCTGTCAGCACCCGCAACCGCCGTTTTTAAAGCCTCGCTATTATTAGCAATGGCCTGCAATACTTCTGGGCCTTGAGTAAAATGCTGGCCAGGTAAATAACGGCTATCGGAGCGAGGATAAGTCAGTAATTTATGGCGCTCGTATAATGCTTGGCAAGTGTCTAACACCTGTTTAGCGCTTAAACCAAAACGCCTGGCGGCCTCTATTTGTAAGGAGGATAAATTGTAAGGCAGTGGCGCGGGCTGTTTTTTATCTTTGCGACTCATTGACGATACGAGCGCAGGCTTACCGCCAATACTCGCAACCACCTTTGCGGCCAGCGGTTTGGAAAGCACGCGCCCGTCTTCATCCTGATAGGGCTGACACGCCTCGCTGGGTTGCCACTTTGCTTTAAATTGCTGGTTAGCATTCGTCTTGATATGCGCTAATACCTCATAAAAAGGCTTAGTAATAAAATGTTCAATGTCGCGATCGCGGCGCACTACCAAGCCTAATAAGGGCGTTTGTACCCGACCAACCGACAACACACCACTGTAACCCACCTTACGCCCCTGCAATGTAAAGGCTCGGGTCATATTAATGCCGTAAAGCCAGTCCGCACGCGAGCGCGCCAAGGCAGATACAGAGAGTGGAATAAATTCTTGATTCGGCCGAAGTTGTGCCAGTGCCCGCTTTACTGCGGGTGCATTTAAATCATTGATCAGGCAACGCTGAATCGCCCCGCGCTTTTTGGCACTGACCTTAAAATATCCAAATATTTGGTCGACCAATAACTGGCCTTCGCGATCGGGATCACCCGCGTGCACCAATTCATCCGCCTCTTTGACCAGCTTACGCAATACTGCCAGCTGCTTTTTAGACGTGATTTTGGGCCTTAGCTGCCACTGCTCAGGAATAATAGGGAGGTGTTCAAACTGCCATTGTTTAAAAGCTGGGTCGTAGGCATCTGGCTCGGCTTGCTCCAATAAATGCCCCACACACCAACTGACACAATCGCCATTGCCCACATAAATACAGCCCTCGCCCTTTTTGTGGGGCTTAGGCAAGACGTCGGCAATGGCACGACCCAGGCTGGGCTTTTCGGCAATATAGAGGCGCATTTACACAAGATACTGTATATAAAAACAGTTGTCTAGTGCTGATCGTACAATTAGAGCAGCAGGACTCACGGCTATTGATTTAGCCTTGCTTTGATAATGAGCATAAAATGACTAAGCGGCGGGCATACAACACCGTTTATAACGTTTGCCACTACCACAAGGGCAAGGCGCTTGATCTTTTACACCAATATCTTTCTCAAGCTCCAACACATTTTGTTGGTAGAACTGTGTCAATGTCTCAAATAATACTGGATGTTTCTTTTTTAACATGGCGGGGCGCTCAAAAAAACACTCCGACGCAACCGCAAAAAACGCCTGCCGGTTAGTAGCGCCGTAGCGGCCAATATTACTTTGGCCACCATCAATTTCGCTACTTTTATGCTCAATAAAGTCAAACTACGTGGCTGTGCATTTAAACTGATGTAAACGCTCTGGCAGGCCATCGCAACGGCCATCGGCAATGTCGCGCATATGCACAAACTCATGATCCCTACGTTGGATTTATCGCGACTATTTTTAAACCCTAGATATAAGTGCGGGCGACTCAAAGCCATTTTGCTCGTCATAGGCCCCGTGCCCACCATCCCCGCACTATGCGAATATTCCATGCCACATTCGAAGCTGTTATTAAATGTGCCCGGCAATAGAAACACCGCAACAACATTAAAACAATGCCAGTTTGGAAAGCCCCATACTGAAATAATGGCACTGGCCGCCACTAATAAACGATCGGTATCTGTTACTTTAAGTGCCCCCGCCTCAATACGGGTTGTATTGATAAACAACAAACAACGCTGCTCAAATATTTTTTATCGTCACCTGATAACAGCCGATAACACGCGATAAAAAGTCACGTTGCCTAGCAAAAATTTCGCCCGCCCAGCTTGCCAAATAAATTGCTTAGCAGCGGGACTAGATACAAACAATCCAAATACTGTGTCTAAGCTATTTTTTAAAACAGAAAGCACTAAATTAAATTTTTAGAAAACACAATTAACAAAATAAAAAAATAACGAATGGCCTATTCATTTAACTCGGCCCATAGCCGCCTAAGCTCATCGATATCTTTTTGCATTATAGTCACTTGTTGTTCTAACAGACTGACTCTATCGTCAGATTTTTCATTATTGACATTCACTGCCGCTATCGTTTTAGTCTCACAAGATTCATAGCCTGTTTTATCGATTGCTGTATTCTCAAGATCGATATTATCAGTTGCTGTATTTATACTTATGGTAACGGGATCCCCAGAAAATAAATGTACATAGCGAGATTCTCGCTTACCAGGCTCACGAGGCAATTTCTTCACATAAGTATCGCCGGAACGATCAATCAATCCCTGTAAAAGCTGCTCTACTTCTTCGACATCGCGAAACTCACACAAACGATTGGTGCGGGTCCGTAATTCACCCGGTGTTTGCGAGCCACGTAAAAATAAAACACTGATAACACTCTGCTCTTGAAGAGAAAGCTTAAATTCACTGAATTGAGTATTACCAAAACGCTGGCGATATTTTTTTACACGGCTGCCCGCCACAACATCGGCGACCAAACTCTTACTCATTAATGAATCTACTGTCGCTTGTACTTCTGATTCGCTCAAGCTTAATACCGGTTCACGATTACTTTTCTGATTACAGGCGTTAGTTAAGGCATTCAAAGATAAAGGATATTGATCGGGTGTCGTACGTTCTTTTTCAAACAACACCCCCAACACACGGATTTCGTTTAGACTTAAGTTAATCATTAATGTGTTCTCATAAAGAAAAAAATCATTCTCATCGAATCTCTGCAGAACGTAAGCGAGTACGCTAGAGCAAGGCAAAAAACGGCGAGACGAGGGAGTTTATACATAATAATGACTGAATTGAGCCTATGTTTAACGCTGCGATAGCAACACAGGTAATTTTTCAGCGGCTCCTTATAAAATTCGATTGATCCAACGGCCAATATCAACCAACTGCTCCGGCATAACATTATGCTCCATCGAGTACGTCTTCCATTCAACAGAATAGCCTAAAGCGCTTAATGCATCTGCGCTGCCTTTGCCCAAGGCTAAAGGAACCACTGCATCATGCAGACCGTGCATCGCCAAAATGGGAGACTGTGTATTTGCACCACTTTGTTGTATTTTGGCTTCTGTCGCAAAAGGCAAATAGGTTGAGAGCGCTAAGATACCGCCCAATTTATACGGTGAACGAATACCGGTGTAATACGCTACTGCCCCGCCCTGAGAAAAGCCCGCTACAATAATTCGCTCGCTGGCGATACCCAATGCCATTTGCTGGTCAATTAAACTATCGAGGGTGTTTTTTGATTCTGTCATCCCCACCAAATCTTCTTTATCCGCAATAGACACTCCCTTAATGTCGTACCAACCCGGCATCACCGCACCACCATTAACTGTAATAGGTCGATTAGGTGCTTGCGGGAAAATAAAGCGAATAGCGTGTGCTTTATCTAAACCTAAATAAGGCACAACCGGTGGAAAATCATCTGAACTGGCGCCTAAGCCGTGCAACCAAATCACAGCATGACTTGGCTCGCCCTCACCATGGTTGACTTCGATGGTTTGAGCTGAATTGGATAGTGACATAAGAAATAACCTTTGGAAATAAACGATGAAACAAAAATACTAAGACAGATTATGCACGAGCACTGCCATCCAGTTAACTCTTTTTTGGAATACCGAACTTGACAGATTTTTCTCCATACATGCGCCAAGGTCACGTAGAAAACACACGATCAAGCTGCAGAATAGGTTTAGCCAGCCAGCTTTGCTGGCCACAGGCTTGGCACCAAGGGTAACTATTTATCCCAACTATTGCTCCCAACAAGCTATTGCATTGCCCCCTAATGTAGTAACCAAGGTGCTGGCCCGAAGAAGAGGGCGTTTATGGTGATGCCGTCAAGCGGTGCCGAGGTAAATGACCAACTGAAACCATTTTTCCTTGCTCTCTCCCCTGCGTGCTAAACGCCGCTGTAGTAACCACTTACTTTCTTCATCTAAAATCTAAAAATTATTGCAATTTTTCCCATGCGGTATAAAAACGTTCAAATAATTTTTGATAGGTATCAGCTCCAACTGGACCAATTACTGCCCATTCAAGTCCTATAACACCCGGCGCATTATTCGCTTGTAGCGTAGACCCAAAACCCTGTTGCAATAAACTGACTTGGTACCCCATACGTAATTGCTTATCACTATTAGGCGATGCTGTATCAGAAGTAATTTCTGCACGAATGCAAAGCAATTTTAATAATTCTATATTGGCATTCTCATCAAATGACTTGTTTTTGAGTGCCAGTTGAATTTTATTGTTGAGCGTGTCCCGACCACCCTCAGGGCAGCGCTTTGTCTGTTCAATATCTATAGACACGGCATGGAATACATCCGCCGCATCCTCACCAGACACACTTTCACCTAACGAAAGTGCATTACGTTGACAATGATTAATCTTTTCTGCCACAGCAAAGAAGTCTTGCCACGCTTGCTGATCAATTTGTCTTTGAGCCACAGACACTTTCTTTTCAAACTGTTCAAGTTTTCGAGAAAAATCACCACTTATTTTATTTTTGGCATGACTCGGCAACTCACCTAGTTTAGACCAGGCTTCTCTATCTTCTTGACAAGCACCTCGTACGGCCAAAAATTCGTCACCTGACAATGCCAGATAAACATCGAGTTTAGCTATAAGCGCCTGTGCACTAATAAAATTGCTCTGCCTTTCATTCTCGTGAGCAGCCGCGATAGACGCTTTTTTTGCAAAGGCCGCATCGCAATATTGACGAAACTCACTCCATAATTTTCGATCTTCTTTATAGGCACATCGACCCGCATTTTTCCATTGTGACTGCAGGTGCTTAGCATCACTAATCGCTTGATCAACATCGTTACTATCGGCTAAGGCTTGAGCCTGCTGAATCAGGTGCGCTTTAACATTTTTATTCTTATTATACTCTTCATTTAATTTCTCTTGAACCGTATGCATAACGCTATCAAAGTCTAGCACGATGGTTTTATTGGTCTTTCTTTCAACCGGTGCATAAGCATAAAATTCCTTCCGTGCGGCTTGCACAACCTTCTCTACTTGCTTCCAATCGGCATTATCCCAATCGTTATCACGCAGGTAATCGTTTAGTTGTTGCACTACTACTTTTCGCTTTTCTAAATTTTGCTGCCGCTCATCGGCCAAACCCTGATAGTGAATTTTACAGGGCGCATAGGCATTATCAGCCAGCTGGCTAAACCGCTCCCACAAACCCTCATCTTGATTTTTACCGCTCTGGCGAAGTTCCTGCCAATCATCTTGGAGTGCTTTTATTTTGATTGCTAGCGCTTCTGGCGGTAAATCAATACCTACCAGCCCTTGCATAGCGGTAACCAGCGCCTCTTTTTTTGGCACCACGGCATAGGCCTGCCAATCAAGTAATTTTTGAATCGCCGCATCTAAACTGTCTAGCAGTAGCGTTATTTTATTAGGCAGGCGGGGCAGTAACGCCAGCTTCTCATTAATTGAATGGCGTATACCTAAAGCCTTTTTAACTTTGCCTGCCTCTACCGCTTGATGACTCTGGCCAATCAAGCTTAATATAATTCGAGATTGCTTTGCTTCAAACTCTTTTTTCTGTTTAGCTTTTTGATCAAATTCAGTTAGTATTTCACGGTAACGAGCCAAGTATTCGCCAGCAGAAAAGTCTGTTATAGGCTTAACAATATCAAGTGACTGGCGCAACCAGTTAATATCGTTAAGATCAATATCGCTTTCACTCTCTACATTTTTAATCCGATCAAATACTTGGCTCAGAGCACTACTCTCAGTATCGCTTTTAGCACTGTTTTCAATAACGCGTTCGGTACCGCTTTCAATTTTATTCTCAAAAAGCAATACCGATAAGCTCTCTATCGCCTCGCAAAGCGAGGCATAGAGCTTACCCTGTCTTTCAGGAACAGCTCCATAATGACTTAATTCATCCCAGTTTAGCAGTAGAGCTTGTTTTTCTTCCTGCAAAGCCGCGACTATCGACGAGTCTATTTCGCTAACACCATAGATTTTATTTATTTGCAGCCATAGTTTTTCCAGTAATAACTGGCGATCATCATGGGCAGTTGATAATTTTTTATTGCGCTCTATTTCCGACCGCTTATTTTCCTCTTGCGCCTGCACTCTTCGCTCACAAACTTTTTTAGCTTCAGTAAAACGCCGACGGTTATTATCCGATATTGAGCCCTCAATAGTTTCAAACTCTGACCAACGCTGCAATAATCTGTAGAGGCGAGAAGCATACACTTTGTCATAAACATGAATACTATGAAATTCCATCTCGTCGCATAATACGGCAATATCTTGCTCGGCATCAGCAACAACCATATTCTTTTCTTTAACTTTATTCAGCTTCTCTTTAATAATTTTATAAGCGACTTTATCTCTGCTTTTAAGTATTTTAGACAGTGTAGGCAACAACTCTATATCACTAATGTGCCCTGCCAATAATTTACGCACACTGGTAGATTGGGAACTCGCACAAATATCAGCTAGTATTTTTTGGTCGGTAATGCTGTTCAAAATACTATCCAAAATAGCACTTTGAACATTATCATCACGGACATACGAAGTAATATCCAATAAGATATCGATACTATCAAGATCTTGCTGTAGCAGACTAATATCAAGCTCTTTGGTATCAATCAACTCAGCAAGGCGTATACGAGCGACTTTTTCCAATACAGACACACCACCACTCACACTATGAATAATAGCCGGGCAATAAGGTAAACGCTGTAAAGCAGCTTCTTTCAATAGGAGCTCGTCAGCGTCACTAGTGTCGCGCATAACTATTGCTTCGCGTAACGATTGGCTCTGATTCTCTAGCGCGTGGATTTTATCTTCAAGACTAATGACTTTTGATTGCTTACTTAATAACTTTTTACTTAATAACTTTCTAATTAATTTCATAATATGTTTCACCAGGATACGCATATACGCTCATACCCTTTCTTGTTGTGCCCATTTTATATTCCAGCAATTATTTTACAGGAGTTTTACTACAGAAACTAAGTTTACATGAGCTTCACACAAGCTTACACAGACTTGAGCTCACAAGGCCTTCATAGTCGTCTTTTTATTGGAATGGTTAGAACGGCGTTTTTAAACGGCTTTACCCTAGCCGTCAAGCCCCTCAAATCACTTAAGGTAAGCTCCAAAGTTTGCATAAAGCCTAGGTAATTGGCCTCGCGGTGACTAAGGGCGTTTAGCTTCATCTCCCAGCGGGCGTTCATATCCGGCAAGGTAGCCAACTCCGGTAAACCCGCTATCAGGACCTTACCTACATCGCTGGCATGAAGATGCTTACCGGAGCGATGCAGAAACTCACGTTTACATAACAGCTCAATAATCCCCGCACAGGTCGCCTCAGTTGCCAGCCTACCGGTTTCCTTTAACTAAAAGCGGCAGTTCGATCGTAGCGAGAGGGTTTAAGGTACAGAATATAGAGTGAATTTTTGTTCTTTTAGGTACATTAGTAGCCACCCTGCGGGTATAGCCTAAAAAAGTGAAGAACACTTTAGATTCTGCGCCTTAGTCAGTTGCAGTAGGTTCAACTGCGGCTTTAGGTTTAAGACAAGGCGTAAATCTTTTTTATCAACATAGCGAGCCATGCCCGTCATGGCGGCCAATAGGCTAGCATCATCAAAGGGTTTAGGGGACGCTGCTTGTTTCTCGATCAACTCCGCTTGCGCCCACAGTAAGAGTTCACCTGCTTTAAACGGTGGGCAGACTGCTGCTGAGAGCCGCATCGTTTTCATTTTTATTAAGCGTCGGTTTACTCTCCGCATTATTCCACTTACGTTCAAACAGTTTTTTCCAACCCTGCTTCAACATCTCTCTCGATTTTGCCACAAAGCGGCCACCCTCAATCAACAGCTGAATTTCACTCTCACAGTATTCATAGGGCGGGTAAAACTGGGCAATATACTGAGGTGCCACTAACTCATATATCTTGCATTCGGCGCTCGATAAACTACTGAGTTTGACACGTTTTTCCGTGGGAATAATGGCGTGATAGGCCTCTACCTTACCGTCGTTCCAGACTTTACCTTTTTATTTGGCTGTCAGCGTTGTCTATTGCCAGAGTTAAGTCATCACTGTTATTGGCGATGGCCGCCAACACCCATAGCTTGAGTAATATGTTGACTCGGTAGCAAGCGTATATCGGAACGTGGCTACGCTAATAGTTTGTGACGTTCATACAAGGCAACAAATGGCCTATTCATTTAACTCGGCCCATAGCTGTTTAAGCTCATCAATTTCCTCTTGCATATTAGTCACTTGCTGTTCCAAAACACTCACTCTATTTTCAGATTTTTCGTTGTTTATATTCACTGCCTTTATATTTTCAATAAAGAAATCACCAGAAAATAAATGTGCATAGCGAGATTCTCGCTTGCCAGGCTCACGAGGTAATTTCTTCACATAAGTATCGCCGGAACGATCAATCAATTCTTGCAGAGCTTGCTCCACTTCTTCGACATCGCGAAACTCACACAGACGATTGCTTCGGGTCCGTAACTCACCCGGGGTTTGCGGGCCACGTAAAAATAAAACACTGATGACACTCTGCTCTTGAAGAGAAAGCTTAAATTCACTGAATTGAGTATTGCCAAAACGCTGGCGATATTTTTTTACACGACTGCCCACCGCAACTTCGGCGACCAAACTCTTACCCGTTAATGAATCTACTGTCGCTTGTACTTCTGATTCGCTTAAGTTTAATACCGGCTCACGATTACTTTTTTGATTACAACCGTTCGTTAAGGCATTTAATGACAAGGGGTATTGATCCAGTGTTGTGCGCTCTTTTTCGAACAACACGCCCAACACACGGGTTTCGTTTAGGCTTAGTGTGATCATAATGCGTTCTCGTAAAAAAATTCTACTTATAAAATCCGATTAACCCACTGACCAATCTCAACCAATACGCCACTGCGACGCCCTGAGAAAAAACCCGGCACAATAATGCGTTCACTGGCAATACCCAATTCAATTTGCTTGGCAATTAAACTATCCAAGGTATTTTTTGCTTCCTTCATCCCCCTCACATCTTCTTTATCCGAAATGTCGGTACCTTTAATGTCGTACCAACCCGGCATCACCGCACCACCATTAATGGTAATGGGCCGATTGGGTGCTTGCGGAAAAACAAAACGAATAGTGCGCGTTGCCTTTAAACCCAGATACGGTACTACCCGGGGAAAATCATCCGCACTGGCGCCTAAACCATTCTGCCAAATTAAAAAAAAGGTGACGGAGGGGTTTAATTTTGAACAACTCCGATCTACTTAAAAAACATTGCCTCCGTCACCGTTTAATTCGTGTAGCGAATTTTTGTGCCACAATGGCCGTAGGCTATGCACAAAAAAGAGCGGAAACCAAAACGTCAGCAGGAGTGACTTGTTATGTTTTGCTTTTATGTGCAACTTTGTGTGCATTCTGTTCCCAGTTTTTTCCATCAAATTCGGTGATATTTACAGGCATATTTTCTGTATCCAGGCAATGTACATTAACATCAATACCATCCAGATTTGAACGTGGTGTATAAAATGGTTTCACACCACATTTTTTGCAAAACGTATGCTTAGCAACGCCAGTATTAAATGTATAAGTTGAAAGTATATCATTGCCACTTAATAGCTTGAACTTACTTAGCGGAACGATCAAATGAAGAAATCCAGATTTAGAGCAGATAGAGCAATTGCAATAATCAGCTTCGATTACTTCTGGTGCCTCAACTTCAAATGTTATTGCTTGGCAGTGGCAACTTCCTTTGTGAATCATTTTACTCACTTTAAAACAGAACGCCGCAAGCAGCTGCGGCTTTGTAGTGGATTGTTTTGTGGTAGCGTAGCGAACAAAATCAAGTATTCTTCCCCCTTGATATGCTTTTTGCTGCTGGAACGTAATTGAACACTTCGTTAGATTAAATTTGTTATTTCCTGCGCCAACTCAAAATCTAGCTTGGATATTCCATTTACTTCATGGGTAGTTAAATATATTTTCACCTTATTATATACATTTGACCATTCAGGATGGTGGCTCGCTCTTTCTGCAATTATTGCCACTTGTGCCATAAAACCAAATGCAGAAACAAAGTTTGGAAACGTAAACTCTATGTATAGCTTTTCATCTTTAATTTCCCATGAATTATCAGACTCATTGTTTAATGCTTTCAATGAAATATCTATAATTTCTTGACTCAATCGTTCTTTCATATTGCCTCTCTAATTTTAAATTTAACGTCTCTACATAAAAAAATATATTCATACATAGCACCATTTCCTACACCGAATATATATATTTTATAGAAAACAAATAATGTCTTCGCCTACTAAATCTAACGTCGCAAGCAGCTGCGGCTTTGTAGTGGATTGCTTTATGGTAGCGTAGCGTAAACCACAAAACAAGCAACGAAAAAGCCAACAGACTGCCTTGCGTTGTTATGCGATGTATTATTTTTCCGCATACACCTAGAGCATGGATGTATCATTCCAGACGCCTTTTTCAGTGTTCAATTCTTCTATGCGTGCTAAATACTGTTTTTTGCAATTAGCCATAATTTCTGGCGACACATTGCTAACGGGATGAGGGTATTGTCCTGGAGCAAAGTCGTTGATTGAAATCCAAGATTCTTTCGCTTTCTCCCATGGCACATGGTGGCCATCATCCTCCTTTATTATTTCAATTTTTTTGAATCCAACCTGTTTCAAAAGTATACGGGTTTCGTCGATAGTTGCAGTTGACGTATTCAAGAGGTAGTCAACACCGTGGCCTGCTAAGATCTCTCGTGCAATTGTCACCCAGAAGCAAGAAGAAGCTGGGAATCCGTGAAACCCAAGGCAGCCATTAACTGTGAGCAACTTAACGGGGAGCAATATTATTTACTCACATATCAAATTACTACGGTTGCCAGATCATTTTTAAAAAAGCATGAAAGCTCTGTTTTATTAAATAGAGCAGATATTATTAATTCTCTCGACTTTCTAGTCTCGGGAATTTAACGCCCAACTTAGCAATTTAACAGTTAATAGATAGTATGGTCATATGTAGCCACTAATGGCTACATATGACCATACTATCTATTTCCAGCACAGACCAAAACTGTACTTTATTTGATCGATTCGGGCGATATTCTCTCATATAAGCGCAGTGCTGCTACGTGGAAATCAAAAGAAAAGCAGACAATGGACTATGTAGCGCGTTACCGATAGACGATATTCCAACACCCATCCCAGCCAATCCTACCCGCTTTATGCTTCCCTCGTCGAGCATATCAATCGACCCCCGCGCCAAGCTAGAACGACGCCACCATGTTCATCCTTTGTACCGTGCAAAAACATCAATCCGCGCAGCTGAAATGTATCAACAGGCCAGTTGCCAAACCTTCCGCCATTCCTTTGCAACTCGCTTACTACAAAAAGGGTTTGATTTGCGAAAATTCAACAGTTGATGGGTCACCGTGATATCAAAACCACTGAAATCTATCTCCATGTATTAGAGAGCCTGGGTGACTGGGTGGTGAGCCTAATGGATGAGGGCGAGTAGATGACAACTATAGTCAATATAAATGAAAGTGATGACGAAGATGATTGGCTAGACAAAGAAAAGAATGATCAACATTTCCAATATGAAGTTCAATAAAAAAGGGCAAAAAAAGGTGATGGAGGGGTTTAATTTTGAACAATTCCGATCTGGTAAAAAAACATTCCCTCCGTCACCTTTTCGTCTGCACCTTTTAGTTTGTTGCTTCTGCTACTGTTCACGATTTACCTGTTCGCTGATCTCTTGCATGTTGTTTTGCAATCATTAAAGCTCTTTTAATAATCTGAGTAGTAGATGCATGTGTAGCGTGACCTTGGACCGTTCGCAAACGTTTGTCTTGTGTGTCGGGCTTTGCGCCACATTTTAGCAAGGTGTTGGCGCACTGGTTGATCCGGTCTTCCGGGATATTTTCAGCTTTGACGATTTTCATTAATGCATTTTGCCCATAAGTATCCCGTTCATCGATTTCACGTCTATTCATTTTATTGACCAATGTATTAATCACATCATCATGGCCGTTTCTGGCCGCACGGTGTAATGCGGTTTGGCCTTGGCCGTTTGGAATTTTTAATCGTGCTGTGAAGCCGCTGGTACTTTTACGTGTGGTAAAAGGTACATCGATTTTTTGGTTGAAGTCCGCTCCATTTGCTAACAGTATCTCAATCAAGGCATTGTTACCTGCTTCTGCGGCATCATGTAGAGGGGAGCGTCCCATGCGGTCTACCTGGTTGATGTTAATTGTGTGAGCCTTGGGTAAAAGCTGGTTGAGCTCTTGTGAGAGTAGCGCCCGGGCTAAGACAGCATCGTTGCGTTCAACGGCGATATGCAGCAGGCTTTTACCTTTTTCAAGGCTTGTGTTTGTACCTTGGTAGGTCTCTTGAAGGTTGATTTTGTTGTCGGTGCTGCAGATATAGAGTGCCGGAAATAATAGAGCGGTTGTGATGTTTGAATTGTTGTTTGCCAAGGCGGCAAAAAAGGCGTTGCCATGGCTTGGGCTGGTTATACTAGGATCTATATCGGGGAGCTCTAGAATTTGTTTCACGAGGCTGCTATGTCCTTCAAGTGCCGCTAAAATCAGTGGAGTTTCACCTTGGTCGTTTTGTTGATTAATGTCGACCCCTTTACTTGTCATGCTGTGTTGGAGTATGCGTTCGGCCACACCGGTTTTGTGGTGTTTAATCGCCCAGTGGAGTATGGGGTTACCCTCAATGGGGGCGGCCTCTTGAAGGTTGACACCGTGGTGTTTCACTAAGGCATCCATGGCATCTGGGTGGTTGTTTATAATAGCCAGCTCTAGAGGAATTTCGCCTTTTGCATTCCAGCTTGGTGTGGTGTTGAGTACCGCCAAAGCGGTAATACATTCAGCATTACCTGAGACTGCGGCATAATGTAGTGCACAGCGACCATCGCCATGCATATCCTCGAATTCTAGTTGTCCATAATCTACGTTATGATTCTTTGCTATTTGCAATAATCGTGTAATGGCTTCGCTATTACCGGCTTTGGCCGCGAGTGTTAGCAGGGTTTTCCGTTCATTGCTAGGATCGCTTAGCAGGCGTTTATAGGTATAATCAGGGTTGTTTTCTTTTTGTTTTTCAAAGTGCGTCAACAATAGGTCTAAACAAGCTATCCCTTTTGATTTTACGGCAAAGTGAAAGGCAGTGGATCCACCTAAACTCCCTTTACGGATATCGCCACCCTTCGCTAGTAGTGCCTTGGCGCACTCAACAGAGCCAGACAGTATGGCAAAGTGCAATGGGCTCATATCGTTGTGTCCTGACGCATTGATCTCAGCTCCAGCCTTAATAAGTTGTTTAACTTGCTCTACATCACCGGATCGTGCTGCGTTATCCAATGCAGAGTAGCCATATTGATCTGAGGTATTAATGAATCTAAGGTATTCCTGCTTAGGTAGTTTATTGAGTGATTGTAGTATAATTTCGAGTTTCTCTGCGCGGTTTGTACGGTCAGGGTTGTCAGGGTGGGTGGCATGGTTTAGTACAGAGCCATGCCGATAGCTGTCTTTACGAATGTCGCAGCCTGCATCGACCAATTGTTTGAGTTGATCCGCTGTTCCGCTTTTTACCACGTGATCCAGAACGCTCGTTCCATTACTGTCGACGGCGTCAATTAAGGGCTTGCCTTGATCATCTTGTAAATCTTTAAATTGCTCAACCAGTGTTGTAAACATAGGGCCACGTTTTTCACTGGCGGCGAGCATTAGGACATTTTTTTGGTCGTTACGACGCGGTGTTTTATACGTAGCTTGTACGGCCTTGTCCTGTATTAAGGCATCAAAAACCCCTTGCCGATTGCGAAGTATCGCTGTTTCAAGCGGTGTACTTGTTATTGTCTTGCCTTTGTTATCTTGGTCACCGATGGGTACATGTGATTCACCCCTCAGATGACCGCTATCAATCAGTGCTTTGACGACGTCTGTTTGACCGTCTTTAGCCGCTATCCACAGTATGTTTTGAGCATTGTTTGGGTTGCGCTGGTTGATGGCTTCGGGGGAAGCTTTTGCGATAGCATGGCATAACTCTTCGCTAGAGGCGCCCCCTGTCGACATGGCAAGAATGGGGGGTACTAGGGTTGCACCCGTTGCTTGGGTACAAGTTTGTAGAAAATCGGCATACTCTTTTAAGCCACGGTTATTGTGCTGCGTTACAAGCATGCTGTTTTGGCAATAGTGCTCACACCGCTTAGCCACTGCGTCGACTATTTTTCCCAGGTTTTCATGGCCTGGCCAATCATTGGCTGAGAGGGCTTCACTCAGTTTTGTGAGTACTTTTTTACCACCCTCTATTCCTTCCAGGCCACCGAGTTCGTGTATGACCCGTAACGTCATGGCGGGGCGGTTATGAAGTGTATCTTCACTGTAAATAAATAGGGCGTGAAGTGCCGCTTCTGCCCTGGCCGTTTGGTCCGCTCCCTCTGCTGGTGCGCTTAAGTTGGAAATAATCCACTCTCGGCCTTTATCGTGGGCAAAGTCGTTTGCGCTGGGTAGCTTGTCTGGGTCGCTATCGTCCAGTTTGTCCCAGGCAATATCTTCCTGGGGGAGTTGACGCCAATTAATAACGTTTTTCTCTCCCAAGTCTTGTATGCTCACTGTGCGAAACATGAGCTCACGGATACGGCTCGATAGTTGTTCCGCACCGGCTTCGTCGTCTTTACCTTGCCATTGGAGCCAAGTGTCGGAATCGTCATCCATATCAAATAGGGTCACTTCTGGGTTTCTGTCGTCAAGTGGTAGTGACATAACGTCTTTTTGAAAATCAAGGCCCAGTGGTTTTAAGTAGGTATTGTTTTTGTTGTCTGTCACCGATGTGGTGGGGTTCTCTTTGTTGTCCAGTACAAGCTCTCTCGATTGTGTGGTGAGTACAGTTTTGACTCTGGGGCCGAGGTTGAGCGTGTCTTGAAATTTTTGCCAGAGCTTGTTGGCAGACATAGTTCTGAGGGCAAGTCGGCTGTTATCGTCTGAGGCGAGCACGGCCTTAGCGGGTACTCCTTGTATCAAATCACTGCCTGGGCTGAGGTGTACTTGGTTACCTTCATAGGTTGCGCCCAGCGCCTGTGATCGAGTTTCAGTTTTTATGTTATTCCAGGCGTTTAAAAATGGTGACATGGACAGCGCATCTTTTGCCTCCTGCAAGCGTGTTCCTGCGCCGGCTGTACATTGATAATCAGCCCAGATTTGGGGTGGGGATATTCCGCGGACAAGAATAGCTTTTTCACGGCTGGCGACATCGCTATTCATGGCTTGAACAAAGTTGGCTTCGTGTTCAGACATATTGAGTAGGTAATTGAGGCGCGCCCGCGGTGTGGCATCAAACCGGCTTGAATTGAGGTATCGATGTAGCTGCCCTCTTGTCGGCAGCTCTTCAGGTTGTGCTAGCTCTTCGGGGCTTAGCGGCGTAATGGTATTAATAAATTTTTCAAAGCCTTCACCGCTTTTCTCCTCTTCAGTAAAGGGGGAACTGCCAGAGGTATAAAACGTTTTCAGGCCATTAAGCCAGGTGGCGACATCGGCCATTTCTGTGCCTTTTATGGCTTTTAGTCTGGCGCTTCGCTCGGTATCAGAGAGTGTGTTATCAGTATTAGTGGCTGCTCTCTGGGCAATACGATCGTTGGCAGCGGGTATGCGCCATAAGTTGTACTGTGCCCGAATTGGCTCAGGGGCTTGTTGGGTATTGACTCCTCCGGCTTGGTATTGTTTTGTGACAAGGTCAACGATTGCGTTGCGGATCTTCACTGCCAGAGCGAGCTTACTGAGCTGAGTTTTTGCTGCGGGTTTTTGGTCTGCGTGGATCTGTTGAAAGAGCGCATAACCTTCTGGTGTGTGGCTTGTAATTGTTCCGGTGCCCCTGGCGGCTGAAAGCTTTGGTGAGGCTTGGTTTAGCGTACCTTCAGCGTGCTTTTCTCTAGTGAGTCTATCATCACCGTCTTTCTTCTGTAGAGATGGCAATGCCCCTGTCGGTGTAAGATTGGGTTGTTGTACTTGTTGCTGAGTATTGGTGTCGCAATGTTCAAGATACTCATAATGAGTTCCGCCAAGGTGCGCTAGGTAAATGGGGGGCTCACCTGTGTTGCGCATTGCTGGGGGGAGCTCGGGATTTTCCGGATGAAAAGTTTGCCGTTCTGTATACGTGTTTGTCCCTTCAGGCTGAAGAACAACAACCTCACGACCCAATACCTGAGCAAGTAAGGGTGCCACCAAGTCCCCAGCATTTTCATTCCATTGTCCTGAGCTAAGTAGAAGACCGTACAGATCGCTCACTCCCTGAGCGCTTTGAAAAAAAGGGTTGGTCTCTAGTGTTTGCTGATTATGCTCGATATAGTTTGCAAGCCGTTGCCTCAGATCCATAACCTGTTGATGTGATGCGTATTCTCCTGGTTGATTCAAGCCCATATGCATGGCTCGAAATAGGCAGTCGCCATCACTATTTATATGGTGGTGTATAAAGTGGCTTGAGGGTATTCGTGGCTGCTGTACACCTGTCAGACCCGCCTGTGTCAGACGTACCTGTACGCTAGCACGCGCTTGCGGTGTATTGCGTATAGGGATCATATAGGTGGTTTTGCTGTGAGTTATTAAGTGTATATTGTAGGTATCAATCAAGCGTGGAAAGTTCAGCCCAGAATATGCATTGGCTGCGAAAAAACTTGACCTCTTCAGAAGAGTTACAAAAAGATCTGGACGAATGAATAGCTGACTATAATAATGATCGAACGCATCAGGGAAAAAGCGGTTGCGGAAAAACGCCGATAGACACGCTACAGGATGGCAAAACGGTTTGGGTAGAAATGAATTTAGCTCAAATGTAAACTGACAGATACCGTATTAAAAACGGGTAACTGTCAGATCAAGTCTGAGCTAATACTGGAGTGGTTGTTACACCAAGCGATTTTGTCGTTAAAAAAAGGGGCTGGCGAATAAAAAAGGGGCCGTAAAAAAGGGGCCGGAGGGGTTTAATTTTAAACAACTCCGATCTGGCTACAAAACATTCCCTCTGTCACCTTTTCATTTTTAATTACTAAATAGGCCACTTTCTTCTGCAACAGTAAAGAACTTGCTCCATTGATCCAAGGTGGTTGGTGTATCGATGTTATTATGTATGAATAAAATACATTGCATTTTCGATACCCGTATTAAACTTAACGCTGTAGACGCCAGAGGCAAAAACGCAGGAACGCAAGTTTTGATTCCTAAGTGCACTGCCTTGCGATATATTGATTTGAGACATCAACTTATGAATGGACTCTTCCAATTTTTTGGGCTATAGCCAAAACTTATACGAATAAAGCCGCCCAGATCTTGGGCTAATACGAATTCTCCCCGATTTACTGCTGTTTGCTTTATGCCGAGTCAGTTTGTGCTGGCAAGACAGACACAAATAATCGGTCAAATCGAATTTGACTGCAACCTAGGCAATCATAAGCAGGCTGACGATAAAAGTGAAGCCTCCAGCATGACTAAGATAACGACGGGCAATTTTCCTGATGGCTTGTTGATTGTGACCTGCTATGTGGGTGTGCACTCTGAACAAATTTATATTATGCGACAAGTGGCGGCAATATCTGAGAATCAGAATACCTAGCGTTGATGGATCGATTTCACTATCACTTGAATCATTCTGGCAGACGATCATTAACCAACAACTTGAACATTATACTGAGCAAGTAACCGGCTACGAAACCATTGTGAAGATGGGTGGCGCCATGCAATTGAAAAGTATTTTCACTGCAACAGTAGTACTTCTTGGTTTCATCGTCGACAGCCCGTAGAGAATCTTCCGCCTTTGTACAGATAGCCTCAAAAAACATATAGTGTTTTTAACCTGTCTGGGTATCATGCCTCAGACTGTCAGAGTGCTGATCTAGCATTGCTTGCTGTCCTTGTTTAAATTGCGCTATAAGCATCTCGACGAGGCTCTCGGCATCGAGAACAAACTTGCTATAGTCAATAAGCTAAAATGGTGTGTTAATCTATCTGATTTTTTATAGGTTTTCACTTGATGGCCATCAGAGCCTCTATTGTTGAGCGACACTGACTCTGCACAGCGAAACATTACACACTGCCCCAACTGTCCGGCAGAATCATTGACTAAATTGGATCCAAACTTTCTATCGTTTTTATTTTTCTTCTGATCACTTCACTGTGTAGCTCGACAGCCTCACCATCAATCTGCTCCTGTAAAGCTTGACGATAGGCATCCGTCCACTGAGGAGACTTTAATTGCTCTTGTGAGTTAGCTGACCGGCGAAAACCTGGCATGGAGTTGCTAGAGGAGTGATAACAATGATCGCCTCACCCATTGAACGAATCTTGCACTTCACTGATTGACTTGGCATTTACTTTTCCTTCTTTTATTATCTGAACGATACAATTCGAAGTTTATCAGTCTAGCTGATCTAACAGTTTGGCTGCCGCCAATATGCTCAAACAGTTAACATGCACTACATTAATAATCATTAACAGTGACGCCCATAAGCCCGCATACAAATTAAGCGCAGCTAAAAAAGGGGACGCCTAAACGTCTCCCCCTTTTAGCAAAACTAGCCTTAGGACTTATAGGGCATAGCACCCAAATAGTCTTTTTTACCCACCTCTACACCGTTATGACGCAAAATAGCGTAAGTGGTGGTCACGTGGAAATAGAGATTAGGCATCGCATGCTCAATCATAAACTCTTGGCCCGTAAGATACTGACCCTTCCAACGCGGTTGCGATACTTTTTGTGTGGCGGCCGCTGCAAAATCATCTTCAGTAAAACCCGACATATAATCAATCACTGATTGAATACGTGCCTGCAACTCAGCCACTGTGATTTGATTGTCTTCGTGCTGTGGCGCCGCATCGACATCACCCGCTAAACGTGCCACGCCTAACTTTGCCGTATCACAGGCAATTTGTACTTGGCGAATTAACGTAAATTGATCCGGAGCCAAACGTGAATTAAGTAAGACCTCAACATCAATGTTTTTGGTTTCAGCAAAGCTCTCTGCTTTACCCAGTATGGCACTTAAGTTATTAAGCATTTTAGTAAATTGTACAACACTTAGATCGTAGAACATGGCTGATATCTCTGCGTAAAAAGGATAGGTAACTGCCCCACTATACTGGGGGCTAATGATACCTATTCAATAGAAACCAGTGAACACTCATCGTTAAAACCGTCATTAAGTATTAAGCGCATCTATAAAAATAGTGATTTTTATTCGAGTACTCGCAAGTACCGAGTTTATATCCAGGACCTAGGCAATCCGATTGATATGTCCCTTGGGGTATGCAGGAGTATATATCAGTGATGCCTTCATCGAAAAAAAAGTGTATTTTTAAAGGGAGCCTTAAGGCAAGACCTTTGATTCTCGCAACGCGCGCCTAGAGGCCTTATCAACCAATGCAAATAGCCTATCAACTTTACCTTTCTTATGTGATGCCTGATGACCCACTACCTTCACAAACTCGCAATTCACTATGGAGGTCAATCGATAAAATTCTTGGTACAACTGAGAATTGTTAAGCCGTTTTTTTTTACTAGACAAAAAATCTTGTCGCTCGAGACGGGCACGCCGCCCCGGTAGGCTAATAATATTTTGAGAATCGGTATAAGCCGTCACAACTATATCGCGTCGCTTAGCTAAAGGACGCTCTAACGTCATTGCGTCATCCAGCGCCCATAATAACGTTTGTAATTCTAATGTGGTCGAGCTGGTTTGTTCAAAACGCTTTACTTTTACCTTCTCGGTGAGTAAATCTGTCGACACGTTCAAATCGGACACCACGAAGTAAGCGCCATACCCCACCTTCGACAGAGTATTAACACTACCGTCAGTAAAAACATGTAAGTGAAGCATTTTCTTAAAGCCCATTTGAAGTCAAAGTTTACCCCCTCACACAAACATACACCGAATTTGTAGACTCAGTACTTTGAAACGGATTATAAAAAGAAACCACATGAGAATCGACATTATCAAACACCGTAAGCAACAACGCTACAAAACTTTCTTCCGGTAGATTTTGCGACCACATGGCAAACACGCCCTTGGGCTTAAGCTGCTCCGCCATGAGTGCTAGATTTTCACTTGTATAAAAACTGGCGTTAGCTGCGTTTAAGAATTCGGTGGGAGAATGGTCTATATCTAACAGAATGGCATCAAACTTTTTACCTTCGCTACTTGGGTCGAAGCCCTTACTAGGCTCTATGGCTAGGTCAAAGAAGCTGCTGAGTACATAGCGATTGCGTACATCAGCGTTAAGTATTTTTCCTAAAGGTACGAGTTCATTTTTATGCCACGCTATAACAGGTTCTAAGGCATCGACCACCACCAGCTCTGTAATGCGTTCATCTTTTAATGCGGCTACAGCGGTGTAACCTAGACCCAAACCACCCACGACAACACTGAGCTTATCGCCCTGCACTGCCGCTAAGCCAAGAGTCGATAAGGCCTCTTCGGCCTCAACAAACATACTCGACATTAAAAATTCGTCGCCTAGTTTAACCTCGTAAATGTCTCTGTCACCAAACGCAGGTATACGCCGTCTACGCAGGGATATCTCACCTAGGGAGGAGGCTTGGCTATCAATTTCTTCGAATAATAGGGGCATGGTTGATTTGTCCTAACGAGTTTATAGTGATATTTTTATTATTTATAAGGCCGCGCTCTACAGAAATCTTGAAGTCCTAGCGAGTAAATTTTTCGTAGTCGAAGCTAAGTGGGCCGATCTGCGCTCAACCTGATCAATTTTGGGCGCCTCCATCCACTGCTGGCCCTAAAAACCACCAGAGTTAAATCGAAACGACGAAGGAAAAAAGGTTTTCACTACTGAGTGACTTGCCTTCTATACATTTATTTGACACACCAATTTACTTATAGACTCTTCAAGTTTTTTAGGCTCTGGCCAGAGTTGATAAGAATAGAGCCACCCAGACCTTGGGCCAATACGAACTCGTCCAGATTTGTCACTTGCTGCATTAGCGGTTACTTTAATTGGTGTTGCTTGAGCCCGTGTTAAAGTACATTGATGCACCCGTATATAATGCGATCAGTGAACCAAAGATAATAATATTTAAATTAAAGATTTGTCATATCCAGATATTTAGCGCTCCCAGAAATAAATGAAGTCGGGCCCAATTGTTTCGGTGCGATTGTTTCGGTGCGATTGTTTTCGCACATAACGAGGCTGTAGAAAATTCGATCAAAAGACATGTTTTCCTACTCCCCAAAAATCAATACATTTTTTGACGGATGACAACCACTTTTCTGTATTATTCTAATCATTCACTTTAAATACACAGAATAATACCTTATCTCAGTAATAACGGCACCTACTAGGCTACTTACCTCATTCTATCGCCATTGAGGGATTTCAGTTTTCTTCCATAGCTTCTCAATATTATGCACCATACAGTACATTAACTACTGACCCGTGACGTGAGTTGTACCACGAAGGCTTAAGCGATTCAGTCTTTTGTTAGCACAAATATTACCGAAGACAGGCTGACCACCATGGAGGGTGGAAATGCAGTTAATGCAGGCGCAACTCACTACCAATGACCCATATTCGTCGATTATAAAGCTGCTTACCTTTATCACTATCTATTTTTTCTTCATTAAATCCAGATAACTGTCTTTGCGTTTGCCTTCAATTAAAAAAGACACTTGCCGGCCTTGTAGTTTTACTTAGCGCTTCATGCATTTTGATTGCAATGGGCATTCTCTACCGTCTTTATAACATTCCTCTAAAACGCATGCCCCAAGTGCGCATTACCTCACTAAAATTTACACTACTTTAATTATAATTAGTGGAGAGGGGGTAGATGATAAGATCAATGAATCTGCAAACGCGCAGAGAAATACTAAACTCTATTCGTATTCAATATCAAGAATCCGGATACCAGGAAAAAGGTAACATTCTTGACGGTTTTATCGCCGCCAATGGATATGATAGAAATTAAGCTATTGAACAGCAACACTGTAATCAATAAGACAGCGCAAGCTCTACTGTCTAGAGTCAAATATGATGAGCAGGTTAGGCAGTAATTACCCTTTGGCACGCCGCAAATCAGATTTGTGCTAAACGACTTACCCCCTTTATTAAGGAGCTCGCATCCTCCATGGAGCGTCACGGGCATCTTCATCTTCCTGCCGGTGTTCGTGAAAAAATACTGGGGAATTAGTCGATCAACAGTAGTGGTCAAGTAATTATCAACCCATTAGCTGTACAAGATGTAACTCGCGATGGGAATTCCCCCAACCTTCACTAAAGGTGGCTGTCGCTTAACCGCCACCTCCTTGGAAGTGACTGAAAAAACTTTTTAAGAAGTTTTTGTTTGACCAAAAGTGATTATATAAGCCGCTTTGTTCTGTCTCTGGTGGTAAAGGCTGGGGTCTTGAGTCGGTGGATTGGAAGGCATCCCCTTTAGACATTTGTCCCATTTCATAACCATCCAGCACTTTCAACAACCTCTGCACCGCCGGTAGCTTTGTAGCGGGATCATAATATCCCTCCCGAGAATGATGTTGTCCATCGGGCAATTTGTTTCCGTGCTTATTTTGTGTCAAATTGTCATGCAGGGTGTTTGCCAACGATGCTCCAGTTGTCACATTAGCCTGAGCCATGGCAATATTTTCACGTAGCCCCGAACTCGTAAGCCCCCCAAAAGACATTTCACTTACGGCACATCGACCACAAGTCTCCTTTGCCAGATATTCGGTTTTTGACGTATCATCGAGATTCGCATCTTGGTCAATACGGGCTTTGCCCTCGAATGGCAAAGACACATCCATGTCTGCCATGCGGTAATATAGTTGTGCCGCCGTCATGATTGCAGCAGGTTCAGCACATTGCAGCGAATTCCATGACTCAATAGATTTCAAATTTAATGTCATTGGGTCTAGCAAACCTTGCGAAACCAATTGTTCCTCTTTGGCTCTGTTCATTTGGACTTTTGCAAAGCGTTCCGCTCTCTGGCCGATCTTCTTAAGTGAGCTGACAGTCAGAGCGCCATTTTCAGGCTTCTCTTGCATCAAACGAACGGTTTCCTGATTGATAAAGTTAGCCTTTAACTTCGATTCATTTTTCAACTCGACTGCATTAACCAATTTAGTGATCTCTGTCTTGAACTGGTCATCAATGAATTGCATGTAACTGATCATGGCCTGTTTAGACGGCGTTTTAAGCCCAACACTCTGAAGATCACTAAAGTGTTGCTTAAGCTGCTTATAACGGTTGTCCAAAAGTTGAGTATCAGCAGGGCTAACCCGCAGGTTTATTTCTGGCAAACCCATTCGATGCAAATACTTTTGAATATTAGCCTCCCCTGAAGCAGGCCCTTTGCTGATACCAAAAAATGGGACATAGACTTTCTTTCCGTCCGCACTCTGTTCTTTAGCAAACATCACACATATACAGCCCAGCTTTGTTTGCGTAATCCGTTGCTTGTCATCGGTATCCAACAGGCGATACTTCTGAACCAATTTATTGGCATGATTGGTGAGTAATTCGAACTCCTGCAGTTGAGTTAACCCTTCGTCCATCACCACATAATCACGCTGAGGGAACATTCCCGCCAGACCCTCGCTAGGAGGAAGCATCACACAACCAGCAAGCTCAAGCCCAATCTTAATGCCGATTTGTTCACCTTGATATGACTTTCTATGAGCACCCACATGCTGTTTAAGCGCTATTTTGACCGCGTTGGGGTTAGGCTGATCGGATTCAACAAGCGCGCGATTTTGTGACCAAAACTTTGCGGTTCGTTCTAATTGATCATTTTTATGATTCAACAGATTGAATGCATCAGCAATTGCTCCATTGTCGCTTTTGTAATCAGGCGAAACCAAGGTTTGACCAGAACTAGCCTGAGGATTCTGAAATGATTTGTTCTTTAGATTTCCAATCAACCCTTTCCATGTATTTGGCAAATGACTGGTATCGCTTTGCAGAGCAATCCGCAGACGATTAGTTCTCATTGAGCGGATATAAGTCAAATCGTCAGCCAAACGATAATCTTGTGCCAACGAACTAATCAAAGGATCTTCGCTGTTGATGTGTGAGTCCGTCTTGGCACACAAAGCATCTAAAGCCCCTTTCGCGGCGGTTCCCTCATGGGGCGTGAAAAAGGCTCGAATTGCCCGTTCAGGTATACCGATGCGCCCCCGATTTACTGTACCTTGGGTAATCGCGGCATAATCAGGAGCCGCGTCCTTTACTTGACCTGAAGGCTCAGGGCCGACAAGCCTGTTCGCATTTCGTACTTGAGCAGGCTCAGCATCCTCAATCAATGCTTCATCGTTGGATGCGTTGTGACATTTGTTAATTTGTTGTAGATTCATAAGAGGAGCTGCCTAACTAAGAGTATAGGAAGGATTAATGCCCCTTCTTTATTCCTTTAAAAAGGATATCAGTCGTACGCGAAAATTGATTCAACGAGTGTAACTTTATGCTCACTATTATTCACCCTCATAAAGACCGCATTTAAAGATATGTGTTGAGTCAGCCAAAATGGTTCAGTTTTATTTTGGCATGAGCGGACGCCGAGTATGATGCGCTTGTATCGGCACAAACCTTTGTAGAGCAAGCAAGTCTACAACTAAAGCTGGGGGCTGGGGGCTGGTGAATTAGTCGCTGAAGAATTACGCCAAGCACAACAAGTATTAGGGGAAATTACAGGCGCTGTAACAGCAGATGACTTGCTTGGAAAAATATTTTCTAGCTTTTGTATTGGCAAGTAATGATAACTATTCTATTTAATGCGGATTATTTAGAGCATCTGTATGCATTTAGTATAACATTTAACCAAGAATATAAACAAAAATAAACAAGCCCACCCAAACTACATCGACAAAATGCCAGTACCAGCTCGCTGATTCAAAACCAAAGCAGTCCTCGTGATTGAAGTGGCCTTTTATAGTAGAGCGT
>JBLHWO010000017.1:0-27446 GCA_047629215.1 Cellvibrionaceae bacterium | reverse complement strand
TAAGGTCTTTAGCTAGCTCTTCGGCTAGCGCTTGAAGCTTTTTCTGATTCATTGTTCTGCTCATTATAATTACCTAGTGGGTAGATTAAGGATAATGAGCAGTTACACAAATTTATTTACACCCTCATAGTGTCCATTTTGATATTCATTTCCGGGCATCGCCCAGCCTACTGTACACCCATAAAATACCGCACATCGTGTGCATTTAAACTGCTTCAGCTTCCCGTAAGCGTAATAGCGCATCCATGCTAACGCTCATCACCTACTTCCTGTAGGCGACGCTACCGCATCCTTGCTAACGCTCATCACCTACTTCCTGTAGGCGTAAAAAAGGCCGCGTAAGCGGCCTTTAGGGTTAATCAAGTGTCAATGCATCACTGCTTGTCTTGACCTTTCATCTGAGCTTTAATTAGATCCCCTAAGGTTGCTGGAGAACTCTCTACAACTTTTTTGGGGCTATGCTCTTTGGCAGCTGCTTTTTCTACAGCAGCGTCTTTGGCTTTGATAGAGAGTGTAATAACGCGGTTTTTGCGATCAACATTGGTAATCACAGTTTCCACTTCATCACCCACTTTAAGCGCGGTAGTAGCATCTTCAACTTTCTCACGACTAATATCAGCAGCTTTTAATACGCCTTCGATTTCGCCATCAAGCGTAATTACAGCTGCTTTAGCATCGACTTCTTTAACAACACCTTTAACGATACTGCCTTTGTCATTAGCGGCTGTGTAGCCTGTAAAGCTATCTTCGTTGAGTTGCTTAACGCCCAAAGAAATGCGCTCACGCTCAGGATCGATAGCAAGTATAACGGTTTCTAGCTCATCGCCTTTCTTAAAGTTACGAACAGCGTCTTCACCGGTTTCACTCCAAGAAATATCAGACAAGTGAACCAAACCATCGATACCACCATCTAAACCGATAAAAATACCGAAGTCAGTGATTGATTTAATATTACCTGAAATCTTGTCACCTTTTTCAAACTGACGACCAAAAGCATCCCATGGATTTTCTTGACACTGCTTGATACCTAGAGAGATACGACGACGCTCTTCGTCAATCTCAAGAACCATCACTTCAACTTCATCACCTAACTGAACAACTTTAGAGGGGTGAATGTTTTTATTAGTCCAATCCATTTCAGAAACGTGAACCAAACCTTCAACACCGTCTTCGATTTCAGCAAAGCAACCGTAGTCAGTAAGATTAGTCACGACTGCTTTCGCACGCGCACCCTCTGGATAACGTTTCTTAATCTCGACCCAAGGATCTTCGCCGGTCTGCTTAAGACCAAGAGAAACACGATTACGCTCGCGATCAAACTTCAATACTTTAACGTCAATTTCGTCGCCAATATTTACAATCTCGCTCGGATGCTTAATACGCTTCCACGCCATATCAGTAATGTGTAGCAAGCCATCAACGCCACCCAAGTCGACAAAAGCGCCATAATCAGTAAGATTTTTAACGATACCTTTAGCCATAGCACCTTCTTCAAGGTTAGCCAATAGCTCATCACGCTCAGCTGTGTTAACTGACTCCATGACAGCACGACGAGAAACAACAACGTTGTTACGTTTTTGATCAAGCTTAATAACTTTAAATTCAAGCTCTTTGTTTTCAAGATGAGAAGTATCGCGCACAGGGCGAACATCCACCAAAGAACCCGGTAGGAAGGCACGTATGCTTGCTATATCAACAGTGAAACCGCCTTTAACCTTACCTGTAATAATACCTGTAATCACTTCTTCGGCAGCATGCGCCGTTTCCAATACTTTCCAAGACTCAGCACGCTTGGCTTTTTCGCGAGATAGTTTGGTTTCACCAAAGCCATCCTCAACAGATTCAAGCGCAACCTGAACCTCATCGCCAATGCTTAGGGATACTTCACCGTTTTCATCAGCAAATTCTTCTGCGGGGATAACACCTTCAGATTTAAGACCTGCGTGAACAGTTACCCAGTCTTTATCGATATCAATTACAACACCGGTCACGATGGAGCCGGGGATCATATCAACGGTTTTTAAACTTTCTTCAAAAAGATCTGCGAAATTTTCGCTCATGTGGAGGGACCTACATTTTCAGCATAAATCCGTAGGAATACGAACGAATCGTATTGATCAGACTTATTCTACCGCAGTGTCAGGCTTGCGGGCCGGTTAATAGTCGCAGTGAACTGTCACGCCTGACCGACGCTTCTGGATAAACACCAAAAATAAAAGACAAAACACTACACAATGATGCTGGAGGTGCTTTCCAAACCTTTTACCTAAAAAACAAAGGGTTTAGACCGGCAAATTCAAGCGCTGCTTAACGAGCTCAAGTACCTTATCAAGTACAGCCTGAATAGGCATGGTGGTACTATCAATCGATAAGGCATCGTCAGCGGCTTTCAAGGGCGACGCTGATCGTTGCATATCCTTTGTATCACGTGCTTGGATATCCCCCAACAGCGTGCGGAGCTTAGCAGATTCCCCCCGCTCAATCAACTGCCGGTAACGCCGCTTGGCGCGCTCTTCGGCGCTAGCAGTCAAAAATATTTTAACGGGAGCATCCGGGAATACGGTTGTGCCCATATCGCGACCATCAGCCACCAAACCTGGCGCTTGTTGAAAGCCTCTTTGGCGATCCAATAATGCAGCTCGAACACTCGGATGTGCAGCCACGACTGATGCCCCCATCCCCGTTTCTTCTAGGCGAATATCTCGGCTAACATCACTTCCAGATAAAAAAACTAATACCCCGTGTTCACTTGGCTTAAAGCTCACATCCAAGCAACGAGCGACTTCAGCTACAGCTAACTCATTAGACAAATCGATGCCCTGCAGCTTCGACGCTAGCGCAGTTATTCTATATAGAGCACCGCTATCTAATAAATAAAACCCTAAAGCATCGGCTAAACGCTGACAAATTGTTCCTTTTCCTGAACCACTAGGACCGTCAACAGTTATTACTGGCGTGGTCATAAAGCAACTTCACTCCCTTATAAGTTAAAGACTATTGATGATTTGTTTACATGCCAGAGCAGGATCCGGCGCTTGTGTAATGGGCCTACCAATCACTAAATAATCGCTGCCTGCCGCTAGAGCCTGTTGGGGCGTTAATATCCGTCGCTGATCATCAGCCGCTGAACCGGCTGGTCGTATACCGGGAGTGACTAAAGAAAAAGCCTCACCTAGCTCAGACTTTACTATGCTCGCCTCTTGAGCTGAACAAACCACACCATCCAAACCAGACTTTTTTGCTAGCGTAGCTAAGTTCAAAACCTGCTTTGCTGGCGAACTAGTGATACCAACACCCGCAAGGTCCTCGGCACTCATACTGGTTAACACCGTAACCGCAATGAGTAGCGGAACCTTGCCCTGCGCCCTCTCTAAGGATTCACGAGCTGCGATCATCATTCGTTCGCCACCGCTGGCGTGGACATTGACCATCCATACACCTAATTCCGCGGCAGCTTTAACCGCTTTTGCAACCGTATTCGGAATATCATGAAATTTTAAATCTAAAAACACATCAAAGCCGAGCCCATGTAACTTATCGAGCAACTGAGGCCCTGCCACAGTAAAGAGTTCTTTACCTACTTTTAAACGACATTGTATCGGGTTGAGCTTCTGCGCGAGCGCAATACAGGAATCGGTGGAATCAAAATCCATCGCGACAATAATAGGAGAAAGTGGAGGTGAGTGAGATTGGGATGATGCAGAATGGCTCAACGTGAACGTCCTATAGCGTTTTAAAATTAGGTGCTATAATACCTTATAACGATCATCTATTACAGAATCGAATAGAAAAAGGAGCCTATAAAGGCTCCTTTTTCTATTCGATGATACGTTTGCTACAAGGTAATACGTTTTTTATTGGCCGCTAAGGTTTTTTCGCCAATCCCTTTAATCTCTAACAACTGATCAAGCGAAGTGAACCTTCCATTCTTTTTACGCCACCCAACAATTGCCTGCGCTTTTTTAAAACCAACGCCTTTCATTGCATCAGCAATAGCCTCCGCACTGGCGCTATTGATGTTAACCACCGCCACTTTTTGCGCTAGCGCAGCAAGCGGAAAAGGTTGAACGGCAGAAGCTTGAGATGAAAGCCCTATGGCAGGTAGCGCAAGCGCACAACAAAATAAGGTGGGAATTAAAGAACGAACAGGAAAGTAAGATTGTGTTTTTTTCATAAGAAAAACTCCATGTAATATGAGTAATAAAGACGCAGGCCATCATGATAACATCCACTTCTCTAACCAGCGTCCATGCTGATCTTTGCAATACAACTAAACTAAAGTAGAACTATTATTGCAAAGTCAACGCTATAATAAACAAAATCTTACGCATAGCAAGGGGGAGATCTCTGAAGATTGTGTAGGATATGTCTTACAAGCTGCAAGGCTAGAATCATAAATATAAAAAAATTCCGCTTTTAGTTAAAAAAATGGAACTTTTTTATATTACTATCTAACGCTTGCCGCTAAAGATACTGAGTAAACTTTTTTACTAAACCAGCAATTTCATCGGACAATTTATCTGGAAAGTGCTGCTTAATCAAGCCAGCGAAATCAGTTGCAAACGCACCTGCATCTACTTTTTGCTCAATTGAATCTAGCACTTCAGAAACCATACCCGCGCCAACAGTAATATTTGTGAGGCGATCAATAATGATAAAAGCACCGGTGGTTCGGTTAGCATCATAATTATCGACGACCACTGGCTGACTCAATGCAATATCAACAAAGACAATATCATTAAGTACAACGCGCTGAATGGCCAAATGCTCTTGCGTATTAACATCAATTCTATGATTTAATTTTTCTATATAGCCAGTTGTTAGTTTACTGGCAAACTTAAAAAAGAATTGTTTATTGGGTTCCAACACCAGATCAGACATCCAAACCACATGCCCCCGAAGATGATTAGTTGCTTGGATAGAGGCATCGGCATGAACAATCATATCGCCCCGACTAACATCGATTTCATCTTCCAAGGTTAAGGTTACCGCCTGATCAACAAAAGCAGATTCCAAATTGCCATCGTATGTCACAACACTTTTAACCTTACTGGTTTTGGTTGAAGGTAATACTCGTATAGCATCACCCACATTCACAATACCTGATGCGATTGTGCCACAAAACCCTCTAAAATCGAGATTAGGGCGATTAACGTATTGAACCGGAAAACGAAAGTCGCTTATGTTTTTATCGGCCACAATAGAAACATGCTCTAGGATATCCATTAAGGTTTGGCCACTATATTTTGGCGCATTATACCAAGGCGTCAGCTCACTTGGAAAAACAACGTTATCGCCATCTAATGCAGACATAGGTACGAAATAAATATCGTTATCTAGACCAATTTTTTCAGCAAAGGCTAAATAATCTTCTTTAATTTCGTTGAATTTCTCTTCACTAAAACCTAACAGATCCATTTTATTAATGGCGACAACTATATGTTTAATGCCCAACAAGGAGGCAATATAACTATGGCGTCGAGTTTGCGTTTGCACACCATAACGGGCATCAATCAAGATAACCGCTAAATCACAGGTCGATGCACCGGTTGCCATATTACGCGTATATTGTTCATGCCCCGGCGTATCGGCAATAATGAATTTACGTTTCGCCGTAGAAAAATAACGATATGCCACATCAATCGTAATGCCCTGTTCTCGCTCCGCTTGCAAACCATCAACAAGCAAGGCTAAATCAATTTTCGCACCTGTTGTTCCATGCCTTGTAGAATCTGATTCAATAGAAGCCAACTGGTCTTCATAAATCATTTTAGTGTCGTGCAGCAAACGACCAATAAGCGTACTTTTACCATCATCTACACTACCGCACGTTATAAAACGGAGTAGCTCTTTTTGCTCATGCTGTGCAAGATAAGCATCAATATCTTCAGCGATAAGATCGGATTGGTGTGACATTAAAAATAACCCTCTTGCTTTTTCTTTTCCATTGAACCAGAACTATCATGATCGATTGCACGACCCTGGCGCTCTGATGTAGTTGCTAGTAACATTTCTTGAATGATTTCAGGCAGTGTTGTGGCCTCCGACTCCACCGCACCCGTTAAAGGGTAGCAACCTAAGGTTCTAAAACGTACCATCTTTTCTTCGACTTTATCGTTGTCGTTAATCGGCATACGGTCATCATCAACCATAATTAACATGCCATCTCTCTCAACAACAGGCCTCTTTGCAGCTTTATATAAAGGCACGATAGGAATACTTTCGAGGTGAATATATTGCCAAATATCTAATTCGGTCCAGTTAGACAAAGGAAAGACGCGAATACTTTCACCTTTATCGACACGCCCGTTATAAATACTCCATAATTCAGGACGCTGATTCTTTGGGTCCCAGCGGTGATTTTTATCTCTAAAAGAATAAACACGTTCTTTGGCGCGAGACTTTTCCTCATCGCGTCGAGCGCCACCAAAAGCGGCATCGAAGCCGTATTTATTCAAAGCCTGCTTCAAAGCCTGAGTTTTCATAATATCAGTATGATTAGAGCTACCATGGGTAAAAGGACCAACACCCATGTCGACACCTTCTTGATTGGTATGCACCAGCAGGTCCAAACCCAACTTTTTAACATACTCATCCCGGAACGTAATCATTTCCTTAAATTTCCAGGTGGTATCGACATGCAATAAAGGAAAGGGCAATTTTCCTGGAGCAAAAGCTTTCAGTGCCAAATGCAGCATCACCGCCGAATCCTTGCCGATGGAGTAGAGCATTACCGGCTTATCAAATTCTGCTGCAACTTCGCGAATGACATGGATGCTTTCCGCTTCTAGTTGCTTAAGGTGAGTTAATGAGTATTCTTTATTCATGCTAGTAGTATTCATTTATGTAAGTAACTATTTAAAGATAATTCGTTAAAGATAATTCGGAGCAACTTTACTCGAATCATCACATTAAAAATTGAAACACACCGTTGCGAACAGCATTATAATGAAATGAGAAGGAAATACTAAACAACTTGTTCTTCTATGCTTATTCCAGCTTGCTTAGCTATCTCAACAAACTTCGGGAAAGACGTTGCCACATGTGCACAGTTATTGATAATAACTGGCCCAGTAGCACGCAGTGCGGCCATAGTAAACGACATGGCAATACGATGATCATCGTGGGTTTCAACTTCCCCACCACGCAATGAACCACCTTCGATAATCATTCCATCTGGGGTTGGCTGGGCCTTAATGCCTAATGCCACTAAACCATCGGCCATTACCTGTATACGATCGCTTTCTTTAACACGCAACTCTTCAGCTCCAGTCAAGACTGTTGAGCCTTCCGCACAGGCTGCAGCAACAAATAATACAGGAAATTCATCAATAGCTAGAGGAACCAACTCTTCTGGGATAGCGATGCCTTTAAGTGGAGCATAACGAATGCGAATATCCGCGACCGGCTCGCCACCGACTTCACGCTGATTTTGAATACTAATATCGGCACCCATTAACTTCAAAATAGCAATAATGCCGTCGCGAGTCGGGTTTACACCAACATGCTCCAGCAATATATCGGAATCTGGCGCAATAGAAGCCGCCACCATATAAAAAGCCGCAGATGATATGTCCGCGGGAATATCAATTGAGAAAGCCGATAATTTGCCGCCGCCCCTGAGCGAAACGGTGCTTTTACCATCAGATAAACTTTCTGTTTTAACGTCATAACCAAAACCACGCAGCATGCGCTCAGTATGGTCTCTCGTTGGTGCAGGCTCTGTGACAGAAGTCATGCCATCGGCATATAAACCAGCCAACAGAACACAAGATTTTACTTGTGCACTAGCCATCGGCATATCGTAGAGAATAGCTTTTGGCTTACCACCATGAATAGTGATAGGTGGTCGGCCGTCTGCTGCCGTATCAACGCTAATACTCATATCCCTTAAGGGCTTAGCCACTCGATTCATTGGGCGCTTTGACAAGGACGCATCTCCGGTCAATGTAACCGGGAATGCCTGGCCCGCCATTAAACCGGCCAATAAACGCATTGCGGTGCCGGCATTACCAACATAAAGCTCACCCGCAGGTTTTTCTAAGCCCTTAAGCCCCTTACCCGTAATCGTTACAGCGCCGTCATTAGGCCCTTCGATTTCTACACCCATATCACGGAATGCTTGGAGAGTAGCTAGCGCATCTTCTCCTTCTAAAAAACCACTGACATGAGTTGTACCCTCAGCAATAGAGCCCAGCATAATAGAACGATGAGAAATAGATTTATCGCCAGGAACACGAATTGAACCAGTGACTTTACTGCCGGGCTGAACAACATAACGAATTAGTTTAGAGGACATAATTTTTATATAAAAGTTTAATAATAATGGGGTTTATCGTGCTGAGGATCAAATCGAATGAGACCTTTGCACGAAAGTTATCTCACTTACATACCGGTTTACCTTACCCGAAAGAAAAATCACCTTCCGTGTAAAGATCTCAGAATAAGGCTATCTATTTTTTATTTGGCTGCTGACCTGTAAGAGACAAAAATTGATCTCGGGCCATTTTCGCACGATTAAAAACTCCTAATAATTTTTCACTGTCTTTTTCAGCAATAGCCTGCCTTAAATTAGCTAAATTATTTTGAAATAAATCTATCGCACCGAGAATAGAATCACTATTGGCACACATAATATCATGCCACATTGTTGGATCACTACTTGCGATGCGCGTAAAATCACGAAAACCGCCTGCGGCATAACGAAAGATATTTTCATTTTCAGAATCATTTGCCAATGTATCAACCAGCGAATACGCAATAGCATGGGGCAAATGACTGGTTGCAGCGAGAACATCATCGTGCTCTTGCACCGGCATGGTTAAGACTTCTGCGCCAACGGCCTGCCATAGTTCAGTGACACGCTCGATATGATCGCGTCCAGTTTCTTCAACTGGTGTCAGTATCACTCGGTGATTGCGATATAAGTCAGGATCACTTGCTTCAACGCCACTTTCTTCTGAGCCTGCAATGGGGTGACCTAATACAAGCTGGGGAGGGATAGCACCATAAATATATTTGAGTGATTTAAGTATACTGCCTTTAACACTGGCGCCATCAGTTATCGTCACCTTGTCACTTACCACGTTTTTAATATTCACGATAGTGTCGCTCACACTTAGCGTCGGCACAGAAATAAAAATAATATCACCAGACCTTAGTTCAGGAGCAATATCAGCTAAAGATAAAAACGCTCGGTCAACGATTCCTTTAGATAGAGCATAATCCGCCGTTTGTTGGCGACGAACAACCCCAATAACTTCCCGCTTTATTTTTTCATCTTTCTCGCCTACTTGCTTAAACGCAGCAGCCAAACTGCCGCCAATTAAACCAAGGCCAATAACAACTAATTTGGGAGTGGGCAAATCATTACGAGAGCGAACGGAATCATCCATAATAGTAATTTAGAGAACACCGACAGGGTAAGAACCCAATATTTTCAACTCAGCTGAGGCAGTTGCAACTTCGGATAATGCCTTTTGCACCACCTCATCTTCTTTATGCCCCTTTATATCAATAAAGAAAATATAATTCCAAGCACTAATACGCGAAGGCCGAGACTGCAAGCGTGTCATATCGACCGCCAAACGCCTAAACGGTTCTAGAATGTCATGCAGTGCACCCGGCTTATTGCGAACAGAAACCACCAAAGAGGTTTTGTCATCGCCACTTGGCGGCACTTTTTGAGTACCAATCACTAAGAAACGTGTTGAATTATCGGGTTCATCTTCGATTTTTTCTGCAATGACTTTTAAATCATATAATTCTGATGCGGTAATGCCCGCAATCGCTGCTGAGTTCCACTCCCCCTTGATACGTTTGGCTGCTTCCGCATTACTACTAACAGGAACTCGCTCAGCACTAGGGTAGTTTGCATCAAGCCATTTACGGCATTGAGCCAAACTTTGTGGATGAGAATAAATACGAGAAATTTTATCGACGTTAGTGACATCAGAGACTAATAAATTTTGATGGATACGTAATACCACTTCCCCACAAATATGAATATTGGAATCAATAAAACTGTCCAGGGTGTGAGTAACGACACCCTCTGTAGAGTTTTCTACAGGAACCACACCGTAGTTTACTGCTCCCGCCTCTACCTCACGGAAAACTTCGTCTATTGCGCCCATTGGCATCAGCAGCGCTGAATAACCAAAATGCTTAGCAACAGCCTGCTGAGTAAACGTGCCTTCGGGGCCAAGAAAAGCCACTTTAATGGGTTGCTCAAGCGCCAAGCAAGCCGACATGATTTCACGAAATAGTCGAGCCATTTCTTCATTGGTGAGCGGGCCACCATTCTGCTCATTCAGCGCCATGACTTTTTTTAATACCTGAACTTCACGCTCAGGACGGTAATACACTGTCGTCTCTTCGCCACTGGCTTTTTTAACCTCTGCAACCGTCTGCGCGCATCGAGCGCGCGCACTAATTAACCCAACTAGCTGATTATCAATTGCATCTATTTCATCACGAAGATCGTTTAGCATTTTTTTCTCTGACATAAGTTAAAGCTTTTTCCTGATTATCTGTCGTTATGAGGGCTGTATATGCTGAGTCGCCTCAAATAGAGACGACAATTTCACACCGCTTTACTGTACGTAATTCCCGCTATTCAGAGCTGCCTACATCAGAATCGTTCTCGATATCCGTATTTGTATCCTCAGCAGTCTCCTCTACAGTATCTTCGCCTTCAACAACTATCTCCTCCGGCTCTTCAATGCGCTCAACGCCAATAACATGCTCATCGGTCTTAACACGAATGACACGCACGCCTTGTGTATTACGGCCAGATAGTGAGACCTCATCGACGCGAGTACGAACCAGCGTACCCTGATCAGAAATTATCATAATTTCATCACCATCGAAGACTTGAACTGCACCGACAAGAGAACCGTTACGATCACTACACTGCATGGCAATCATGCCTTTACCGCCACGACCTTTAGTGGGGTACTCAGTCACAACGGTGCGTTTGCCGAAACCATTCTCGCTCACGGTTAGCACTTTCCCATCACCTTTTGGAATCAGCATAGAAATAACGGACTGTCCTTCATCTAAACGAATACCGCGAACACCGCGAGAGGTTCTGCCCATTGGGCGAATGTCGGTTTCATTAAAGCGAACCGCTTTACCCGCAGAAGAAAATAACATCACGTCACATTCGCCTTCGGTAATAGCAGTACCAACAAGGTGATCACCTTCAACCAAGTCTAGCGCAATCAAACCCACGCTTCTTGGACGGGCGAATTGTGATAGCGGTGTTTTCTTAACGGTACCATTTGAGGTAGACATGAAAATAAAATGATCTTCACTATATTCACGCACAGGCAAAATAGAAGTGATTCTCTCGCCCTCGCCTAAGGGCAAAAGATTGATTATCGGCCGACCTTTAGATTGACGACCCGCCAACGGAATTTGGAAAACTTTTAACCAATACACTTTACCGGCACTGGTAAAACACAAAATAGTATCGTGAGTACTGGCAATTAATAAATGCTCAATAAAATCTTCATCTTTTACCGAGGTTGCCGCTTTACCTGTACCACCTCGACGCTGAGCTTGATAATCGCTCAAGGCTTGAGTTTTAGCATAACCACCATGCGAAATGGTAACCACACGATCCTCTTCGGTAATTAAATCTTCAATCGTTAAATCAAGTTTAGAGCTTTGAATATCGGTACGACGCTCATCGCCATAATTCTTTAAAATTTCTTCAAGCTCCTCGCGAATAATTGTCATTAAACGTACAGGATTACCCAGAATTTCTAAGTATTCAAAAATCAATGCTAACTTTTCTTTATATTCATCGAGTAACTTATCATATTCCATGCCCGTTAAACGATGTAGACGTAAATCTAGAATAGCCTGCGCTTGTACTGGCGACAAATAATAATCGCCGCCACGTAAACCAAACTCTTCAGGTAAATCTTCTGGGCGGCAGGTATTAGAATCTGCACGCTCCAAAAACTTTAAAACCGAACTCGCAGCCCAACCTTTTGAGAGTAAACCCTGCTTTGCATCTGCCGGGCTTGCTGAGCCACGAATCAATTCGATAACCTCATCAATATTAGCAATCGCAACCGCTAAACCTTCTAATATGTGCCCACGCTCACGTGCTTTGCGTAACAGATAAACTGTTCTGCGTGTCACTACCTCGCGACGATGCTTTACAAAGCATTCAATTAATTGTTTTAGATTTAACGTTCTGGGTTGGCCGTCAACTAATGCAACCGTATTGATACCAAATACACTTTCGAGCTGAGTTTGAGCGTACAAGTTGTTCAATACAACTTCGCCTAACTCGCCACGCTTTAACTCAATAACGACACGAATTTCTTTGGTTGATTCATCGCGAAGTTCGGAGATGCCTTCTATTTTTTTCTCTTTAACCAGCTCAGCAATTTTTTCAATTAAACGGCTCTTGTTTAACTGGTAAGGAATCTCTGTGATGATAATCGTTTCTTTATTGGTCTTATCATTACGTTCAATATTGGCTTTTGCACGCATATAAATGCGCCCCCGACCCGTCCGATAGGCTTGGACAATTCCCGCGCGACCGTTAATAGTCGCGCCAGTCGGGAAATCAGGACCAGGAATAATCTCCATTAATTCATCGATGGTGATGTCGTTATTATCGATAAACGCTAAACAACCCTTAACCACTTCCGTTAAATTATGAGGTGGAATATTGGTGGCCATGCCCACTGCAATACCGGACGAACCATTAATCAAAAGATTAGGCACACGGGTTGGCATAACATGGGGAATGAGTTCTTGACCGTCGTAGTTAGGTACAAAATCAACGGTTTCTTTATCCAAGTCGGCCAGTAAATCATGGGCCAACTTTTTCATGCGGATTTCGGTATAACGCATTGCTGCGGCGCTATCGCCATCGATGGAACCAAAGTTACCCTGACCATCTACTAGAGGATAACGTAGAGAGAAATCTTGCGCCATCCGCACGATGGTATCGTACACAGCAGAATCACCATGGGGGTGATATTTACCAATGACATCGCCCACCACACGAGCTGATTTTTTGTAGGGCTTGTTCCAATCATTATTTAGCACGCTCATGGCAAACAAAACACGGCGATGGACCGGCTTGAGGCCATCGCGAACATCAGGCAGCGCTCTACCAACGATAACACTCATCGCATAGTCTAAGTATGACTGCTTTAATTCATCTTCAATACTGACGGGAGAAACTTCTTGCGCCAAATCACCCATATTTACGGCCTGCTTTGAATTCAATTATGGTTGTTAAATAGACTGCACTGTCAGAGAGCAAAAACAATGCATACTTAAATTAAGCGGCGAAGTATAACATAAAACAGAATTATAAAATGAAGCTGGGGATGAGATTCCTTTTAACTGGCTATTACTTACCCAGCTCAATATTCAAACGGAGCCTGAACACTAAAAGCGGTCAAAAAACAAGCAGGACCGCACTATTGAATCATAGTAATAGGTAGCCCTGCTTAGGAACTAAACAGATTTAAGAACAATCGCCCTTTTAGGCTCGAGTTGTTTTAGAATACTCATTTGTAATTATTAGAGACAGCGATAGAGATGCGTAATCCCCCCACCAATCAGTGCGACCTTATTATCAGCGCCAAATGGATTATCCCAGTAGTACCGGAAAATAAAGTCTACACCGATTGTTCCTTAGTTATCGATAAGGGCAAAATTATCGCTATCTTGCCCTGCTCGGAAACTAAAAAACGCTATCAATCAAAACAACACATACAGCTAAACGAGCACATCGTAACTCCGGGTTTAATTAATGCCCACGGACACGCGGCCATGAGCTTATTGCGCGGTTATGCTGATGACCTGCCCTTGGATACTTGGCTCAACGAACATATTTGGCCGGTAGAGGGGCAACATGTCTCTGCCAATTTTGTTAAAGAGGGGGCGGAGCTGGCTATTGCAGAAATGATCCGCAGTGGAACCACCTGCTTCTCTGACATGTACTTTTTTCCAGACCAAACCGCTGCCGTTGCGCACGATGCCGGTATACGCTGTCAGATTACTTTTCCCATACTTGAATTCCCAAGCGCATGGGCAAGCAATGCTGATGAGTATATCAGCAAGGGCTTGGCGCTTCGGGATCAATATCGTTCACATGATTTAATTAAAATCCATTTTGGCCCTCATGCACCCTACACGGTTAGTGACGAAACCTTTGAACGCATTGCCGTATTGTCACCCGAACTGCAATCGTATATTCACGTACATTTACATGAAACCAAACAAGAAGTAACCGACGCCGAAAATAAGGACGGCAAGCGTCCTATTCAACGCTTATTTGATTTAAATGTATTAACACCACTGACTCAGTGTGTGCATATGACCGAGTTAAATGATGCAGATATTGAACTCATTAAACGTTCAGGCGCGCATGTTATCCACTGCCCTGAATCCAACCTTAAACTAGCGAGTGGGTTTTGCCCTGTCGCCTCTCTTCTAGAACGTGGAATCAACGTTGCCCTTGGAACAGACGGCTGCGCGAGCAATAACAATCTGGATTTATTTGGTGAAATGCATACCGCTGCATTACTCGGAAAAGCCGTAGCCAATAATGCCGCTGCTTTAAATGCGCAGCAAGTGCTAGCAATGGCAACCATTAATGGTGCCAAAGCGATGGGAATAGATGATGTAACCGGTAGCTTAGAAGTTGGGAAGGATGCCGATATAATTGCAATTAAACTTGATCCTCTAGAGCAAGCCCCCCTTTATGACCCTCTGTCACAACTGGTCTATACCCATAATGGTCATCGTATTACTCATAGCTGGGTGCGAGGTAAAGCGCTGATGCATAATAGAGACTTATTAACGCTGAACGAAAATGAAATTATTGCAAATACCAAACAATGGCAAGACAGGATTCAAGCATGAGTAAAACATCAAACACTACGCTTAATGTTGACCCAAGTGAAATTGCTAAATTCGAGGCGCTGGCTCAACGCTGGTGGGATAAAGAGAGTGAATTTAAGCCACTGCATGACATTAACCCTCTGCGCAGCAATTTTATCGACGAACGCTCACCCGTTGCAGAATTAAACATCCTAGATGTAGGTTGTGGGGGCGGTATTTTATGTGAATCCTTGGCTCACCGCGGTGCTAACATGACCGGGATTGACATGGGTGAAGCACCTTTAAATGTGGCCAAACTACATCAACTGGATAGCAACTTATCCATTAATTATAAAAAAATTACTGCTGAAGAATTAGCAGAACAAGAACCTGAATCTTTCGATATTGTCACCTGCTTAGAAATGTTAGAACATGTTCCTGACCCAAGCACCGTTATTAAAGCGTGCTCAGACTTAGTTAAACCCAATGGGCATGTTTATTTCTCGACCATTAATCGCAATCCAAAATCTTACGCCTTTGCCATTATTGGCGCGGAGTATATTTTAAGGCTATTACCGAAAGGAACACACGAATACAGTAAATTCATTAAACCATCTGAACTAGCAAGCTGGGCACGTAAGGCCGGTTTAGAATGGCAAGAAATCACTGGCATGACTTACAACCCGATCACAAAAAAATATAAACTGAACCCTAATGATGTTGATGTTAATTATTTAGTGCATACGACTAAAATTGTTTAACACCTAAAATTGTTTAGCTTCTAAATCAAGAAAAAATCACTAAGTGGTAAAAAATAGCGCTATGTCCCATAAAATAAAAGCCATTTTTTTCGATCTCGATGGCACCTTACTCGATACCGCTCCTGATTTTTTTATCTCATTAAATCAACTGGCTGATGAATATAACATTCCTCGTGTTAGCGAAAATAAAATTCGACAAACCGTGTCCGACGGCGCGCGCGCATTAACCACTCTATTATTTAATTTAACCATTGATGAATCAGGTTTTGAAGAACGCAGACAACGCCTGCTCGATATTTATTACGAACACATGGGTAAACATTGCGTTTTATTCGATGGAATGTTCGAACTTATCGATAACATTAAGTGCGAAAAATTATTTTGGGGGATTATTACTAACAAACCCTACCGTTTCGCCGAATCCATTGTCGACAGTTTAGCGCTCCCCTGCCCGCCTAATTTATTAATCTGCCCCGATCATGTTGAACGAGCAAAGCCTGACCCTGAGGCCTTAATTTTAGCCTGCAATAAAGTCGGCTGCCTTCCACAGGAAGCTATTTATGTTGGTGATCACAAACGTGATATCGATTGCGGCATTAGTGCCGGCAGCAAAACCATTGCGGTAAGCTTTGGTTACATACATGAAGCCGATGATATTAACCAATGGAATGCGAATTATATTGCACATCACAGCAATGAGATTTGGCCCATTGTTAAAAGCTATCGTTAAAAACTATCATGAATACACATAACTCTAAAAATTAAATATATGATTGATTTTAAACAATACCATCCAGAAAATGATTTATTAAAAAACAAGATTATTGCTGTTACCGGTGCCGGCGCTGGCATCGGCCGCACTGTAGCAAAAGCCTATGCTAAATATGGTGCTACCGTTATTTTACTGGGCAGAACCGTCAGCAAACTAGAAAGTGTCTACGATGAAATCGAACAAGCCGGTTATCCGCAAGCTGCTATTATTCCGGTCGATTTTGAAATAGCAGAAGAAAATCAATATCAAGAAATAGCGGAGGCAATGGAAGAAAATTTCGGATGTTTAGATGGCCTTCTCCATAATGCGGCACTTTTAGGCGAACGCAGCTCTATTGCCAGCACTAGCGTTAAGAGTTGGCAGCGGCTCATGCAAGTCAATATTACTGCGCCCTTTATACTTACCAAAAAATGCTTGCCGCTATTACAAAAAAGCAGTGGTGCCTCTATTGTTTTTACCGGTTCCTCCGTTGGCCTTAAAGGGCGAGCCTACTGGGGGGCTTACGCGGTATCAAAAGCAGCTAATGAAAACTTAATGCAAGTACTTGCAGATGAGTTAGAAAATACCAGTAAAGTCAGAGTCAATAGTATTAACCCTGGTGCCACACGGACACAAATGCGCGCCGACGCCTACCCCGCTGAAAACCCGAAAAATGTTAAGGCGCCGAGGGACCTACTTCCCCTTTATTTATATTTAATGGGTAAAGATAGCCTAGACGTTAATGGCAACTCACTATCCTACCAATAAAAAATCCATCGTTTTTATTATCAAAAACAACATAGAGAGAAAAAATTGAAGACAACCATTATACTTATATTACTAATCACCAGTTTACTGGCCGCCACCTATAAAAGTGTAGCGCAAAGCCAGCAAACTGAAGCACATGACAAACTGCACGGTAAAAACCATAATACATCAAAACAAGAAATGGAAAAGAAGCTAGTCATTCACAACCCCACTGTTAAAACTACTCCGCCTGGTATCGCCAATAGTGTCGGCTATTTTCATATAACAAACCATAGTGATAAAGATATAACGCTAATAAACGTCAACAGTGACATCGCCGATAGAACCGAAATTCATCAGCATACGATGGCTAATGGCTTAATGAAAATGCAAAAGATAGACACTTTGGTTATGCCCGCCAAATCAACGATCAATTTTGAGCCGGGCAGCTATCACATTATGTTTATCAATGTGAATCAAGCCATCGTTGAAAAACAACAAGTTGAATTAACGCTGAGCTTCTCTGACGGGAGTAGCCAAATTATTATGGCGCTTGCAGAAGAAAAAAAGTGGACGCAGGGAAACAAGCACTAGGAGCCTGTCGGACTTAGGCAATCGTAGCGAGGAATTGAGGGCATTTTTCCGATGATTTGAGGCAAATAGTGGGCCTATTTACCAGAAGTAGGCACTATTAAGCGACGATAATGACCGGAAAATGTACCACTTTCCCGCTGCCGCAGTAGATTTCTCCTATGTCGGACAGGCTCCTAGCATCACAGTCACTATTAATCACTTCATTTCTGGATAGATCATTTGTCTTAACTCCGTGGCAATAAGCCCATCATAATTAGCCAGCTCATCCATAATAGTAAGGTGATTACAACTAGGTAGTATTTTGAATTCAACCTTATGACCCTGACGCTCTAAGTAAAGGGCATACTCTTTAGATTGGCGTTGTAATTCAGGTAATTCATCATTTCCCACATATAAATAATAAGACATTGGGCGATGAAGACTCTGGTGGATGGGGCTAAGTGAAGCTACTGCTTCCGTATCAAGGCGAAGCTGATCATTAATATCCGAAAGTGCTATCGGCTCAAGATCAAAATTACCGCTAATCGAAACAGTACCCTTAACCAAGGGATTGGCGTCTAGTGCGGCAAGATGGCCACCAGCTGACCCGCCCCTATATAAATCCTTTTTGGCTCAAAGCCCAAGGATTCATTATTCTGAAAAAGATAATTAGTGGCCTGAATAATTTCTAATGAAATATCAGCAAGCCCTGCCTGAGGTGCCAACGTATAACCGACAACCGCCACATTAAAACCATTAGCGATCAAACCCGGCGCAACAAATGAAAACATAGCCTTACTATTACGTTGCCAATAACCTCCATAAATAAAAATGAACAAGGGTGCTGATGATACCTCTGCGATAAAAAAATCAATGACCTGCCTTGCCAACGAGCCATAAGGTAGTTGACAATTTTTTGTATATCCATCGTTAGAAGCTAGGCTTTGTCGAACCCAAGACTGAATAATTTCAGAACTGTTTTAAACCGCTGATACGTTGCTATACGGGGCATTCAGTGTTATTTGATCCATTCCTCGGTAAACAACTGAACTCATTATTTGTCCCGAACTTATTTAATGTTGCTGTTCAAATGCTGCTAATGTTTGCTCCCGTATAAGTAATGAGCACTGCCTTTTGAACTCTAAAAACTCTAAACTCAGTGTCGTATCACTATTGCGTGGACGCGGTAAATCTATTTTGATATCCGCAATTAATTGACCAGGCGACGCACTCATTACTATAACTCGATCAGCGAGAAAAATGGCTTCATCAATGTCATGAGTCACAAATAATACGCTTATCTTTAAATCGTCCCAGAGTTTTAATAGCTCCTCTTGCATCATCAGTCGGGTTTGCGCATCAAGGGCGCCAAAGGGTTCATCCATCATTAATACTGAAGGATAATTAGCCAGTGCACGGGCGATACCCACACGTTGCTTCATACCACCCGAGAGTAATTTTGGATAGCTGTTGGCATAAGCGCTTAAGCCCACCAACTCTAAAAATGTTCGTGCCGTACCCTCCGCATTGCTGCGGGACTGACCACTCATCAATGGGCCATGCATAATATTACCTAGCACGGTCTTCCAAGGAAAAAGTGAATGCGATTGAAACACCATGCCACGATCACGACCGGGTTCTGTAATAGCTTGACCGTCTTGAGTTAATGTTCCAGCCGTCGGTTGAATAAATCCGGCAACCGCATTTAAAAGGGTGGATTTGCCACAGCCAGAAGGTCCTAGCAAACAAACAAATTCTCCAGCGTTAATGTCTAAATTTATATTCGTTGCGGCAATATGATTTTGTTTATCATTACTAAAGCTAATTTCTACATCCCGTGCAGAAATTGAGCCACGCTTCATTTGTGGCTCAGACACTACAGGAAGTTGAGACTTTTTAGACGATAGGGATTTTAAGAATTTCATCAGGCTTATTATTCCCACCAACCGATGCGCTGTGTGATGACACTAAATAGCTTGTCGGTGATGGCCGACATAAAACCCAGTATCAATAAACCGGCCATCACCTGGCCAATCTGTAAGTTTTGTTGAGCAATATCAATTCGATATACCACACCTGAGAAAGCACCCGCTAATTCAGCTGCGACCAATGTATAAAAAGCAATGCTTACAGAGGTTCGTAATCCAACGAAAATAAACGGTAAAGAACCAGGGAATAATACTTCAGATAACATACGATGCTCTGGTGTTCCCAAGCAACGAGCAGCGCGAATATAAGTTTGGTCGACTCTCTGCACGCCTAAATGAGTCGCAATCCAGACGGTAAAAAATACACCCCAAAATACTAAAAAGTACTTACCTACCTCACTCAAACCAAACCAAAGAATCACTAAGGGTACGAAGGCAATGGGGGGAATGGGACGTAAGATGCCAAATATCGGCGTTAAAAGACTGGCGACTAATTGATAACGACCCGTCAGCATACCAACAAAGATACCCACCACCGAACCTAGAGTGAAGCCAACAACGACTCGAGACACGCTCATGGCAACATCCATTATCAGTGGGCCATCTGTGGCCCAACGATAAAAAGCTTCCGCCACTCGCGTCGGCGGTGGAAATAATAATGGGTTCACTATTTCAGCATCGGAGACCCACTGCCATAACAATAAAAACAAAGGGATAGAGCTAAACTGAGCGATAATATTATAATTAATTTTTAAGGCCATAATTGGCAAACCTTTAATGTATCACCTGATCATTTTCTCACGCAGCCATTTAGACCTAGACCCGGGACAGCCTCCTAGAGTCCAGTGGCCGTCACTTTTTCTGGCGCCAACCGTTTTAAAGTATCAGAGAAAATCACCTCGGTAAAGTCAGGCATTACTGCACCGGGAGGATGGTTACCTGTGGACAGGCGCCATTCTGCATGACTTTTCAGAATGTTCATGGTGCGGTCATCAAGGACAACGTCAAAAACATATTCTTTCCACATCGCGGCCAGATCTGCTTTTGGTAAACCCACTTTTTTAGCAACAATTTGAATAGCTTCAGCTTCATTAGCCTTCATCCAAGCTTCTGCTTCGAGAAGTGCTTTCATAAAATTATCAACAGTAGCTTGATTATTTTTCAGATAATCTTGGGTAACAACAATATTAAACGACTCTGAATAAACACTTCCCGCATCAAGCTGAACTACCTTGTCGCCCATCACACGCTTAGCATTAAATATATGCGGCTCCCAAATATTAAACGCATCAATACTACCTGACGCTAGTGCCGCTGCCATATCTTGGGGGCGCAAGTTAACTAACTTAACATCGTCTTTGGTGAGCCCTGCTTTTTTTAGTAATGTCGCGGTGTAAACCTCACTGCCAGTACCCGCTGTGAAAGCAACGCGCTTACCGTTAAGATCAGCCATTGTTTTAATACCAGATTTAACCGCGGTTAACGTTTTTAAGTCTGAATATTCGGTGCGGGCTAAAAATGCAATAGGTTCTTTTGCCATTGCCGCGGCCGTTGTTGGAGCTTCAGCGGTCGTCGCTATATCAGCAGCCCCACCCATAACCGCTTGTAAACATTGCTTACCTGAGGTGAAATTACTCACCGTAACATCTAGATCGTACTTCTCAAACATTGCCTTTTCTTTAGCTATAATAGAAATACCAGAAATAGGAGAAAGGTTTTGCGCTAAACGAATTTTTGTAGCTGCACTGACATTAAAACCGATCATACTTAGCATAACAATCGCCAGTATTGACATCAAATATAATTTTATTTTTGACATAATCATTGAACAATACCCCAATAAATTTTAAGAATGGACTAGTTATAAATTGTATTAATATAACTGCAACTCTTATGCCACGAATAACGACTCTCGATTCACACAAACAACAGTAATAATTTATTCAATATTCATTAAACGAGCTATTCTTACTGCTCATTCTGGTGCGCCCGTTAACTTTTAGTGCAAAAAAATGACATCTAATGTTATGCCAAGTAAGAAAAACTAATACAAGTAGAAAAATAAAAACTATTGATTCAGTAATAACGCACCTTTAGGTAAGTCGACTAAGCGCTCCCACTTTAACGCTAATTCCATAATCGCTTCATCTCGTTCTGGACCGGCTACAAAACAAACGCCAAAAGGTAGGCCATCACTGCGAATGGCTGCCGGCACAGCGAGTACGGACAGTTTTAAAAGATTGGCGTAGTAGGTGTAGTAACCCATCGTAGCGTTGAGATTTACAGGGTCAGCTTCAACCTCTTTAATTTTATAAATAGTACCCGCAGTAGGTACCATCATGGCATTGATTGTTTCGAACAATTCGTAGGCGTCACGTTGTAAAACCTTTAAGCGATAGTACTCCTGACAAAGATCAATAGCTGAATAAGCGTTGGCTTTTTCAACGATACTGGCGACGACCGTATTCACATCGTGAGGGTTAGTCTTTAAAAATTTTTCTAAAGAGTTAAATCTTTCGGCTAAAAAAGGGCCATCAAAAATCATTTTTCCAGCTTCAATAAACAAAGAAAAATCAATTTCAACGATCGTCGCACCTAGCATTGCCATCTTATCCACAGCAGTAAAAAAACTTTTTTCTGCCGATTCATCACCAAAAAATTGTAACTGTTGCTTGCTAGGAATACCTATGGTGAATTTTTCGTTATCTACAAATGAGGCCAGATCAGGTATTTGATGCCTTATCGAAAAGGAATCCTTGGGATCAAAGCCCACCAAACAGTCAAATACCGTCTTAGCATCCGCACACCTTAGTGCAAAAATCGGAACACAGTCGAAAGAACGGTTGGCGTAAACCATTCCATGGGAACTAATAATACCCGGAGTAGGCTTTAAACCCACAATATTATTAAGTGCTGCCGGCACACGCCCCGAGCCACCAGTATCGCTCCCCAAAGAAAAACTAACCAAACCCGTTGCAACGGCTACCGCTGAACCTGAACTTGAACCGCCGGGAATATACTCTGAATTAAATGTATTAACTGGATGCTCGGAACTACGAATACCGACTAGCCCAGTAGCGAATTGATCCATTGTATTTTTACCAATTAAAATTGCGCCTGCCGCTAATAATTTTTCGACGACGGTTGCTGTCTCTTTGGGATAATGACTAAAAGCCGGGCAGCTTGCGGTAGTAGGCAAACCCTCAACGTGTATATTATCTTTAACTGAAAAGGGAATTCCATACAGTGGAAAATCATCTATAGATTTACTTCCTACTATTTTTGCTTTTTCAATGGCCTCCTGTTCAGATACTACAGTAACCCAAACCCCACTATTAACTTGGGTTCTTATACGGCGATAGACTTCAGCAACAATATCGGCCGGTGTAAACCTACCCGCTTGATAATAGTTTTTTAATTGGTCAATTTCAAAATTGATTGAATGGATCTCTAGCATTATTTATATGCACCTAACGAACCGTTAAAAAAATTGCCCGAACAAAAAAATTACTTCGGGCAATCATCAGTTTAAAACCGTGTTACTTAAAAAATTGTTTTTAAAAAGAGTGTTATTTAACGACTGCTTCTAAATAACTAGGCTTTAAGAAATCAGCAAACTCTGCACGAGAAAGACTTTTTGGTAGGCGTTGCTGCTTATATAAAAATGCACCTGTAGATTCTAGGGTATCTGCAAACAGACCTTTATTCTTAGAGGTACCGATATATTGCGCAGTCAACTGCGTTTTACAAGGAATCATTTCAGTCCCTTTCATCATACGCGTAGCATCTTCAACCGTAAGCTCTAGTTCTTTTGCAATAATCATGGCTGTTTCTTTCGGGTTATTTAACCAATAATCGATGCCTGCACACTCTGCTTTAATAAACTTCTCGACATAATCTGGATATTTCTCAGCAAATTCATTCATCACGACACCCACATCCCATGTTGGATAACCGCGAGAAGCCATGATGCCTGAGGTCATAAAAATATTACCATCATCTTTTGTCACTTTACCGAGGGCTGGCTCCCAGAACCAAGCTGCATCTATATCACCTCTATACCATGCCAAGGCAATATCATTAGGGCGCAAATCCAAAATCTTCATTGAAGCCGGATCAATGCCTTCGTCAGCCAACGCTTTAAGTAAAAGATAATGCGTAGTCGAACCAAAGGGTGCTGCGATTGTTTTTCCCTCTAGATCTTTAAACGACTTAATATTGGCTGAGGTTCTCACCGCCATAGCTTCAACATAATCGAGCATATTCAAAACCATAATTCCCTGGATAGGCAAACCACGCGTAACGCCAATAGCCGTAGGAGGATTACCTAAGCCACCAAAGTCCACTTGATTACCGGCTATCGCACGTAACATATCTCCGCCACCACCGACTTTAATATATTTTATTTCAACACCGGGCATTTCTTTTTGCACAAGACCCAGTGATTTAGTTACTAGCTGAGCATTCACTAAATTTAAAAAACCAATCGTTACCGTCTTTGGCTTTTCTGCAAAAGCGAGACTACTGCCTAAGGATAGGCATAAACTAACGGTTAAACTTTTTAAATGTTGTTTCATGGCAATTCTCCAATGGTAAAATATTTAAATTTATGGGTTATAAAAAGTAATGGAATTAATTTACTCAACGCTAGTTACTAAACACTCTTTAATAAGCACTACTTACCTAGCACTACAATATGTGCTGCATGCATAACGGTTCCTTTATGTTAATGCGCAGATTTACTTGCCGTCCATGGCATTAGAATACGTCCAATCATTCTCATACACAGATCCAGTAACACTCCTGTTATTCCTAGTACAATCAATCCCATAATGACAATGTCGCTTAATAAAAATTTAGCGGCATCCCAAATCATCCACCCTATTCCAGCCGTGGCCGCAACAATTTCTGCGGCGACAAGGACGGTATAAACAAAACCCAGTGAAATTCTCATTCCCGTTAAAATCGTTGGCCCTGCTGCAGGCAAATAAACCTCACGCACCATTTGAAGTGGCGATGCGCCTAGTGATTTTGCTGCCCGAAAATAAATGGGGTTAATATCACTTACCGCCTGAATAGTAGCGATAATGACTCCGGGCAGGCCCGCCAAAAACAGTAACGCTAGCTTTGATGATTCACCGATACCCAACCACATCACTAGCAAGGTATACAAACCTAAAGGCGGAAGTGGACGATAAAACTCAATGAATGGATTAAAAGCGGCGTGTACATTGCGCGACATACCCATCGCAATACCTAAAGGAATACCCACTATACAAGCCAGAAAAAAAGCACTGAGTATTCTATACAAGCTCGTACCTACATGCTCTATTAACGTTGAACCTTGATAACCATCAAAAAGTACCCGCACGAAGGCATCATAAATAGCTATTGGACCGGGCAAAAATAGTTCGTTCGCCCACCCCATTGACGTCACTAAAACCCAAATAAAAAACATGAATATAACCGAGGCGCTAGAAATCAAATAATAGGTACTTTTGGGGCTTTTAAAATCAATCGACTTAATCCAATCAATTGACTTTTGGCCTCTAAGAACAAACTGCTGATCACGATTTAATAATCTTGGGTCAACATTAGCTTTCATCATTAACACCAAGAATATTCATAATCGTTAAGGCGTAAATTTTTGCAGCTGCAACCGATTTTGGAATCGAAATACCTTCATTTATCGGCGCCCACCCATCTTCACCGGGACCAAAAGTAACGGCATTAATACCGGCTTCGTTAAAACGAATAGTATCGTTAAAGGCATTTTTACGATTAATATGCGGCCGTTCACCCAACAATTTTTGATAGGCTTTTGCCAAAGACAGATTCGGCTCTTCATCCGTAGCAATAGGATCAGTGCCGTTAACAAATAAAGAGTCAGCAAGCTGTGACACTTCAAAATTGACAGTCTCTTGCCCCTCTAAAGTCTTGCCAACAGAACCTTGGATATCTTCTATCACCGACTCGATTGTCATTCCGGGCAGAATACCGACAACCGCTAAGGTTAAGGTGCAGCTGTCCGGAGAGAATTGCATTTCACCCGGTAGGCCTCCATTGATTCTAACCACACAAACGCAAGGTGGGGTGTGGCCCATTAATTCAGCGGGCGCATGCCGAAACGGCATAACATTAAGCGGCGCCACTAAAGAAGATGCTAAGGTGATTGCATTAACGCCCGTATCGGGCCGCCAAATATGTGATTTAATGCCTTTGATGGTAACCTGTACTAGGCAATTACCTGCATTAGCTACAGAAATATTCATCCCCCAATGTTCTGTCTCCCCACCCCAAGCTGTAGGTTCAGCAGTAATCGAATAATCTGTTTTTAAGCCGATGGTCTGCGTCATATAAATAGAACCGTGGGGACCATTTTTTTCTTCATCAACCGTGAAGCAACATACTAAATCACCTTTAAGCGTAATGCCCTCATCAATAAGCGCTTTCACCGCAAGTAATGATGCAGCCAAATTTCCTCGTGTATCTGAAGTACCACGGCCATAGAGCCAATCGCCGTGTCGCGTCGCTTTAAAAGGATTTCCATCGCACTTATCCCAACGTTCCGCTTCCACTGCCGGATAGGTATCTAGGTGATCATTGATCATCAACGAAGGCGCTTCGGGATCACTCCCTTTCAAGGTACCCACCACGTTAGGACGGCGGGCTTGAGACTCAAATTTTTCAACGGTAAAGCCCATGGCTTCTAACTTGCCGGCAACAAACAAAGCAATAGCTTCTTCCTCGCCCGCAGGGATATCAGGGTCCAGCGGGTTCACTGAATGTGGTTGGCCCGTACGCACCATCTCTATGGTTAAGTCCAGCCAGTCTTGCTCAGTTATTCGATTAACAATACTATTTTCTAGTAACGTTAATTCTTTTTCAGATACGGCGGTTGCTATTGATGGCATTTTCAAAATAATAAAATCCTAATCAGTATAAGGGTTAACTAAATCTAATCGGTCAGTTTTTAGCGCTCTATATCCAAGCTATAACGAAATACATCGCCACGGTAAAATAAGTTTTCATACAGAACTGGCTGGTGTTCAGTATTAAAGAGCATGCGCTCTATGTGTAAAATCGGACCGCCAGCTTCAACCTGTAAATGACGACTTAAATAATCATCACAAAGTTGAGATTCGATACTGACCTTGGCATTTTCAAGAGCGACGCCACACTCGTTCTCTAAAACCGATAAAATATCGCGCCGCTCAAGGTCAGCAGCAGCAATAATTTTTCCCAGTACCGGCGCAAAGTAGGTAATATCAAGAGAGATTGGTTCACGATTTAGATAACGCAATCGTTGAATTTTTGTGGTGGTAGAATCGGCGGAAAGATTGAGCTTGGTAGTAATATCATTGGGCGCGAGCTCCTCTTTAATACTGAGTACTCGCGCAAAAGATTCATAGCCCATGCTCGACATGGCTTCACCGAAGCCTCGCAACTTAGATACATCTAAAGCCGCTTTGGGTTTTGAGACAAAAGTGCCTGTACCGTTGATTTTAAAAACCAGCCCTTCGCGTTGCAGCTCAGCTAAAGCTTGCCTGACCGTAATGCGGCTGACCTTAAACGATTCTATTAACTCCCTTTCCGACGGCAACTTATCATGCACTGAGTAGCTTCCATTCAATATCTGCTTACGAATAGTTTCTTTTATATGAACAAATAAGGGTATCTGTGATACCGACGCTTTTGACTTTTTTGGATTAGAGGCTTGTGGCATTTATTTCGATCTCGCTGCACCTGTTATAATAGGTAACGCAAGAGCTATGCCGTAAAATTTAAAGCTATTAAAATCAATAGCTTAAAATAAATCTACAT